>JANPLX010000041.1:0-46534 GCA_031422495.1 Polaromonas sp. | reverse complement strand
TTTGTTGTGATACACCACCTTGTCCAACCCCGCCACTCGAGATTCCAGCGTCTTTTTACGATCTTGGTCAAAGAAAAACTTGGCGTCGGCCAAGCGCGGGCGCACCACGCGCTCGTTGCCACCTATCACGGCGCTGGCATCTGCCGGGTTGATGTTGCTGACGACCAAAAACTTGTTGCTTAGCTTGCCGGCAGCGTCCAGCAGTGGGAAGTATTTTTGATTCGCCTTCATGGTCAAAATCAGGCATTCCTGCGGCACATCCAAAAACTCTTTTTCAAACGTGCAAATCAGCACATTGGGGCGCTCAACCAAGCCTGTCACTTCGTCCAGAAGGGCGGCATCGTCAATCGGGGTATACGTCGTGCCATCGTCAGTGCCGACTTTGACCGCTGCCGCTTTGAGCTGACGTTCAATCTCTGCACGGCGCTCGGCAAAGCTGGCAATGACTGCGCCGTCTTTGAGTAAGGTTGCAGCGTAGCTGTCGGCATCTTGAATGACAACGGGTGACACTGTAGCTTCAAACCGGTGTCCCAGCGTTTCACGTCCTGATTTAAGACCTAAAACAGTGATAGCCGGCGTATTTATTCCATGTAGTACTATTAATTTATGAGCAGGACGGACAAAACTGACACTGCTCCAACCTGGCATCTCGCAGTTTTGTGCCAACTGGTAGCTCATCACTTTGGAGATGGGCAGCTTGGCAATCGCCTCGGATACGGCTTTCTGCAAACCTTCGGCCAGCAAGACGCCTGTGACTTGGCTGTCGTAAAACAGAGCTTCGGCTTTGCCATCTGGCGCGCGCTTTAAACCCGCAACGGCGGAGGCATCTGCACCCAAGGCTTGCAATTTCTTCAGCAACGCTGGCGTGGCGTTACCGGCAGTATCCAAACCCACGCTCACTGGCATGAGTTTTTGCGACACGGCTTTGTCAGCCGCTTGCGCCGCCACAGCGGTAATGTGCGCTGCCAGCCGACGTGGCGTGGCATATGGGGTGACCAAAGCGTCTGCATTCGCCAAGCCCTGGCTTTGCAGGGACGCCGCCAGCGTGCTGGCAAAGGCTTCGCCGAGTTTTTTCAGAGCTTTGGGGGGGAGTTCTTCTACGAACAGTTCAACAAGTAAGTTTTGGGTTGTCATAGTCATACTGCCTTCTCCGCCTTCTTGGCGGGCGAAGTAGGCATGACGGGTGCCACCTGCGCCACCCAGTCGCGCGGCGCCATGGGGTAGCCGAGCCGTTCACGGCTCTCAAGATAACTTTGCGCGACGCTACGCGAGATGTTGCGGATGCGGCCCATGTAGGCAGCCCGCTCGGTCACGCTGATGCTGCCGCGTGCATCCAACAAATTGAAGGTATGCGCCGCTTTGAGCACCTGCTCGTAGGCGGGCAGGGCGAGTTGCTGCTCCATCAAATACTTGGCCTGCTTTTCGTGCGCGGTGAAGGCGGTAAACAGGAAGTCCACGTCACTGTGCTCGAAGTTGTAGGCGGATTGCTCTTTTTCGTTCTGCAGGTACACATCGCCATAGCTCATGGTTTCTGTGTATTTCAGGTCATAAACACTGTCAACGCCCTGCAAATACATGGCCAGGCGCTCCAAGCCGTAGGTGATTTCGCCGGTGATCGGCTTGCAATCGATACCGCCGACCTGCTGGAAGTAGGTGAATTGCGTCACCTCCATGCCGTTGAGCCAAACTTCCCAGCCCAAGCCCCAGGCGCCCAACGTTGGGTTTTCCCAGTCGTCTTCGACAAAACGGACGTCGTTTTTCTTCAAATCAAAGCCCAAAGCTTCGAGCGAGCCGAGGTACAAATCCAAGATATTGGCGGGTGCGGGCTTCAACACCACTTGGTATTGGTAATAGTGCTGCAAACGGTTTGGGTTTTCGCCATAGCGGCCGTCTTTTGGGCGACGGCTGGGCTGCACGTAGGCGGCTTTCCATGGCTCAGGGCCGAGTGCTCTTAAAAAAGTCGCGGTGTGCGATGTACCCGCGCCGACTTCCATGTCGTAGGGTTGTAAAAGGGCACAGCCTTGGGCGTCCCAATAGGACTGGAGTTTGAGAATGATTTGCTGAAATGTGAGCATAGTGACTTGATTTTACTTGCCACGCACCCGCCAGAAAGCAAACAGAACGATTCCCAACCCCAAAAACCACAACGGCCATAGCCAAAAGCGCGATGCCCAGGCCGCATAGGGCGTGATTTCGTTGTTGCCCAGCACTTGCCCGACCAGCACACCGCGCGTGTGCCGCTCTAGCGATTGGGTGACGTTACCTTGCGTATCTATGATGACCGTCGCGCCCGTATTAGTCGCGCGAATCGACGGTCTTGATAGCTCCATAGAGCGCAATCTGGCGATGTTGAGGTGCTGATCTATCGCTATCGTGTTGCCAAACCACGCAATATTGGTGAGGTTGACCAGAATCGTGGGCGCTGTGGCGGGGTTGGCAAAACGCTGTGCCAGCTCTTCGCCAAACAAGTCTTCGTAGCAAATGTTCAGCCCTAAGCGCTCGCCTTGCCAGTAAAACGGTGGCTGATTCAAACCGCCACGGTTGAACGCACCCAGCGGCATCTTCATCAAATCAATGAACCATTGCGCAAAAGGCGGAATAAACTCGCCAAAGGGTACGAGGTGGTGTTTGTCGTATTGGTAAGGTGCGGTCAACGCTAACGGCGTGGGCTTGAAACCCATCACGCTGTTGCTAAAACCAGCGCTGCGGTTGCCCATGGGGATGCCAATCAGCGCCGCTTTTTGACCGTTTGCGACTTTGAAGGGCTGTTGTATTTTCAACAGATAGTCGGGGGGTAGGTTTTGCGGCAACAAGGGAATGGCGGTTTCGGGGGTGACGACCAGACCGGTTTGCACTTTTTCTAACTGTTCGGCATACCAACTCAAAGCGGTCGCCATGCCGGTGCCTGCTTGAAATTTTTCGTTTTGAGGAATATTGCCTTGCAACAAGGTGACCTGCATGGGCGGTGTTTTTTCTGCTGCCGGCGACACCAAAGGCAGTGCTAACTTTGGCAACACCAACAGCAAAGCCGCGATTGCTGCGCTTTGAAAAATGACAGGATTGTTAAGTTTTCTAAACACTGATATCAACAACTGCATCAGCAACATCGCAACGTAGGCCGTAACAAAACTCATGCCATACACGCCAACATACGGCGCTAAACTGGCAAATGGGCCGTCTACATGCGCGTAGCCGATGGCACCCCACGGAAAACCCGTCAACCACGTGCCACGGGCCATTTCTGCCAACATCCAACATGATGCAAAAATGATAGCATTATAGGCATTAAATACGCCGGCTACAGCCGAATTTGCCTTGATTTTGACGTTGTTTGTCGTTATTTGATGAAAAATCATGCAAACCAGCATGTAAAACAACGCCAAACAGCTGCTAAGTAACAACACAGCAAACGCCGCTAGCCAGCTGGACAAACCACCGTAGGTGTGCATGGAAATATAGAGCCACCAGATGCTGCCGCACATCCAGGCTGTGCTGAAAACCCAGCTCCGCCAAGCGGTTTGTTTCATGCCGTTTGCACTTAAAAGCGATTTGGCAAACACCGCCATCGCCAAGAGCTGCAGCCACCACAGTGATTGGCCGCGCAGAATGCCCAGAACGGGAATCTCAGAACTAAAAGGCCACGCCAAGCTGACTGATTGCAGCCAGCCAGCGACCATCAGCACCACAAGTTGCATGCGCCTAGGCCTCCAACTCACTCAGCCATATGGGCTGGCATGACTTTGAACCACTTCACCGCGCCGCCTTTGGTGTGCAGTACTGTGAAGCTCAAGCCATTCAAGATGGTGCTTTCACCGCGCTTGGGCACATGGCCCATCTCGTGGGCGACGAGGCCGCCAATGGTATCGAATTGGTTGTTGGAGTCTGACTCTAGCAAGGTAACCTTGAAAGCGTCGTTGACACGCTCAATCGCCGTGTCGCCGCTGACGCGGTATGTTTTGTCAGCTAGGCCAAAAATGTCGCCTTCATCTTCCACAATGTCGAATTCGTCTTCGATTTCACCGACGATTTCTTCCAGCACGTCCTCAATCGTGAGCAAACCCGCCATCCGGCCAAATTCGTCAATCACAATGGCTAAATGGTTGCGATTGCCGCGGAATTCGCGCAATAAGTCGTTCAAGCCCTTGGTTTCGGGTACAAAAACGGGTGGGCGCAGCAGGGCGCGGATGTTCAATTCGGGCGCGCGCTGCAATTTCAACAGGTCTTTGGCCATCAAAATGCCAAGAATATTGTCTTTTTCGCCCTCATACACCGGAAAACGTGAATGCGCCGTGCGAATTACTTGGTGCATCAACTCGTCCATAGTGGAATCAATGTTGAGCAAATCAATGCGCGAGACGGGCACCATCACATCGCCAGCGCTCATGTCGGCCATGCGAATCACACCCTCCAGCATGGCACGGCTTTGCGCACCGATCACGTCGTTGTCTTCCGCATCCGCCAACGTTTCAAACAACTCGTCTTTAGAATCTGGCCCTGGGTTGATGAACTCGGCTATTTTTTGAAACAAAGACCGTTTGTCAGCATGGTTAGGGTTGGTTGTTGACGCTGAAGGGGGTTCTGACACGTTATGCGCACTCACGACAAATGGTCTGAGCGCAGTTGTTGCGAAGCCTCTAGGATAGCGGATTCCAGTGACTGTGACTAATGATCCGTTTTAAACCGGATCAGCTGGCTCTTTTTGCACGGCATCAAAGCGCTCTTGAAGCTGTTTGGCTTGCTGTTTGAAGCCGTAGTCAAACTCCGCCATTTGGTCTTCGACGATTTCGGTCAAACGGGTTCTCAGTGTCGCCTCGGGTAATTTCAAATAAGCGTCTGATTCTGAGCCGCTGCGCTCTACGGTGGCACCAGCCTTGCGAGCGATTTTCAGCATAGCGGTGTTTTCCGTCAACGCATGGATGTACATGGTGTCACGCCCTTCATTGCGGGCGTGGGTGATGGCGCGGTCAAACAAAAGTGCGCCATAACCACGACCGCGCACCGACTTCAACACTGAAACGCCAAATTCAGCGTGCTTTGAGGTCAGGTGTTTCATTAAGTCATCTAGCGAACTTGTCTCTGGCGCATCGGCCATCGCCACATGCGCCATCGCAATCAAATCCAACTTGCGGTTGAAAATGCCATAAATATCGTCACGCTCAAAGTTGAGTTCTTCCACGTAACGGCTTATCTGTTCGTCCGTCGCGAAGTATCCAAAGCGCAGGTAGCGATCTTGCTCATCCAACTCTAGCAAATGCTTCACGATACGCCCGCGATGGCGTTTACCTAGCGACCGTATTGGTACCATGTTCAAGCTCTTAGGCAAACTCAAGAGGCTGTTTATTTTTTCCATGCTTTCAGTATGAGGGTTTTCCCTAGAATTACCAGTGAAATTGTTGCGTAGCGGCAAAATATACGGGTATTTAGATGTAATACCCTTGTTTTTGGTGATTTTTACGCCCTTTTTGACTCTTTTTCGAGCTGCTTTAAAGCTTGCGTTTACGATATGAGCTGTTGTTTATAAGGATTTTTATGTCTCGTATGCTTGTTTCAAGATTTGCCACAATATTGTCGGTCGTGCTGATGACCCTGCCAGCGGCCATTTTTGCCCAAAACACAGCAAAAACCGTCACCATCGTCGTGCCTTATCCCGCTGGCGGCCCCTTGGACATTTCTGCCCGCATCTTGGCCGAAGGCTCACGCGCTAGGCTAGACAGCACTATCATCGTTGACAACAAACCCGGCGCTGGCGGCACGATTGGGGCGAACCAAGTCGCCAAATCCGCCGTAGGCAGTAACCAACTACTCATGGGCGCGGTCGCCACCCACGCCGCCAACCCGTGGTTGATGCCAAATTACCCTTTCGACCCCCTCAAAGACTTCAAACCCGTGAGTTTGGTGGCGCAAATTCCTAACGTCTTGGTCATCAACGCCGATGTGGCGGCCAAACTCAATATTCGCAGCACGGCAGACTTGGTTGCTCACATCAAAAAGAACCCCGGTAAGCTGAATTACAGCTCGGGCGGCAACGGCAGCATTGGCCACATCTCGGGGGAAATGTTGAAGTCACTGACCAAAACCAGTATGGTGCATATTCCTTACCTCGGTGCGGGGCCAGCGCAAATGGGGCTGTTGTCCGGCAATGTGGACGTGATGTTTGATAACCTAGCATCTGCCCTGCCGCAAATCCGCGCTGGCAAATTGCTGGCTTTGGGTGTTACCACGCAAAAACGTAGCGAAGCTTTACCCGGGGTGCCACCCATCAACGACAGCATCAAAGGCTTTGACGTGTCCACCTGGTTCGGCATATTTGCGCCCAGTCATGTGGCTGATACTGATGTTCAGAAATACGCCACCGCGTTTACTGAGGCCATGAACGCACCTGAGAACAAAGACAAATTTAGCAAAATGGGCTTCACGCCCGAACGTTTAAGCCCTGCAGAATTTACCAAATTTGTGCAGACCGAACATGCTAAATATGGAGCGCTGATCAAAGCAGCAGGCATCAAAATTGACTAAACAACCTGGGCAAACTGTCGTCACAACGGCCACCTATGGCAACTCAGACCGTCCACCGCGCGGTGATTACTCGCGTGATGGCTTGGTAAGCAGCGACTACACCTGCCCGCAAAACTACGCCATCTACACCGCGCAAGACCACGACACCTACAGGCGCTTGTATGCGCGGCAAAGTGCCTTGCTCCCGGGTTTGGCGTGCGATGAGTTCATTGCTGCGCTGCCATCTCTACGCGCGAGCAACCAGATTCCGCGTTTTGACGACATCAACGCGAAGCTCCTCCCAGCAACGGGTTGGCAGGTTGTCGCCGTGCCGGGGCTGATTCCTGAGGTGGCTTTTTTTACATTGCTGTCCGAACGCAAATTTCCTGTAACCGATTGGATTCGCACCCCCGAAGAGTTTGATTACATCGTCGAACCGGACGTCTTTCACGACCTGTTTGGCCATGTGCCGCTGCTGTTCAACCCCGTGTTTGCCGACCACATGCAGGCCTACGGCGTGGGCGGCCTGAAGGCGCATGGTTTGGACGCGTGCGAGCAGTTGTCGCGCCTGTATTGGTACACGATTGAGTTTGGCTTGATGCAACAAGCCGATGGGCTACGCGCATATGGAGCGGGTATTCTCAGCTCCAGTGGTGAGCTGCAATACGCTGTCAACAGCCCCGAACCACAACGCCTGCCGCTTGACCCAGTGCGCACCATGCGCACGCGCTACAAGATTGACAGCTACCAGCAGACGTATTTTGTGATCGACAGCTTTCAGCAACTCTTTGACATGACAGCACCAGACTTCACGCCGCTGTATGTGCAAGTCAAAGCGCTACCGGAAATACTTGCAGAGCGAAATTCTCTATAATTGCTATGCTTTATATAGCTGACTAGGCAATAAATACGCCGGCTAGAGCGATATTTATGCCTATTTTTGACGTTTTACAGGTTTTTTAAGCCGCAATAGCCTTCGCCAGCTTGTCTTTCGTATCGCTCAACTCTTTTGGCAGGTGATAAGCCAGTTTGGTGAACAGTTCATCGTGCAATTTCAACTCATCCGTCCACGCGGCTTTGTCGAAGCTGGTGACGGTGTTGAATTGCTGTTCGCTGAAATCCAAGCCATTCCAGTTGATTTCACCATAAGTTGGGCTGACGCCGAACGGTTGATCCACGCCCGTTGCTTTGCCTTCAATACGATCAATCATCCAAGCCAGCACGCGCATGTTTTCGCCGTAGCCTGGCCAGACAAACTTGCCGGCGGCGTCTTTGCGGAACCAGTTGGCACAAAAGATTTTCGGCTGCTTAACACCCGTTTTTTCACCGGCGGCTTTGATTTTTTCGCCGATATTGAGCCAATGTTGGAAGTAGTCGCTCATGTTGTAGCCACAGAAGGCGATCATGGCAAACGGGTCGCGGCGCACCACGCCTTGCTGGCCGGCGATAGCTGCTGTCGTCTCTGAACCCATGGTCGCGGCCATGTAGACGCCTTCGACCCAGTTGCGGCCTTCGGAGACCAAAGGCACGGTCGTGGAGCGGCGGCCGCCGAAGATGAAGGCGTCAATCGCGACGCCAGCGGGGTTGTTCCACTCGGGGTCAAGCGCGGGGTTGTTGGTCGCAGCGACGGTGAAGCGGGAGTTCGGATGCGCAGCTTTTGCGCCTGTTTCTTTGGCGATTTGCGGTGTCCAGTCTTTGCCTTGCCAGTCGATCAAGTGCGCAGGCACTGGCAAATCGGCTTCCATGCCTTCCCACCAGACATCGCCGTCGTCGGTCAAACCGACGTTGGTGAAAATCGTGTCTTTGTTCAGGCTCAACATGCAGTTCGGATTCGTCAGCATGTTCGTGCCCGGTGCCACGCCAAAGTAGCCCGCTTCAGGGTTGATGGCGTACATTTTTCCATCAGCGCCGGGTTTGACCCAAGCGATATCGTCACCAATGGTGGTTACTTTCCAGCCTTCAAAACCGGCTGGCGGCACCAGCATGGAGAAGTTGGTTTTGCCGCAAGCCGACGGGAAAGCTGCTGCGACGTGGTATTTCTTCCCTTGCGGATTGGTCACACCCAAAATCAACATGTGCTCAGCCAACCAACCTTCGTCACGTCCCATATTGGACGCAATGCGCAGCGCAAAGCACTTTTTGCCCAACAAAGCGTTGCCGCCGTAGCCTGAGCCATAGCTCCAGATTTCGCGGGTTTCAGGGTAGTGGACGATGTATTTGGTGTCGTTGCACGGCCACGTCACGTCTTTTTCACCAGCAGCCAAAGGCGCGCCAACAGTGTGCACACAAGGCACGAAATCGCCATTGGTGCCAATGATGTCATACACCGCTTTGCCCATACGGGTCATGATTTTTTGGTTCACCGCGACGTACGCGCTGTCGGACAGCTCAATGCCGATGTGGGCAATCGGGCTGCCAAGCGGGCCCATGGAGAAAGGCACCACGTACATGGTGCGACCAGCCATACAGCCGTCGAACAGCGGGTTCAGTGTCGCGCGCATTTCTGCTGGCGCTTTCCAGTAGTTCGTCGGGCCGGCATCCACTTCTTTTTCAGAGCAAATGAAGGTGCGGTCTTCCACGCGAGCAACGTCGCTAGGGTTGGAATTCGCTAAAAAGCTGTTCGGGCGCTTGGCGGGGTTGAGTTTTTTAAACGTGCCAGCATCGACCAGCAATTGACACAGGCGCTGGTATTCTTCCTCGCTGCCGTCACACCAGTAGATGGCGGCGGGTTTGGTCAGCGCAGCCATTTCGGCCACCCAAGCGATCAGCTTGGCGTTTTTGACGTAGGTCGGGGCATTGATATTCAAGCCCATCATGCTAGGTGCGTTCATAGAATCATTCATCCGAAGATGTCCAAAGTTAAAAATCGTTTTTCCAAAGCAGATTTACCCAACTGACGGCTAACGCCTGAAATCCTGCTTTGAAAACGCGACCCACACTGTTGACGCCACTTGAAGCACTACCAAAAGGACGAAGAAACACGCTAACATGTCAATTTTATGAACCTAGCTTGCAAGTTACGGACAAGTTACCTGATTTATCATGCATTATTTGCATAAGGTTATGCTACCTCGAACAATGAGAAGACGTCGATTTATTGAAATTTGCACAACATCTGCTGCTTTTTTAAGCACAGACAGCTTTGCTGCGCCAGTTAAATTGCGCGTTGCCGCTGCCAGCGATCTGAAATTCGCCCTCACCGCGCTGTGCCAAACCTTCACCAAAGCGACGGGGCAGGCTGTTGATTTGCAGTTCGGCTCGTCCGGCAACTTGGCTCGGCAAATTACACAGGGGTTACCGCTGGACATCTTTATGTCAGCCGACGAGGCCTTGGTGTTCTCGCTCTTTGATGGCGGATTCACCCCCGACAAAGGCGCTTTGTACGCAACGGGGCGCATTGCGCTGCTGTTGCCTAAAAATTCTGCCGTTCAATTGCCAAAAAGCGAAGCAGAAGCCCGTTTGACTCTGGCCAAGCAACTCCAAACCGTCCGCAAATTCGCCATCGCCAACCCCGAACACGCCCCTTACGGCCGCGCCGCTAAGGAAGCACTGCAGAACCTAGGGCTGTGGGAGCAACTGTCGCCCAAACTGGTGTTAGGCGACAACATCAGTCAAGCCACGCAGTTCGTCACCAGCGGCGCAGCGCAAGCGGGCATCACCGCGCTGTCCCTAGCGCTAGCGCAAGTTGTCGCCACGCAAAGCGGTGCTTATTGGATCATTCCAGAGGACTTGCATACGCCTTTGAAGCAGCGTATGGTGCTGCTCAAAAATGCACAGCCGAGTGCCAAGGCGTTGTTTGATTACCTGCAAACGCCTGCGGCGAAGGCTGTGCTGGCTAAATATGGGTTTAGTGTTTAGTTTGACTATGTTGCCTTGCTACGTCCTTCTTGACCTTGAAACCACCGGTGGCAACCCACTGAATTGCCGAATCACCGAAATCGCTGCTGTGCGGGTTGAAAACGGTCTAGAGGTGGCGCGTTGGAGCACACTGGTCAACCCCGGCACGGGGATTCCGCCACTGATTCAAAGCCTTACCGGTATCAGCAATGCCATGGTGGCCGATGCGCCCCCTTTTAACGAAGTCGGCGCGACGCTGTTAAAGCTGTTGGAAGGCGCGGTGCTGGTCGCCCACAACGTGCGCTTTGACCACGGTTTTTTACTCAACGAATATGCTCGAATGGATATGGCGCTGCGAGTGAAAACGCTGTGTACCGTGCGGCTGTCACGCAAACTCTACCCACAGCACAAAAGCCATGGACTGGACGCCATCATGCAGCGCCATGGTCTGACGACACTGTCTCGCCACCGCGCTATGGGTGATGTGGACCTGATGCAGGGTTTCTTGCAGACGGCTATGCAAGAGCTAGGGGCAGACAAAGTTATGGAGCAGGCACATATCTTATTGCAAGGCAGCGCCGCACTACCGCCGCATTTGGAGACGAATGTGGCCGATATCCCCGAGACAGCCGGTGTGTATTTGTTTTATGGTGAGCCGTCTGAGCAGACTGTTTCTGCACACATCAAGAACGTTCAAATCCCTCTGTACGTTGGCAAGAGCATCCAATTACGTAGCCGCGTGATGTCGCATTTTCAGGCCGCCGGGCGAGAAGCGCGCGAGATGCGAATTGCGCAGGAAATTCGCCGTGTCGAGTGGATTGAAACAGCGGGCGAGCTTGGCGCGTTGCTGCTAGAGGCGCGGTTAGTCAAAGAACTACAGCCGCTGCTAAACCGTCAATTGCGACGTGAACGTGCCTTGTGTGCCTGGCGGCTGGATGAGAACCCGAATGCCAAACCGCAAATGACTCTGGTGCGGGGTGACGACCTGCAGCCACGTGAATTTGGGCAAATGTACGGCGTGTATCGATCCAAAAACCAAGCATTGAGCGGGCTGCGCGCGCTAGCCGATACACACGTCTTATGCCATCAAGCGCTGGGTTTGGAGTCGGGCAAAGGCAGATGTTTTGCCCACCAAATTGGCCGCTGCAAAGGCGTCTGCAGCGGTGGCGAAAAGCCCGAATTGCACCATCTGCGCCTGAAGCTGGCGCTAAAGCAGCAGCAACTGCGCGTTTGGCCGTACGCTGGCAAAATTGGCTTGCGAGAGTACAACGCGCAGACTGGCCGCTCTGAGATGCACATTTTTGACCAGTGGTGCCACTTGGCGACAGTGCAAAACGAGGCTGAGTTGGACGATATCGTTACTGCCAATACCAGCCTATCCTTCGATTTAGACACCTACCGTCTGCTGCTGAAACACTTGACTGCGCCGCACAAAGCGGGTTTAGAGCTAAAAATGCTCTCTCTCCCGATGAATAAGCTTAAATCCTAAAATATGACGTAAATATGACGCGAAAAAGACATAAATACGCCTCTAGCCGGCGTATTTATTGCCTAAACAGCTATAAAATATATAGCAAATAATGAGCCATGTGCGGCGCAATTATGTCGCAAACAACTGCTCGATGTCTTTAAACGCCTTGAATTCTAGTGCGTTGCCACTTGGATCGAGCAAGAAAAAGGTGGCTTGCTCACCGACCAAGCCTTTGAAGCGGATGCCGGGCTCTAGGACAAATTTGGTTTTCAGCGCGGTAAGGCGATCAGACAAAACGTGCCAGTCGTCCCACGTCAGCACCATGCCAAAGTGCGGCACGGGGACGCCGTGGCCGTCGACATGGTTGTGGTGCAGCTCTTTTTTGGCACTGTCCGCCGGTGCTAGATGGATGACAAGCTGGTGGCCGAAGAAGTTGAAATCAACCCACTGCGCGCTGCTGCGCCCCTCGGCACAGCCAAATACCGTGCCGTAGAAGTGGCGAGATTCGGCCAAATCAGTGACGGGAATAGCGAGATGAAAAGGTTGGAGGCTCATGGTTTTGTTGTAGCTGCAGGCGCTGGTGTAGGTGTAGATTGGCCCTGGGAAGTGGCTGTGGGCTTGATGTAAAACGGCGCTTTCAATTCCCCGGTTTTGAAGGCTTTTGATGCTGTTTGGTAGTAGGCGATAGCCTCGTTGACCAGCTGGGTGTTCACGAGGGCGGGCGTGGTGGCCAAGGTTTTGGGGTCAACTTGGTAGCTTTCGACACCTTGCTTGGGCAACAGAACGGTCAGCATATTGTCTTTCATGTAACCCAAGGCTTGGTAATTGCTGATGAAAGCGCGCTGTGGTGGCGTACCAGACTCAAAAAACGAACGACCGTAAAACTGCGCGCTGCCGTTTTTGCCCAACACCTCAACCAAGGTTGGGGCGATGTCAATTTGACTCACCACAGGTGTGAACAGCGCAGGTTTCAACAACGCTGGCGCGTAAAAAATCAGCGGAATATGGTAGCCCGCTACGGGTAGGCGCGTTTTGCCGGCGACCGAGGCACAGTGGTCCGCCACGATGACAAACAGCGTGTCTTTGAACCAAGTCTTTTTCGAGGCGTCTTTGATGAATTTGCCAATCGCGTAGTCGGTATATTTGACGCCGCCGTCACGCCCGCCTGGGGAGGGAATGTCAATACGCCCGCTGGGGTAGGTGTAAGGGCGGTGGTTTGACGTGGTCATGATCTGAGCGAAAAAGGTCTTGCCGTCGGTGCCTTTGGCGCTTTTGTCGTCGAGGGTGCGGATGACCTGGTCAAACAAATACTCGTCTGCCACGCCCCAAACGTTTTCGAAACCGACTTTGTCTTTGGGGATGTCGGTACGGTCAACCACGCGGTAGTTGTTGGCGGCGTAGTAGGCGTTCATGTTGTCAAAGTAGCCGTAACCGCCGTAGAAAAAGAACGTTTCCATGCCTTGGTAGCGCAACAACTCGCCGACGGTGGACAAATGGTCATTGCCCGGGCGACGCACGATGGCTTGACCGGGGATGGGCGGCGTGCCGAGTGACAGCGCCTCTAAGCCGCGCACGGTGCGGGTGCCAGTGGCAAACACACGCTCAAACTTCATGCCAGCTTTGCCGAGTTTGTCGAGTTCAGGGGTCAGGTTTTTCGTGCCACCATAGGAATCCATGAACTCTGCCGACAAGCTTTCCACTGAAATCATGATGATATTTTTAGGTTTGCTGCTGAAAGGTGTGACGTTGGTTGCAGGCTCATCACTCAAATCGACTTTACGGGTGTCGCCCAATGATGTGCGTTTGACGCCCATGGCCACTAGCGCCGTGTTGGCCTGAGGCTGCGGCATGGTGCGATAAAACTTGTCGTAGTCCAGCTCGTTGCGGCGCTGGGCCGCAGCAATGGTGAACAAGCCATTACCCGACAGTTCTTTGGCAAACGCGTTGTTCGGATTCACCACACCTGTTGTGGGTATACCCGCCATTTTGCGTAGCTCAAGAGGCATGACAGAAGTTGCCTCGCTGCTCACCAATGGTATATATTGCTTCTCCATTTGATCGACATTGCCAAGGTACATCATGGTGATGGGCGCGATGAATACATACAGCACCAAACCGATGCGTTGCACCCCAGTCAGCGCATCTTCTTCGGCTCGACTCACCACGGGCCTGATGATGAGTAATATGACTAACGCAACAGCGCCTATGCCGGCGCATATTTTACCCACAGGATAGGATTCGCGGATATTGCCAATCACCTCTTGGGTGTAGATCAAGTAATCCAGCGCAATGAAGTTGAAGCGGGTTGAAAATTCCAGCCAAAAAGTTGATTCGGCTACGGCTCCAAACAACAACAGCGCTATCGCCAACCACAACCAAGTGAGGCGTAACGCTTTGTGCCAAGTTGTCGCACGCCACTTGTTGGGCAGCAGCGCTTCGTAGATGCATATCGGCGCGATCAAGACGCTGGCGACGCACAGGTCAAACCACAGCCCTTTGAGCAAAATTTCCGGCCACAGCGGCAGCGGCACGGCGTCAAAACCTTTGAAGTTTTCTCCATCAAAGCCGGTGAAAACTGCAAGACCTAAACGCGTGACGAAGTAAATCACCAGCACGACCATGCCAGCGATGACGGGAATGCGCGGAATAGCCGGAGCTAAGGAGTATTTAGCCATAAAGCGTAGTTTAATTGAGTTATCCTATGTGGTAACCATTTTCATTATGACAAAAATAGTTACAGATTCAAGCCCTTCAAACACGTCCATCGTTGTGATGGGCGTCTCCGGTTGCGGCAAAACCAGCTTGGCCGCCGCCGTCGCCGAGGCGCTGAATTGCCCGATGCTAGAAGGCGATGTGTTTCATTCGGAGGCCAGCCAAACCAAAATGGCCAATGGCATTCCACTTACTGATACGGATCGTGCGGGCTGGCTGGCTGAGTTGGGGCAACTGTTGGCAAACCATCAAGATGGCGTGGTGTTGAGCTGCTCGGCGCTGAAAAAAAGCTACCGCGACCTGTTGCGCAGCCACAAAGCTACCCTGCGCTTCATCTATCTAGATATCAGCCCCGCTACAGCTCTAGCGCGCGTAGCCTCGCGCACCTCCGATGGCTCACACTTCTTCCCTGCTACCTTGGTGGACAACCAATTTGCAACCCTTGAAGTGCCAACGGGCGAAACGGGCGTGCTAACTGTGGATGCCACCACACCTTTGCCGGAGCTGGTGGCACAAGTGCAAGATTGGCTACAAGTTAGGCGCTAATAATCGCGTCAAATCCTTCTCCACGACTCCACGCCGCGCCACCATGTCTTTCAACTGGTCATCCCCAATTTTGCCGACGTTGAAATACATCGCATCAGGGTGCGCCATGAAAAAACCGCTGACGCTGGCTGCGGGCAGCATCGCTAGGCTCTCCGTCAGGCTCATACCGATGTCTTGGCATTGCAGCAGCTCAAACATCTCAGCTTTGACGCTGTGGTCCGGACAGGCCGGGTAGCCGGGAGCGGGACGAATGCCTTTGTATTTTTCGCCAATCAGCTCGTCTGTGCTTAATTTTTCATCAGCAGCGTAGCCCCACAAATCGGTTCGCGCACGGTGGTGCAGGCACTCGGCAAAGGCTTCTGCTAAGCGGTCAGCCAAGGCTTTGAGCATGATGCTGGAGTAATCGTCCAAATCGTCTTGAAACGCTTTTTCTTTCTTTTCTGCGCCAATACCCGCTGTCACAGCGAACAAACCAATGTAGTCTTGCTTAAAGGTGGTCTTGCTATCATTTTCATTAATATTTTTAAGGTTGTTTTCGCCTATAGCCGGCGTATTAATTGCTTGAGCAGCTATTTTATTTATAGCGTTTTTAGGTAATTTGGGTGACAATTTTGGCGCAATAAAGTCTGCCAAACAGCGGCTAGGGCGCATCACAGCGTCTATCATCTGTTTCTCGGTTTGTTGGCGTAGGCCGTACCAAGTCATGGCGACTTCGGTGCGGGTCTCGTCGGTGTAAATCTCAATGTCATCGTCGTTCACCGTGTTAGCTGGATAAAACGCCAGCACGCCATTGGCTTGCAACCAGCGCCCTTCAATCAGCCTTTTCAGCATGCGTTTGCCATCAGCATAGACGCGCACCGCCTCGGTGCCGACGACTTCGTCTTTCAAAATCGCAGGGAACGGACCAGCCAAATCCCAAGTCTGGAAGAACGGACCCCAGTCGATGTACTCGGCCAGCTCCATCAAATCGAAGTTTTTGAAGACTCGTCGACCCAAAAATTTAGGTTGGGTTGGCGTGAAATTGTCCCAATCCACGGGGGTTTTGTTGGCGCGCGCTTGGGCAATCGGCCACAACGGGACTTGTTTTTTATTCGCATGCTGGGTGCGCACTTTGTCGTAATCGGCATTCAGCTCGGCAATGTAGGTGGCCGCTTGGTCACTCAGCAAACTCTGCGCGACGCCCACGCTGCGCGACGCGTCTGGCACGTAAACAACAGGCCCTTCGTAATGTGGCGCGATTTTGACGGCGGTGTGGACACGCGAACATGTCGCACCACCAATCAGCAGCGGAATCTTCTTGATGCGGAAATAGTCGTCTTTTTGCATTTCAGCAGCGACGTATTGCATCTCTTCCAAGCTCGGCGTGATCAGCCCCGACAGCCCAACGATATCCACGCCTTCAACCTTGGCACGAGCCAAAATCTCGTGGCACGGCACCATCACGCCCAGGTTAATCACCTCAAAATTGTTGCACTGAAGCACTACGGTGACGATGTTTTTGCCGATGTCGTGAACATCACCCTTGACGGTCGCGATGATAATCTTGCCTTTGGCTTTGACGTCTTCACCCGCCTCAGCCTGCAGGCGCTTTTCTTCCTCGATGTAGGGAATCAAATGCGCCACGGCCTGCTTCATCACGCGGGCGGATTTGACGACTTGAGGCAAAAACATCTTGCCTTGGCCAAACAAATCGCCGACCACATTCATGCCGGCCATCAATGGGCCCTCAATCACATGCAGGGGTCGGCCACCTTTAGCGAGAATCTCTTGGTAAGCTTCTTCCGTATCTTCCGTAATAAAGTCGGTGATGCCCTGCACCAGCGCATGGCTGAGACGTTGGCCGACGGTTACAGGAAACTCCGGCGTGCCGCGCCAAGCCAGCTTTTGGCCTTCGTCTTTGGCAGCGCCTTTGGCGGTTTCTGCCACCTCAATCAAGCGCTCGCCCGCATCCAAGCGCGGTTCGCCCTCTTTGTAAATCGGTTTGCGGTTCAGCACCACGTCTTCCACGCGCTCTTTCAATATCGGATCAAGCGCGTCATACACGCCCATCATGCCAGCGTTGACGATGCCCATGTCCATGCCCGCCGCGATGGCGTGGTACAAAAACACGGTGTGAATCGCTTCGCGCACGGCGTCATTGCCACGGAAGCTGAAGGACACATTCGACACGCCTCCCGATACCTTGGCACCTGGCAGGTTTTGCTTGATCCAGCGGGTTGCGTTGATGAAATCGACCGCGTAGTTGTTGTGCTCTTCAATGCCTGTAGCAATAGCGAAGATGTTGGGGTCAAAAATGATGTCTTCTGGTGGAAAATCCACCGTATCGACCAGCAGTCGGTAAGCGCGCTCGCAAATCTCGATCTTGCGCTCATAAGTATCAGCCTGGCCTTTCTCGTCAAACGCCATCACCACGGCTGCCGCGCCATAGCGTCGCAGCAGCTTGGCTTGGTGCAAAAATTGGTCTTCGCCTTCTTTCATGCTGATGGAATTCACCACGGCTTTGCCCTGTACGCAGCGCAGTCCTGCCTCAATCACGCTCCACTTGGAGCTGTCAATCATCACTGGCACACGGGAAATATCGGGCTCAGATGCCATCAGGTTCAAAAACTTCACCATCGCCGCCTGGCTGTCCAGCATGGCTTCGTCCATGTTGACGTCGATGATTTGCGCCCCGTTTTCCACCTGCTGCCGCGCCACTGAAAGTGCCGCTTCATACTCGCCATTCAAAATCATGCGCGCAAAGGCTTTAGAGCCCGTCACGTTGGTGCGCTCACCGACGTTCACAAACAGGGTTTTTTGGTCTACAAATACCGGTTCCAGGCCCGACAAGCGCATGGCTTGTATGCCTTCATGCGAATGAACGGCTGTGGAATTATTGGCGTTTGGGTTGGAGGAATCTGGCATGGCTCACCTAGCAAAATACGATTAAAAGTCATCAGTAGCTGGTGAGCGCGGTTGAAACCCAAGCCTGACGCCTACGTATAGGTCGCTGCAGCGCTCCTTGAGTAACCCTTATTTTAGCGGAACTAAGGGTTATCACCAAACCGCTCAGTTATTCTCATTTTTGGACAGCCCACAAAAAGTAGGGTGATAAGATAAATTCAACGATGCATACGCTTTGCTTTTCCAAGTCAGCTATACGAACGTGGTGTTTAGCTGCGTGCTTTTTTGCGGGGCTTTTAGGCGTACAGGTCGCTCAGGCAGCTGTACTTACAAAAATTCAACTTCAAGAGCAGTTTGGCGACTCTTATATGGTGGGAGAAAAGCTCACGGCGCTACCTGTTTGGCCCGTGTTCCATCGCAGCCAAATAAGCCGTGTCAGAAACGAGTTGTACGCTTACGCTTTCGAAACGGTAGACATTGAACCTGTCGCCGGCTATGGCGGTAAACCTATCAACATTTTGGTGGTGATGACGCCAGCCGGCAAGTTTTTGGATGTTCGTTTGATTAAGCAGCATGAGCCGATTTTTCAATCACCCGCTGCCAATGCTTTGCTTGCAGGATTTGCTGAACAATACAAAGACTTGACGGTACAGCACAGCATTCAAGTCCTGACTCCAAAAGCGCAGCGCGTTTTTGACGATCAAAAAGCGACTTTGCATGGCGTCACTGCGGGCACCGTGTCTGCGATGGCGATGGATCGCACCATCATGGAAGCCGCAGCGCAAGTGGCCTATACCAAGCTAGACGATCCTGGCGCCAAACGGGAAGCTGCTTTACCGCGTGGTGGCGATGACCATTACGAGCGCATGGGTTGGAACCAATTAGTCGCGGCAAAACTAATTCAACCCATTGCCATTTCCAACAAAGAAGTTGAAAAAAAATTTGCGGATACGAGTGTCGCAGGGCTAGATGCGGAGGGCATGATCAGGCCAACCAGTCTCGCTGTAGATATGTGGGTGTCTTTGGCGAGCTTGCCGCAAGTTGGAAGAAATTTATTTGATGCCCCAGGATGGCGAGAGATTCGTGCGTTGCGTGAATCTGGTACCGACGTCATTGCCGTCATCGATGGCAGCCGATACCCAGTAGTACCTAGCAATGCGAGCGGCTCGGGAAGAGCGGCAAGATTGGTCGCACGTCAAGGCGATAATAAAATTGCATTAAAAGAACTGCCTTTTGCGCATGCTTTGAAGATGACGGGGCAACATTCCGGTGTGGGCAGCGGTGCAGTACTGCGACTGTTTGCGACTGAGCAGAAATCCAAGCTCAATTTAATGCAGCCAATTTCATTAGACTTGAATTTATCCCGCGCAGCACCTGAGGTAGGACAGGAACGCATTGAAAAATTGTGGAAGCACGGCATGACTATTCCAAATGTTGACGTTTGGAAGCCCGTCAGAGAAACGCCGACTTGGTGGCGTATATGGGAACAACGTCAAATAGATTTGGTGATTTTGATTGTCGGCCTTGTCGTCTTGTCTGTAGCGCTGGCAAACCAACTTTGGCTCTCTGCATCACAAAAAAGACTGGCGATATTTCGCGTCATTTACCTCGTATTCACGCTGGGCTTCGTGGGGTGGTGGGCGCAAGGGCAGCTGACCATTGTGAATCTCACCTCGCTTGGTGGTGCATTACTTGAAGGCCGCAGTGGCGAGTTTTTAATGTCTGACCCTATGGCCATCATCTTGTGGGCGTTTGTGGGTATCAGCTTGTTTGTCTGGGGACGAGGTACTTTTTGCGGCTGGCTGTGTCCTTTTGGTGCCTTGCAGGAATTACTCAGTCTTATCGCACAAAAATTAGGACTCAGGCCGCACCAATTCCACCGCAAGGTTGATGCTGCATTAAAGTGGTTTAAATACGCCGTGCTGGCAACTATCGTGATCGCTGTTTTGTTCAACAGCCCTTGGGTTGACGCGTTTGTCGAAGTAGAGCCCTTCAAAACATCAATCAGCATGGGGTTTCAGCGTGAGTGGCCTTATGTGGCGTGGGCTGTAGCAAGTTTGGCTTTGGGCGCATTTGTATTCCGAGGCTACTGCCGCTATATTTGCCCGCTTGGTGCGGCTTTGGCAGTGATGGGGCATCTACGCCTTTGGAGGTGGCTGCCTCGCCGTGCTGAATGCGGCACGCCCTGCCAAACCTGTAGGCATGGCTGCGGCTACCAAGCCATCAAGCCGCAAGGCAACATTGATTATGCTGAATGTTTTCAGTGTTTGGATTGTGTGACTGATTATCAAGACGACGAACGTTGCTTGCCGCTCATACGTGATCGCAAAGGCTTGGGTCAAATTCCCATCAAAGTAATCACGATGCAACCGGTAAATAGCCATGCGTGACTCTGCTTTGCATCCACTTAATCCCGCAAGGCGTCAATTCATGCGCCTTGGTATGGGTTTGGGCGGACTTGCAATAGCTTTTCCAAGCAACACCAAAAATACCAAACCCGACGCCTTGCAATGGCGCGAACGTGCCATGGTTGGTCTTGGAACAACCCTTTCATTGCGTGCCGCTCATGCATCTTCAGAACGAGCAGATGCCGGCTTAGATGCTGCTGTCAATGCTATTCGACATGTTGAAAAACACATGAGCTTGTTCAACCCAGACAGTTCTTTATGTTGTTTGAACCATGTGGGTGTTCTGGATCAACCCGATCCAGATTTGGTCAAAATACTCACGCTTGCAAGATACGTCTCTGAACGTAGTCAAGGTTCTTTTGATGTCACTGTGCAACCGCTGTGGGACGCTTGGCAGAACGCAAAGCAATTGAATCGATTGCCCACTGCAAACGAATTAAAACTTGCGCGCAGTAAAACGGGTTGGCGAAACTTAGAGATTACGAATGAACGCGTTCGTTTTCTGCAGCCTAACATGGCATTGACCTTGAACGGTATTGC
Source organism: Polaromonas sp. (assembly GCA_031422495.1). Classification (GTDB taxonomy): domain Bacteria; phylum Pseudomonadota; class Gammaproteobacteria; order Burkholderiales; family Burkholderiaceae_C; genus Aalborgiella. The sequence goes on along the minus strand of JANPLX010000041.1, from coordinate 25,642 downwards.
GCAAGGATATGCCAGTGATTTAGCGCGCGAAGCATTGCGCTTGCAGGGTATTGAACATGCCTTGATTGACACTGGCGAGTGGAGCACCCTTGGACAAAGCGCCGATTCTCGTCCGTGGTCGTTGGGCATAGAAAATCCGCGGCGTATCGACGCCATTGTCGCCAGTATCGTGTCTGATGGTCGTGCTATTGCCACCTCAAGTGATGCGCATTGCAGTTTCAGCGCAGATATGCGATATCACCATATTTTTGACCCCCGTACGGGTTATTCTCCCTCTAAACTGGCCTCGGTCACCGTCTTAGCACCCACTTGCGCGTTGGCTGATGCGTTGACTAAAGTCATGTTTATGGAGAGCCCAGAAGGTGCGATCGCTACGGCAAAGCAATGGCAAGTTGATGTGCTCGTCGTCGACAAAGCTGGTCGTCTGCACGCTAGCCCAGGACTGAAATTCGGACTCAATGCCTGATATTTCAACCCTATTAAGGCGTCTTCATAATGCCTAGGCGTTCGACATTTCGTCGCTCAGAGGCATACGCTTCACGCAATGCAATAGCGTACTCTTTTGAGTCGAGATAATTGGGTTCTTGTTCGTACTTGGCTAATTCAGCAATATGTTGAGAATCAAACAGTGTCGCTTTGAAAGCGTCATGCAAAATTCGCACCGTTTGCAACTCCATCCCGCGTGGCCCCACCAAGCCATAGGGTGACATGGCCACAATACCGTGACCCAACTCCTTCAGAGTGGGCACCAGCGGCCAGCGTTGCGATCGTTGTTCGCCGAACGTTACCAGTAAACGCAATTTGCCTGTGTCCACAAAGGGCACAAAACCATTCGAATTAACACCCGCCATCAAATGCCCAGAGGACACGGCCAGCATTTGTTCGGCCGTACCCTTGTAGGGTACGTGGATATAGCTTAATTTTTTACGTCCAAAGATTTCATCCAACACAATATGCGGGGTGGTGCCTTGCCCATTGGTGGATATCGTTAACTCACCCGGCTTGTTAGCAGCGAAAAGCAGCAAGTCATCAAAAGTTTTGAAGGGACTCGCAGCTGGCACAACCACCCCAAAAGTCACGCCACTGATCTGGATGATGGGCGTGGTGTCACGGATGGGGTCCCAGCTGACTTTTTGCAAGTAGGGTGCGCGCAACACGGGGTAGGGCAACTGCGCCAGTGTGTAGCCATCAGGTGCGGACTGCAGGAGTATGGGCATGGCCAGTGTGCCGCCTGCGCCGGGTCGATTTTCAATCACCACGCGTTGCCCCAAACTCTTTCCTGCTAGTTCAGCCAACAAGCGCAGAGAAATATCTGTAGCGCCACCAGCAGGCCAAGGCACGATCAAATTGATAGGCTTGGTAGGAAAATTGCCTTGCGCAAAACCAAATGCAGGCACCATGCCAGCACAAGCAGCTGTTAGCACCGCTCTACGTGACAGGGCGCCATTCATTTGCTCATGTACCCCGTTTGGTTAATGCACCAAATCCGCGCTGCGGGTCATAGCCCACACAAGCTAGACCAAAGCACACGATCAATGTACCCAAAACGATCCACGGAGACATGCCTGGGTCTTTGTCATAAATGGCAAATCGCATCCATTCAACAGCATGTGTGAATGGGTTAAATCGTGCTATTTGATATACCCATTGCGCGCCTGATTCTTCAAGCTTCCATAGCGGATACAGCGCCGTTGACATAAAGTACATCGGGAAAATGACGAAGTTCATCGTGCCCGCAAAATTTTCAAGTTGCTTGATGTGCACACTCAGCAGCAGACCCAACGCGCCAAGCATGAGCGCAGCGCTAGTCGTTGCCAGCAATATCTGCACTGTATGCACGCCCAACCAAGGAAGATTCGTCCCCAACAAACTTGCGACAAGAATAAATGCCAAGGCTTGCAACAACGACAATGCGGTAGTAGCCAATAGCTTGCAAGCTAGAACCCACCATCTAGGTAAAGGAGCGGTCAACAACAAACGCATCAAACCCATTTCACGATCGTAAACCATGGCTAAAGAAGATTGCATGCCGTTGAACAACAGTACCATGCCCACCAAGCCCGGCACGATATAGACATCGTATGAAATATAAGTTTCATAAGGTTCTACGATGGCCACACCAAACACGCTGCGAAATCCTGCTGCAAAGACTGCCAACCAAAGCAAAGGCCGCACCAATGCAGATGCCAAGCGTCCATATTGGCGAGAGAATTTGAAAATTTCTCGTGCAACAATGGCTTTGAGTGCTTGCAGTAATTTCATGATTTGAACTTGCAAAGTTTTTCACCTTCGTCAGCGCCCAATGTGTCAAGTATGTTTTTGGGATGCAAAATACCTTCCATTGGCATCGTTGACAACACACCTTGGCCATCCGTTAACAGCATTGATTGCCTTAGCTGCCTGTCCCAAATCCTAAATTGAAGTGGGACACCTTTAGAGCCGTCTAAACTCACGCTTGTCAACGTTTTTGCAATTGAAGCCGCGTCTGTGCGTGGAGTTGCAGTTGTAGCAATAGCGGCGGCCACGACAGCTTTCCCTGCCATCCATGCCGCCCAATCAACGTCGGTCATAACGCGTTTAGCAGCTTTGGTAAACCGCCGAGTCACTTGTGGGGCACCAAACCGATCAAAATGCGTCTCCCAAGCCAAGGCTACCATACCCGCATCACCCACGACAGGTCTAGCCAGTGCCGTGTTGTAAGGCAAACTTCGGGCAAACTCTCCGTCGCTGTCGACAACCCAAACCACGTCATACGCATTGTTAGCCGTCAACAACTGCAAGTTTGCCAATGATCTTTCTCTGGGATCGGTCGATAATTTAAACGGCTTGGTGGCAACTATTTTGAGTCCATAGCGTTTCATCGAGGCTTGAGCTGTTTGGCTACGCTTGATATCTTCTGACATAACCCCAACGAGTAAGAGCACTTGCGACCACTTGCGCGCCATCAGCGCCTGCGCCAAAGCATCTGTTCGCATGCGTTCGCTCGGCAACACGTGGTACATATTGGTCAAACAATCACTTTCGCGCAAGTTATCGTCACTTGCACCAATATTGATGACGGGTATTTTGACAGCAGCTGCAACGGCTCCCGTCCATGCTCCGGGTAAATTGATGAGTAGTATAGGAGCGCCTGCTTTTTCGACTTTTAGTGCTGCTGTTTTTGCAGCCTCTACATTTGATACTTGTTCTTGCTTGAAAGTGATCGTTGTTTTAGCAACTTCCAATTCAAACTGGGCATCGTCAAACGCCATGGTTATTGCATCACTTGCGCCACCAAGCGGATGTCCCAAATACACTCGCTCAACTCTTTGCCTATCTAGTTTTGGGTTGTTCGCTTGCTCAATAAGCGTCACGGTCCAATTGGCGGCTTTTGCAACCTCAGACAGTCCCAACAATGCACACAAAAGTATCAGCGAAAAAACCGAAGCTCGCCTATTTTTTGAAAACAATGAGAAAGGCATACGTTTATCGTTCAACGAAACTCAATCAATCACCACTACAGCATACGGCACCCGACCTACGGGTACCGTTTTAATAGCTTTAGCAGTGGCCACATCTATGATCGTCATGTCATCTGATAGGCCGTTAACCACAAATAGTTTTGACTCGTCCTTATTGAAAGACATATTCCACGCGCGCTTGCCTGCCAACACCAACTGAATGACCTCGCGCTTGGCAACATCTAAAACCGCTACATGGTTTGCTCGTCCAAGCGCAACGAATACGCGCTTGCCGTCGCGGCTCATCAGCAACCCGACTGGCGTAATGTCAGTTGCGCGAGCGCCTTTTACTTCGAGCTTGACTGTGGCTATAACTTTCAACTCTTTGGTGGAAATTACACTGATACTCGCACCCAATTCGTTGGTAACCCACAGCTCACTACCATCAGGGGTCAACATCAATCTGCGTGGTCGCTTTCCAACTTGTATATTTTTTACTATTTTTTTGGTTGCTGTATCAATCACATGCACCATGCTGGCGACTTCAGAGGTGACATACACCAATTTTCCATCCGGCGATGCCCGCACACCTTCGGGCTCTTTACCTACTTTGACTTCTCCAACCACTTTTTTGGTTGCTAAATCGATAAAAGACAATTCACCCTCGTCTTCGTTTGACACATACAAAGTCTTGCCATCGGGTGAAATATCAAAAGTCTCGGGGTTATCGCCCAAGGGAATTCGACCCACAGATTTACGGCTACTCAAGTCTATGACGTCAGCCGCATGGTCGTTACTACAAGCCACCAAAATCTGTTTTTTATCCGGAGATAATTGGATATGTCGCGGCCGTTTGCAAGTGGGTATGGTGCTCTGAATTTTTAAATCTTCTAATCCTATCACCGTGATGGCATTGTCTTTTTCACTAGTGACCATCGCTACGCCTTGAGACCATACAATATGGTGCACTGCTAGTAGTATTACCGAGAAAAGTAGATGTCTTGCTTTCATTTTTGCCTTTTTATGTATTCAAGTATTTAAGTATTTTTTACACCAGCAGAGATTGTTGCGGTTCTGTTGATAAACCCTTGCTCCAAACTATCGCCTCCAAGCTCACGATTTACTTCTGCGGGACTGCCTTCTGCAACTAACTTACCTAGATGCAACAAGAGTAGCTTGTCAGCATTCTCAGCCTCCTCAACCCAATGCGTTGCCCACAGTACGGCACTGCCACGTTCTCGCACATCATGAAAGACTGCACTTAAAATATCTTTCCGCGATTTGGGATCTAATCCAACCGTTGCCTCATCCATCAGCAACAAGCCTGGTCTATGCAACAAGGCGCGCACCAATTCAACCTTGCGACGTGTGCCGCCGGATAGCTCTCTCACTGGGCGATCCAAATCAGCAGTTAAGCCCATCGCAGCAGAATCGAAGGAGATGCGCTCAGTACAAACGCTTTTCCTTAAGCCATGTAGGTCCGCATGAAATTTCAAATTTCTACGAACACTCAAATCGAGGTCCAGCGCCTGCTGTTGAAAGACGACACCAATGCGTGCCAAAGCTTTCGCGGGGTGTTTTTGCAAATCAATCTGGTCGATGAAGATGTCACCCTCATCGGGCACAAACAAGCCCGTCAGCAATTGGAACAGTGTTGATTTGCCAGCGCCGTTCGGGCCCAGCAGAGCGCAGAATTGACCTGCTTTCAGCTCAAAACTGACGTTATGTAATGCCCATTTTGGGCCGTATTTTTTACCGCTGTTTTTAACCAATAACATAGGCTGATGATAGCGCGATCAACGGCATTTATCACTGCTAGAAATCTACCATCATGCTTATTTTTGAATGGTTTCAAGGAAGGAGAAAACTTGTTGAATTTCTGGCTCAGACAATATTTCCTTCCAAGCCGGCATTCCCAAATCGGGGCGGCCATTTTTGATGGTCGTCAGCGCTAAGTCACGCCATTTCGCGTCGTAACGGATATTTAAGCGTCGAACATCACGCTCACGCACAGGGCTTGCGCCATCAGACCCATGACAATGCGAGCACTGGTCGTTAAATTTTACTTTGCCAAGTTTCGCACTTTCGCTAATAGGTGGAGCAGTTTCTGCCACTTGAGCTGGTACCGCTTTTTTATCTGTTTTAGCATCTACTTTTGTTTTTACTTCTACTTTTGATTTTTTCACACTCGCAGAGTCATCGCTCGGTTTTTGTTGAACCAATGCAACCATATTTGCGGGAACTACGATTTGTCTGTCGTTTTTAGCAACAACGATATTAACTGGCTTTCCACGTGGAAAACCATATTTGTCTTCTAATGCAGTTATTTCGGATTGCAAGCTCGCCAACGCAGTTTCGATGTCTTTTGCAAGTGCCGGCTTGTCTCGTCTTACCGCTACCGAGACCTGTCCATTCATGTCTGCGCCAGTCAGCGGTGTTACTTTCCAGCGATTGGCATATTTGCTTTTATTTTCATAACCTGCTACGGGTCCCCACAACAACGAAGCATCAACACTGCCTTTGGCCAAGGCATCAAAAACTTCATCTGCGGTGCGAAATGTGGTGTATGTAAAGCCTTCAAGCTGCGAAAATAAAATATGCGGCGTTGTTTGGTACTGAACCGCCAATCGCTTGCCTTTAAGATCATTTAAGTTACTGAATTGAAATGTTGGTGCAGCGACAACCGCGTAAGCTACATTCAAGAATGCGGGTGTTTTTTGCAGTCCTCGGGCTTTGTAATCTGCATCTGTCGGCAAAGCAAAGACGGCATCACAGTCGCCAGCAGTATTACGAAGCGCCCGCCTTTGATTGAATGTTAACCACCATGTGTATTGAACCGGAGTTGCTTCTAATTTTTTAGCCACCAATTCGGCAAGCTCAATATACAAACCGCGCTCTGGACCTTCAGACTTACTGAATGGCAAGTTGTCAGGATCTGCACATACCTTCAAAGGTTCTGCCGCCATGCTATTCGTCGACATGGCCATCATCATTGCCAATGTGCCTACTGTTGCAATGATATTTTGCTTTATCTCCGCCACTGTATTTTTGCCGATTTTCTTCATGTCTAAACGCTCCACTTACAAATTAAAAACCCGCAGTTATCGCCACGGGTTGTTAGAGGCTGACGATGGCAAACAACTGCTTGCCACCGCCTTTACTTGTCAAACCCTTAGTTCAACGCAAACACATACATGGTGCCGCCTTCTGGGCTGGCTGCCACCATCTTCTCACCCAGTGCGCCGAAGAATGCTGGGATAGACAAGGTACGACCCGACACCACTGCAATATATTGCTTGCCGTCCAAGGTGTAAGTCATAGGCGCGGCTGTGATGCCTGAACCTGTATTGAACTTCCACAATGTTTTGCCAGTTTTTGCATCGACCGCTTTGAAGATACCTTTGATATCGCCATGGAACAACAAATTGCTCTTAGTTGTCATCATGCCGCCTGTGTAAGGCAAGTCTTCCTTGTTGAACCAAACTTCTTTTTGTTTGATAGGATCCCACGCTTTAACGCCGCCCATGTGACCACCAGGACCCACTTTACCCAAATCAAAGTTAACACCAAGATAGAACGCACCACGTTTGTATTCGGCTTGAATGCCTTCCATATCCATGCACAAATTCATGGTCGGAATGTAGACCAAACCAGTTGCCTCGCTGTAGCTCATCGGCATCCAGTTTTTACCGCCAATCAAATTCGGGCAGACATCGCTGGCTTTACGCTTCATTCCTGGGCGCTTCGCATTTCCAGCGGCCTCGATAGGTGTACCTGTTTTTAAATCAATGCCCGTTGCCCAGTTTACCGCCTCAATATATTTCTTTGCAGATATTAATTTGCCGCTGGCGCGCTCGATCACATAAAAGAAACCATTGCGATTCGCTTGCATAATGACTGGCGTTTTTTTGCCTTCGACAGGCAAATCTGCAAACACCAATTCGTTCACGCCATCGTAGTCCCACGCATCGTGCGGCGTGAACTGGTAGTGCCATGTGATCTTGCCGGTATCCGCATTCAAAGCCAACACGGAAGCTGAGTACAGATTGCTGAACTTGCCAATATCTGAGCTGTCATTACCACGCACCGATGCCGACCATGGCGATGGGTTGCTGGTACCGTAGTAAACCAGATTTAACTTTGGATCGTAGGAGCCAATATGCCACGCCACTGCGCCGCCATATTTGCCAGAGTCACCCTTCCAGGTATCACCACCAGGCTCGCCTGGCTGTGGCACGGTTTGTGTGCGCCAAACTTCTTTACCTGTCTTTTGATCAAGCGCAACAATAGAGCCACGCACACCATACTCACCACCGCCATAACCAGTGATCACCAAGTTTTTAACAATCGTTGGTGGCGATGTGATTACCGAACCACCGGTGTAATCAATGATCGCAGTTTTCCACAATTCTTTGCCGGTTTTTTCATCCAAAGCAACGACGTGTGCATCTAAACGACCCAAAAAGATTTTGCCATCTGCATGTGCCACGCCACGGTTGTTCACGTCGCAGCAAGCGTATTGGTCAATACCTTTTGGAATATCGGGCTGGTAAGTCCATTTGACTTCACCGGTTTTGGCATTCACCGCAAAGGTGTTTTTAGGGCCAAAAGAAGAAGTCACAAAAAGTGTGTCGCCCACCAGAATCGGGGTGGACTCTTGCGAGCGCGTAGTGCCCAATTGTAGCGCCCATTGCACCTTGAGTTTGTCCACATTGCTCGCATTGATTTGCGTCGATTGGCTATAGCGTGTGTTGCCAGCATCGCCACCATACATCGGCCAATTCTGTGCGCTAGCAATGGACGCAAAGCCCATCGACAGACCCAGCACAAGCGGGGTGATCATTTTTTTCATTCGTCGTCTCCTCTCAATGTTTATTTGGAATCGGCTCTAGTTGAACCGGACAAGGATTGCATCCACCTTATGGGCCTAGCACAGTTTGATGCACTGCGTACACCAAGCATGATTAGCCCCACTGGTTCGCAGAGCATAAAACTGGAGTCTGACTAATTTGCTGGGGAAAACCCTGAACTTATGCAACTAATCGCAGAATGCGACACTCAAAGCCAAAGAGCCTATTGCCAGTTTGTAAGGTCAAGTAACATTGAACCGCCGAGTAAAAATTTGGACGGCGCCGTCTCTATACGCTCCATGCGCACCAGCCCAACTTTGGGGCAATACCACTCGGTGCTGAACAGCGGAATATCGCGCCAAGCAAATTGCGCATCGACATACAGCTTGATTTTCGCTTCACCCTTAACTTTGATGCAACCCTCAAAAGCGCCTGCCGACGTGCTCACTTTTTGATTCAGTGCTTCAATGCGGTACATCATCATCACCGGCTTGTGGGTGTAGCGAATTTCTTTGGGCAACTCATTGCGGCGTTGCAAAATGTACGCCACTGTGCTGGCTTGCCAAGACGTGTCCACCGCATACGGTTTGCGCAAGACATAGCGCGGCACCTCGTCTGCTTTGGGTACGGCATCCAGTGCGTTTTTACTCGCCACGCGGTAGATACCCGTGTCGTCGCTGCGGTGCCAGTAGTCCAGGCCGCTGTCGCTGTGACGGCGCATCGCTTTCACACCGACCACTTCTTGTTCGCCGCGTGTGTCTAGTTTGAGGGATTCGATTTTAGGTGCGATGCCTTCACCCAGCTCAGTCGTCACACGGTAAGTCCAGCTTTTTCCCGCCTGCAGTGGGAAATAATCATCGGCATCCGTTTTATTACCGCAACTCGATAACAAGAGCATAGCTGGCAACGAAAACAGCAGGGCAAGTTGTTTCTGCATCTTATTTTTCCGGCAATTGCGGTGAGGGCAAATCACTGATCTTGATTTCTTGCTCATCATTGCCCGGCGTGAGCCAACCCAGCCCTTTGCCGTTGCCCGCTTTGACCTCGGCCGTACCGACTTGGCTGATGCCGTCTTTGCCCTTTTTGATACCATCGTCGATTTGTTTGTGCAAACTGCGGCTGTAGGGTAGCTGATAAGCGCGCGGCTCTAGCACCGGGCCCTTGTCTTCAATTTTGCTGACCCACAAATACAGCTTGCCCTCTGTTTTCGTAGTTGGCTCTTGCACCACCGCCGCCAGCATCACAAATTTAGGCGGTAGGGCATCGGTGCTGGGCACGCCCCAAATACCGTGCACGGCTTCGTGACCAAAAAAATACATCACTGTCACGCCAGCAATCAGCACGCCTTTGAGCCATGCCGGCCAGCGCGACCACACCAGTGCCAACAGCGTCACAAACAGCAGCGCTGCAAAGCTCAAAATAATCGACAAACTCATTTTGTGTCTCCTCCGACCAATCTTTTTGCCAGTGTGTTGATACCATTTACAGTGCCGTCAGCCAACACCGTGTAACGCACCAAGGTAGCCTCGTCACCTCGCTTTGTTAGCGTGTGTTTACCGTAGTACACCACCTCAGCGCGTGGGTTGACCTTGACAACCGACACGTTCACCTCCACGGGCTGACCAGCTTTGGGGTGATTGGCGTCTCCTTCTTTCGATTCAAAATAATGCGCGTTCACCACATACTCGCCCGGCGCAATACCGCGCACCGTCACCACCTCTTGGTTCAGCGGGTTCACAATTGTTTGCCCGTTGACAACGATGCTGTCGTTCGACAGCCCTCGGTCATCGCGATCCAAATGCATCAACCCCGCCTCACGCGAGCGGTACCACACCACCTCACCCGTCGGCCCCTGCGCCCACACATCCACGTCGTTCGGGTCCAAATCTGGCCAGCTCAGCGTGATGATGTATTCCGCCTTCGCCGGTATATCACCCGCTTTCAGCGCTTTGGGGTTCATCGCCAACAGCGCGATCAAAAAGCAAAACACAAACGCGATCAACATGTTGAACAACATGTCATAAAACGGATCGACCTCCGGCTCGCGGGCAAGTCGGCCTTTACGCATCTTTTTTACGCATATGGTTTACGCATATTGCATTTGCTTTTAAATCTCATCCCGCTGCAGCCCATAGCGCTGACAATCCGCCACAAACCGATCCGCATACCGATCCAGCCGTGTCAGCTGCAACCCCAGCAAGATATTCCCCACCAAACCCACCATCGTCGTCAATAGCGCTACGCCCAGCCCGGTCGTCAAACTGCGCAGCAGATCTTGCGATTGCGAGGCGTCAAAATTCTGCATCTGCCCAATGTTCAACGCCAAAATCGAAAATCCAATGACTTTACCCAGCAGACCCAGCTTGAGCTGAATCCCATTCACCCACCAAGCCGTGGTGTGTGGGCCATGTGTGGCCTCTAACAGCAAATCCAGCGGCGCATCCGCATCCTTGGCCTTGGCCTGAATCCTGCGCCAATACTCCGTCGCCCAACCTTCTTGTTTGTTATGCAGCAGCTGTTGCTGCTTTTGCAGCTCCTTAGACCGCGCCCCACACCACAACGTCGCACCAGCAAACAAAATGATGATCACGAGTGTGATTCCCGTCGGGTCCGAGCGCAGCAACAGACCCCACACCCCGCGCACCCCCAGTAGCCAAGCCGCAAACAGCAGCAAGCCCCCCAAAGCCGCCCATTCCAACCAAATCGGCTCTATGCTCTTCACCTGGTCATTCCGCCCACCATTGACGCGCGCAGCCTTATGTTTAGGCGTTAAAGCGTTTTTGATGTTTTCAAGTGATGTAAAAAGTGACATGGCCGCCAATATATAACCGAATGCATCACGTTGCCACTGTTTCATTCTGAGAAAAGCTTGTTTTGTAGCGTTAGAAGTCTTATGAGCGACACATATTTTGGTATGAGGTAGCGCAATTTTATTTTTTAGTTCTTTAGAATAACTGTTGACAAGTTTCCAGTAAAACACTAGTTATCGACAGATTATCCACTGATTAAAAAGTTATCCAGAATCGTGTGACGTCTACATTTTTGCAAGACCACACCTGCTGCTTAAGTGCTTGATGTGGTTCAGGTTTGACACCTTATCCACACATATGTGCTACCTTTACGACTACTATCTTACTATAAAGATTTAGAAGAATATAAGAGCAAGAAGTGCGGGTAGAGCTTGCGAGATTTTCAGGAAGTTTTTATCGCTATTTGCTTACGAATCTTATTTTTGCTATTATTTTTATAGCAATTAGTTCAATAATATGTGGTTAATTACATATTGCGTTATTTTTTGGCAGTGATAGCCTTCGCGATGACGTTGTAAATTTAATTTTTAATCTCACGCGTGGAATCAGCGGGCTCCACACGTTGCACATACTCACTCCTTTGCCCGCTATGTTCAAGGAGAGACTCATGAAACATTCATTGGTTAGCCGTGCGGTGGCGTTGGCTCTAACACTCACCTCGGTCGGCAATGCCTGGAGCGATGGCGATGGCAAGTCACCAGAGCAGTTGGGTACGGTGTCATTTGTGACCTCATGTGAACCTGCGGTGCAAGCGCAGTTCACACGAGCGGTTGCGCTGCTGCATTCATTTTGGTTCAAAGAAGGCGAAAAAGGGTTTAACGAGGTACTGGTGAAAGACCCTAATTGCGCTATTGCTTACTGGGGCATTGCGGCCATCCTGCTCGACAATACCTTTGTAGGCGGTGCCACGCCTGAAGCGGCTAAAAAAGCACAAGAAGCCATAGAGCGTGGACGTGCCATAGGTGCCAAGACGGAGCGTGAGCGCATGTACCTTGAAGCTGTTGCTCAGTATTGGCAGGATTTTGCCAACCGCCCGCATGTTGTTCGCATGAAAGCGCTGTCAGATGCCTTTGAGTTGTTAGCCAAGCGCTTTTCGGATGATGACGAAGCGCAGATTTTCTCAGCGATCTACCTGACTGCTACGCAATCTCCGTCTGATGCTACATTTGCGGCTACCCTAAAAGCGGCTGCTTTGCTAGAGCCGCAGATGGTAAAACACCCCGATCACCCTGGTGTGGCGCATTACTTGATTCACAGCTATGACTACCCACCAATTGCACTAAAAGGCCTACCCGCAGCCAAGCGCTATGCCGATATTGCAGCTTCTGCGCCGCATGCACTGCACATGCCATCACATATTTTTACACGGGTGGGCTCGTGGCAGGATTCGGTGACTACCAACCGTCGCTCTGCCAACGCTGCCAAAGTGGACCAATCCGGCAGCAATTGGCTGCACGCGCTGGACTATATGGTGTATGCCAACTTGCAGCTGGGACGTGACCAGGATGCGATCAGTAATGTGAATGAATCCAAAACGGTGACTGACCTGAATCCCGCGGCCATGCCCATCAGCTATGCCATGTCGGCGATGCCAGCACGCTACGCGGTAGAACGCGGTATGTGGAAAGAAGCCGCAGAGCTGGAGCCCCGCACCAGCCGCTTTACTTTTGCCGATGCGATGGTCTGGTTTGCTAAGTCTTTGGGTGCAGCCCGCAGTGGTGAACTTGTACAAGCAGAGAAAAGCGCCAAAGTGTTAGGTGAGACTGTAGAAGCACTTAAAGCCGCGAAAAATGGCTATTGGGCTACCGAAGTAAATGTTCAGTACCAAACAGCGTTGGCTTGGATTGCTTATGGACGCGGAGAAAAAGACGTCGCACTGGTACAAATGCGTTCAGCAGCAGATATGGAAGATGGTAGCGAAAAAAGCCCGGTATCACCAGGCCGTCTGATTCCTGCACGTGAATTGCTAGCAGATATGCTGCTGCAAAGCGGTAATGCAGTTGAAGCTTTGGTGCAATATGAGCGCTCACAAGCACGCGACCCCAACCGGCTGCGTAGCCTTCTAGGCGCAGGCCAAGCCGCTGCCCAGAGCAACAACCCTGACAAAGCTAAGATGTTTTACGCCAAGGTCACTCAGCTGGTAGGAACAGCAGACTCTCGCCCCGAATTCAAGGGTGTTCGTGAGTATTTGGCGAAGAATTGATCTGTTCGGGAAAAATTTTTTAATTATTGCTATTAATGTAATAGCATTTTAATCAATAAATGCGCTGGTTACCGGCGTATTTATTGTTAATTTATAGTGCTATCGCGTACCAGACACCTCAACCACCACTCTGCGATCTAGTTGTAAGCAAGCGATTAATTTCGCTGTCGCTTGGCTGCCTATGCAATCTTCTGCTTTTGTGACCGGCTGTGACTCGCCTTTTGCAGTGGCTGATATTTTCGAACTGTCGACACCTGAGCTGATTAAATAAGATTTCACAGAATTAGCACGTTCTGCTGATAACCTTTGGTTATAAGCAGTTGTTCCTAAGCGGTCTGTGTGACCCTCAACACTGATCACATCATATCTAGTCCCTTTTAGTTCACCTGCAAAGGTGTCTAAAGCCATTTTTCCTTCTTGTCTAACGACAGATTTATCAAAAGTAAACAAGGAATCAGCAGAAAAATTAACTCTGCGTGGCGCTGGTACGACCATAGCGACTGGAGGTGGGGGTGGCGTCACTACCACGACGGCAACAGGTACTGGCTCCGGCGCAGGTGCGATGTAGACTGGCGCTGACACGGTACGTGGCGCGGGTGCAGCTGTGCGTCCAAACGGGATGACCAAACTCACGGAATACATGTTCACCCCGCCACGGTTACCAATAGCATCGTTAACGCGTAGATGTTCGACTTCACCACGCACGAACATGGAGCGGTTCACTTCATACTGAATGCCAGCACCAATTTTGTAGTTGAGCGCGTTTTTGCTTGGCGTCGTGTTTGGAATTCGCGCAGAGCCTGTGCTTTGGAAAGAGTCACTTGCATTGGCATACTGGATACCCGCTCTACCCAGCGCTGACCAGCGTGGTGTCAGCGGCAAAGTGCCAACCAAATCTAGGTTTGCACCTTGTAGTTTGATCTGGCCGCTATACGTGCCAGCGGGCACGGTGGTGCTCGTGAAATCAAATTTACCAAGATTGAAATATCCGGCTTCGACCGCAAAGTTCCGATTGAACTGGTAGCCACCAAAAATTTTGTAAGCCGTGTCATTTTCATTTTGCGTCATGCTTGATCGCGTTGCTCCACCAGCAGCTAATCGGGCCGAAATTCGTGGCTCATCAATACGCGCTTGTGATTGTCCTAACCCTAGGCCACCATAGAAGTAGCTAGAGCTATCGTAGTCTTGTGCGAAAGTAGAAAACGAGACCATGGCACCAAGTCCCGCTAGGCCTAATACGCGAAGGTTATGGATATTTTTCATAAGATTCTTTCAGATTTTTTAATGATGTAGGTGTGCTGAATCTGTTCACTGGTTTATGGCGCAACGATGGTGGTGTTGACCATGGTGACAGAGGCCGTCAGACTGAGTGCACGGCCCACCAAAGTGGTTTGCTTGTTTTGGCCTGCAGTTGAAATCGTGACGCCAGCTGGTGCGATGATGGTGCCAACCATGTTGCTACCGTCTTCAATACGAGCCGCACTACCGACTTTCCAAAATACGTTTTTGGCTTGTGCACCATTGATGAGCGTGATGCTGCGTGGTGTTGCACTCAAGCCTACAGTTAAAGATGACGCGCTTTGAAAGACCCAAACAGCATTGCTATTACCCTGTCCATCCAGCGTTAAATTGCCACTGGTCAAATTAAAAGTGCCTCCAGCAGCTGTGTAGACAGCTGGCGCTAAAACCAGACCACCTAACTGCCCAGCACCTGGGTCACTGCCTGGTGGCATTGCAGCTAAAGTATTGTAAGCAGACTGAATATCCGAAAGCGCTTGTGTTGCAATTGCCATGGTCGTCAAGGTGCCTGGAGCGGGTGGTGCGCAATAGATACTGCCGTTGACACCTCCGACATTGAGTGGTGTCTCTGTATAGACGTTCGCACCATCATGAAAACCTGTGTTTAGCGTACACGCCGCTGTCGTGCCAAGGTTTCCGTTGACGATAGTGTTCACACCCTGATTTGTAACACCCGCAGCACCACCAAAAGCACCAAAATTTGCAGCAGAACCTAAATTTGGCGTATTCGCAGGTGTTTGCGCCCCAGGAGCGCCAGGAGCGCCGGGAGAACCTCCAGGGGTTCCGGGTGTCGAAGCGCCTGGCGTAGCTGTACTGGTTGCATCACTACCTAAAATTGGATCAAGCCCACCACCGCCACAGGCAACTAAAAAAGTGGTTAAAAGTACAGGAAACAGACAAACTGATGGTTTGAAATGTTTGTTTAAAAGTTTCATAGTATCTTTCTTGCGTTTGAACCGCATCATGAGCTTGCTGGTGAAGCCATCGTAGAGAGATGCGTACTATGCAACTGTTCGTTACAGCACATATAGCGATTTTATTTTTGCACTTTTAAGGATAACACTGTGTATAAGTTTCTAACAAAAACCTAGTTATCCACAGATTAGTCACTAAGCCTAAAGTTATCCAGAATCGCGTGACACCAACATAGCGTCCTTACCCACATCTGCACATGCAGGCTAAGTGCTTGATGTGATTCAGGTTTAACGCCTTATCCACACAAAAATGCTTCCCTTACTACTACTACTATCTTAATATAAAGACTTAGAAGAATAAGGTAGCAAGAAGTGTGGACGCGGTCTGGTTGATTCTGCGGATTTATTTTGGGCGTGCGTTGCTTAAATTTTAGTCAAATACACTATCGTTTTTATAGCTACTTAGTCAACAAATACGCCGGCTAGAGGCATATTTTTAGGTATTTTTTTATTGAGTTTGACTGCATTTCGTAAATTCATCGTTTTGTCATCGCGATGGATTATTCTGTTAACGGATCAACTTGAACAACAGAGGAGCCATGTCATGCGTATTGCTACTTACAACGTTGAAAACTTGTTCGATCGTGCCAAAATCATGAATTTAGAGACTTGGACTGACGGTAAACCTTTGCTGACAGCCTTTGCTTCTCTTAACGCTATGCTCGGTGAAAGCAGTTACACAGCGGCTGCAAAAGTAAAAATGGTTGAACTTATGCACTTTTTAGACCTAGAGAAGTCAGACATAGGTGAATTTGTGATTTTGCGGCGTAACCGAGGCGCACTGCTCAAGCGTCCTAAAACCGGTGGCATAGAGATTACAGCAAATGGCCGGGACGATTGGATAGGTTCTTTAGAGCTGCGTGATGAGCCTATCAACCACACCGCTATTCAAAACACGGCAAGGGTCATCAATGCTGTTGACGCAGACGTTCTAGCCGTCATAGAAGCAGAAAGTCGCCCCGCCTTGATGAACTTCAACGATTTGGTGATTCCTGCGACCGAAGGCACCGCTTACAGGCATGTGATGGTGATAGACGGCAACGACGACCGCGGCATCGATGTCGGGCTGTTAACCCGCGCTGGTTACCCCATAGGCCTGCTGCGTAGCCATGTTGATGACAGAAACAGCCAAGACCAACGTATTTTTTCGCGCGATTGCCCTGAGTACGAGATTGAAACACCGCTAGGCAACACCATAACGGTGTTGATCAACCATTTTAAAAGCAAAGGTTTTGGTCCCCCAGCACAATCCACAGCCCGTCGACTGCAGCAGGCGCAGCGTGTGAATGCTATTTATGAAAGACTGGTATCCGAGGGTAAGGAATATATAGCGGTCGTTGGTGACTTGAATGACACTCCTGATAGCGATGCCTTAAAGCCACTATTAAAAGGCACAGATTTAAAAGACGTATCCAAACATTCCGCCTTTGATGATGGCGGACGCCCTGGCACTTTCGGCGCATCGACAGCCGCCAATAAGATCGATTATTTATTACTATCGCCCGCTCTGTGGAGCGCGATGCGCGTAGGCGGCATCAACCGCATAGGCATTTGGTCAGGTACCAGACCTGCTAAATGGCCAGTGCTAGATACGTTAACAAAGCCCGTAGAAGCCGCTTCTGACCATGCGGCTGTGTGGTGTGATTTGGATGTATAGAGCTATTTTCGCTATATTTTTAATAGCTGCTTAGGCAATAAATACGCCGGCTAGAGGCAGATTTAACCCTAAAATAGGTCTTTTTATGACTTTACGGCTTAAAAACCAGAATATTCAACCCATCAATCGCTGAAAAATGCTTATTATTGGCCGTTATCAACGGTAGCGAATGCGTCATAGCCGTTGCAGCAATCAACGCATCGGCCATGTGAACACTGTGCGATAAAGCGTACTTTTCAACCAAAGTGCAAGCCAGGTTGCTGATGGTTTGGGTGATAGGCAATATGTCTGGTAGCGTATTGTTTTCACTCGACTTGAACGCTTTTTGTATAGCTTTAAGCTCGGTCTTGTTTCGGCAACCCTGAGCCAATTCCATGTAAGACACCGCAGAAATCACCCAATCAGGCGTGTTTTGTAAGACCGCCACTGCGCTGGCGTTGCCGCGCGTGAGCCAAATCAACACATCTGAGTCAATCAGAACGCGGCTGGCCACTGTGGCCGCTTTTATCGAGCTGGTCATTTAGAAGCGAGGCGCCCGCAACGCACGTACATAGGCCGCAGGGTCAGCCACATCGTCCCGCTGCGCCCACATGCCCACAATCCCGCTCAAACGCTGCGCCTTGTTGACCGCGTCGGCAGGTGCTTGCTGGTCTAAAAATTGGTCAACCGCCTGTCGGATCAACTCGCTCTTGGTTACGGACGAACGCCTGCAAGCTGCGGCCAGGCGCGTTTGTTGCGTCTGTGTCAGGTAGATTTGGGTACGGGCGAGGGGTTGGGTGGATTGCATGATGTATGAATTGTACATCGTTTATCTGATTTGAATAAAGTTAGTTATGAGCAGATATTGACAGAAATTTTTAATAACCAATAGAGAGAATTGCAGCAGAGTGCATATACTGGAAGCGATGTTGTTAAATTTATGCCTTCATCGCGAATGAATTTAGCTAAGTAGTATTAAGACTATAAATAATAAGAGAGATGTTCACGGTAAAACGGGTTAATTATTTGCCGATTATTCAAAAAATGCTTCAACAGTCCGACACAAATCTAGATTCATCCGAATTGCACTCAGTACTTTCTAATCCAACTTCGCATTTATTGAAAGCTGGAAGAAAAACTAAACCTGACAACATCAGGACTTTGAATCACGCTATTTGGCAGGGTGATGTTGAAGCGTTCCTGAACGGCCTCCCGAGCGAACCGATGTTTGACCTCATTGTTACATCCCCACCCTACAACATCGGTAAGGAGTATGAGACAAGAACAGGTCTCGAAAAATATCTTGAATGGCAAGAGCGAATTATCGATGAACTGATACCACGACTTAAACCAGGTGGTAGTATTTGCTGGCAAGTCGGCAACTACGTCGAGAATAATGAAATATTCCCGTTGGATATTGAATTCGCTCCCATCTTCAAAAAGCACAAGCTGCGTTTACGCAACCGTATCATCTGGCAATTCGGCCACGGATTGCACACTCAGCGACGCTTTTCAGGGCGCTATGAAGTGGTGCTCTGGTATACGCATACTGAGACAAAAAAAGACCCTTACACTTTTAATTTAGATCCTGTCCGTGTTGCTGCCAAATATCCTGGAAAAAAGCACTTTAAAGGTCCAAATGCCGGGCAACTTTCAGGCAATCCACTTGGAAAGAATCCCGAAGATGTATGGAATATTCCAAATGTGAAAAGTAATCATGTTGAGAAGACTGATCACCCATGCCAATTTCCGGTTGGTCTTATTGAGCGCTTGATACTTGCTCTTACCAATCCGGGAGATCTTGTATTCGATCCATTTTCAGGAGTTGCTTCAGCAGGAGTCGCAGCCGCTCTTCATGGCCGTCGCTTCTGGGGCTGTGAGTCAATAGCTGGATACGCCGATACAGGTACACGCCGATTGCAAGATGCCTTGGATGGAACGATCCACTACCGACCCCACGACAAGCCACTTTACGATCATATGCAGAGCAATCTATCTAGAGCACCTGAAGGTTTCAAATTTGTAGGCATTAAATGAAGCACACACTGCATAGCCATTGCGGCGGAAACAAAATCCTTCCCATCGTTCTTCAAAAAGAAATCGCGACTGCCATTGCAGCCATCGTTATTAAGCCCGCGGTCGGAGCGGCCGCTAAAATGAGGGAGGCCTTTTTGGTGAATCTCAAGGGTTCTGGATGGTCGAGTGAAGTTTCCGTATCTCCCGATTCCGATATGACCATCACATCATTAAAAAACGGGGTTGGCCTTTGCCTACAAACCGGGAACATGGCCCGCATTTATGCCGACTTGATAAAGTTGCAAGCAATGTATTTGGATAACTCTATCAAATCGGCAGCTATCATCCTCCCATCGCACGATTTGGCTAAGCAGCTAGGCAGCAATATCGCCCAAGCAAAGCGTCTAGAGCGGGAATTGGAAATTTTCAAGAAGGCCTATCACGTCCCAACCTTAGTATTTTCCATTGAATAAAACATGATCGAACCTATCGCATCCACTATGCCAACCACATCCCGATTCGGATGGCCTAAGCCCACACGCACCGAAGAATTCAAAAAATTATTAGCTAAGACTTCTGGTGCGACATTTCGTATCGAATTCCAAGGCAAGACGGTAGATATTCCCATTATCCGTGTGCCTATTGATCTACCTAAATACCGCATGACCAACGGGCGCACCGTCTCGTTGCAATCAGAATACCTCGCACGCCATCCCAAGGCACAAGCCGATCTTTTCGCGGGCGATGCGGAGCTCTGGAATACCCAAGAAATTCAGCACGGGCTTCTTCTCCAATTGGCGAAGCAATCAGATTTACGTAAACATTTCGAAGACACTACCAAAAAGCAAGTTGATCCTCTCCTGCTTGATGAAAACGGCTTTGTTGTCAATGGCAATCGTCGCCTCTCGACATGGCGAGACTTGTGTCACGCTGACAGTACGAAATACGGGCATTTCCGTCATATCGACATAGCGGTGCTACCTCACTGTGATGAGAAAGAAATTGATCGTCTTGAAGCCACACTGCAAATCACAAAAGATATCAAAGCGGATTACTCGTGGGATGCCGAAGCCAACATGATGTTAGCCAAGCAGAAGCGCGATGGCTTTTCCAACAAAGATCTTGCAGAGCTCTACGAAATGAAGGACGGCGAAATACAGGAGCTTATGGACATGCGCGCTTATGCTGATGAATACCTGCGTAGCCGCAACAAGACTGATTTATGGTCGCAAGTTTCAGCAGACAAGTTCGCATTCCAGAAGATCGTTTTATTGCGGCCACGCATATCCAGCATTGGAGGCCAAGAGATATTCAAGCAAGCAGCGTTCACCCTAATCGATAACCCAGACGAGGCTGGAGGGCGTCTGTATGAAGTCATCCCGGCGATCTTCGAAAGTCTTGATCTGATTAAGGAAAAACTGCAGGCCGAATTCGATGTGAAGCCCGAGGAGACAGTAGCCGATTTAAATGACCTGTTTGGTGGTGCCCCCCCTAAAGTGGGGGACAGTGCTCTGGATATGCCGCTGGCGAAAGAAATCCAAAAACCGGAAAGTGCTGAGAAGGCTCGAAAGATCATCGTCGAAGTCATCGAGAGTCAGCGGCAACTCAAAAAGGATTCGAAGAACGCGGGCTACCTCTTGGATTGTTGTGCCAAAGCGCAGTCGGCTTTGGCTGCTGCCGTTAAGGATGGCTTACGTCCCGAGTCCAAGCTTACCGGAGTCGGTAAGCAACTCGACCAAATAAAAGATCAAGTTGAAAAGATTCGGCTTTATCTGGAAGAACATGCTAAGCATTGAATATCGTGAGTCCGATCGCCGCGCTCTAATAGCTTGGGCGCCTGAAGATGCAAACGCACCCTGGCTTGACGTGCTTCGTCGTCTATTGTTCGATCAAACTGACGACGCGGCACAGGAGGATGGCTATCGCATTTCGCTGCCTTGGTGGGGCTTCGTAGCCTTGCGCAATCAACTTCTGGAGATATTCAATGGCTACGGGCTGAATCCTGGCAATGGGCTATCAATTGGAACTGCTGCCGACCGCCTTCTCCGTCAATCCAAACGGTCCGCCGATGGATATACACTTGCCACCACTGCGCATATGATTCCCGAGGAAGATTTGCGTGCCAAGCTAAAAGAAATCGGTTTCGCCCGCGATTTATCCCCAGAACAGGCCCGTAACGTGAGCAAGATCGCCTCACTGCCTGCCGCGGCTACGTTTTCTGTGCCAGGAGCCGGGAAGACGACAGAAGCACTTGCCACCTTTTTTTACCGTGCGCATGACGACGAGCGACTTTTGGTTGTGGCACCAAAGAATGCATTTGCCGCTTGGGATGAGCAGATCAAAGATTGCATGCCGCACTTGAATGCGGAATTCGCTAGATTGCGAAGTGGAAAAGATAAGATTGCAAAGCAGTTGGACGATGATCCACGCTTTATGCTAATCACATATCAACAGCTCGCCCGCGTGTCAGACATGATCGCAGCGCATTGCGCGCAACATAAGATTCATGTGTATCTTGATGAAAGCCACCGCATCAAAAGTGGAGTCGCAAAACAGACGGCTCGAGCGGCGCTGGCTCTTTCTTGCTTGCCGGTCGGAAAGCTGATCATGTCCGGCACGCCAATGCCACAGTCGACAGATGATTTAATTCCCCAATTCGCTTTTCTGTATCCAGAGATATCCGCCGATGCGGATACCGTTGTTGAGTTAATCCGTCCAGTCTACGTTCGCACCAACAAAAAAGAGCTTGGACTTCCGCCGGTTACTCGGATCATGGCTCAGCTTCCCATGGCTCCTATTCAGAATGAACTCTATAAGCTCATGAAGTTCGAAGTGGCTCGTGAAGCCGCAAGCGCGCTTACTATTCGCAACAAACAGGCGTTCCGTGCACTTGGACGCTCGGTTGCACGGTTGCTGCAATTCGTATCAAATCCTGCGCTGTTGTCCGCAGAACTCTCATTCGCCCATCCCGAGCTACTTGCTGCTGCCTTGGCCGAAGGCGATGGCCCGAAGCTCAAATACGTTTTGAAGAAAGCCCGCCAGCTCGCGCGCGAAGGGCAGAAAGTGCTGATCTGGTCCTCGTTTGTTCGTAACGTCGAATACATCGCCGAACGATTAGCAGACCTTGGCGCCGTCTATATACATGGCGGTGTCGATGCCGGCGATGAGGATGATGACGAGACGCGTGAAGGAAAAATTAAACTATTCCACGATGATCCAAATGTGCGGGTAATGGTTGCCAATCCGGCTGCCGCAAGCGAGGGAGTCAGCCTACACCGAATATGCCATCACGCGATCTATTTGGACCGAACGTTCAATGCCGCACACTACCTTCAATCCGAAGACCGCATCCATCGCTTTGGCCTGCCGTCCGATCAGAAGACTACGATTGAAATCGTCGAGTGTATAGACAGCGTTGATGAGACAGTGCGCGAGCGCCTGCGCTTCAAAATTGGAAAGATGGCGGAGGCCTTGGAAGACTCATCGCTCAAACCGGATCCAATTCCCATTGATCCGAATGACATTGAAGATATGGATGATTACAGTACGGGACTTCTCCATCCCGACGATATACAGGCGCTACTTAAAGACTTGTCGAAGGAGGAATGATGATTGCCTTTTCTCCTGGACTCGCTCAAGGCTGCTTTGAACTTCTGGGAATTGCTTCGCGCAATACCCTAACATTCCCTCAAATTCATGTTTCATTTGCTTATCTTGGAAGTATTCCTACTGCCAAAGTAATATCTACTGCCCAAGGTATTGGATGGCTTATCGCCAGCGAGGAGGGGATTGCATCCATCACGCCGTCAGGATTGCGACTTTTGAACCTTGCAGGCTATGAACCGATGCTTCGGCAAGCTCTTATTGACTACTTGGAAATGCAACGTCCACCATGGCTGCAAAATGCTACTTACGGACGTTCGCGTGTGATTCGCTTTGCCGGTAACGAAGTCGCACAAGTATTCGTTGAGGCGGGTCTTGCAAATGGGATTGAGGATGATGTTGTGGCATTCTGGGATGCCCTGGCCGCTTTGGCACGCGGACAAAAAAACATCCGTCTTTCAGAAATTGGTCGTCAGGGGGAGCGACTATCTATTGCACATGAGCACGTGCGTACGGGTCGTAAACCAAAGTGGGTGGCAATTGACAACAATGAAGATGGTTACGATATTTTGTCCATCGTTGAATCGGGTGATGCTCGACCTTTATCAATCGAAGTGAAGGCATCGACTTTAGGGCTTAATGGATCGCTGCATCTAACCCGCAATGAGTGGGAGCGTTCACAAGAAGTGGAAAACCATTCCTTCCACCTTTGGGCCATAAAATCCAAGACTGAAAAAGCATTGGCCATGCTCACTCCGGCATTACTAAAAAATCATATTCCTATTGACTCAGGTGCAGGAAATTGGGAGACGGTTGAAATACCATTTTCAGAGTTCGCGGCTCACTTTAGTTGAATGAATTAAAAAATAAAATAAATTGCATTTAATAGTTAATGCAATTCAGAGGCGCAAATAACCGCAATTTAAATATCAATATTCCCCGCCCTTAACGCATTCTGCTCAATAAACTCGCGACGTGGCTCGACCTCGTCGCCCATGAGCATGGTGAAGACGCGGTCGGCTTCGATGGCGTCGTCGATCTGGACGCGCAGGAGGCGGCGGACCGTTGGGTCCATGGTGGTTTCCCAGAGCTGGGAGGGGTTCATCTCGCCCAGCCCTTTGTAGCGCTGGCGGCTGGTGGTGCGCTCGGCTTCGGCCAGCAGCCACTTCATGGCGATGCGGAAGTCGTTGACCTTTTCTTCCTTCTGGCGCTCGCCTTCACCGCGCATGACCTTGGCGCCGTCGCCCAGCAGGCCGCGGAAGGTGTTGGCGGCTTCGGCCAGGGCGGCGTAGTCGGCGCCGTGAACGAAGTCTTGCGTCAAGACGCTGCTTTTCACGTTGCCGTGGTGGCGGCGGCTGATGCGTAGGATGGGTTTGTCGGAGCGGACGTCAAACTCACCGGCCACTTCGGCATGGCTGCCGATGGTGAGCAGGAAGGCTTGCAGTGCTATGGCTGATTTTTCGGCTTCTTCGACGGTGTCCAAATTCAAATCAACGCCATCGGCAATGGCGCGCAGGGCTTCGTCGTCCATGAAGTTGCGCAGGCGGGCGATGACGGCTTCGGCCAGTGCATGTTTGCGGGCGAGCTCGTTCAAGGTGTCGCCGCTCAACGTCGTGGGGTTCGCGCCGCCGGTATAAACGGACGCGTCTTTCATCGCAATGCGCAGCAAGAAGCTGTCTAACGCGGGCGCGTCTTTGAGGTACAGCTCTTCTTTTCCGGCTTTGACCTTGTACAGCGGTGGTTGCGCGATGTAGATGTGGCCGCGCTCGACCAGCTCGGTCATCTGGCGGTAGAAGAAGGTGAGCAGCAGGGTGCGGATGTGCGCGCCGTCAACGTCGGCGTCGGTCATGATGATGATGCGGTGGTAGCGCAGTTTGGCGACGTTGAAGTCGTCGTTGCCGGTGGTGCCGCCAGCTTTGCCGATGCCGGTGCCCAGCGCAGTGATGAGCGTCAAAATCTCGTTGCTGGTCAAGAGCTTTTCATAACGGGCTTTTTCGACGTTCAAAATCTTGCCGCGCAAAGGCAGAATCGCCTGGAATTTGCGGTCACGGCCTTGCTTGGCGGAGCCGCCGGCGGAGTCACCCTCAACGATGTAGATTTCGCACATCGCCGGGTCTTTTTCTTGGCAATCTGCTAATTTTCCTGGCAAACCCATGCCGTCCAAGACGCCTTTGCGGCGGGTCATGTCGCGCGCTTTACGGGCAGCTTCACGGGCGCGGGCGGCTTCGATGATTTTGCCGACGATGATTTTGGCATCCGCCGGGCGCTCTTGCAGGTAGTCAAACAGCAGCTTGCTGACGATGTCTTCCACCGGGCCGCGCACTTCGGAGCTGACCAGTTTGTCTTTGGTCTGGCTGGAGAATTTTGGCTCGGGCACTTTGACGCTCAAGACGCAGCACAAGCCTTCGCGCATGTCGTCGCCGGTGACTTCGACTTTGGCTTTTTTGGCGATCTCGGAGTCGTCGATGTACTTGTTGATGACGCGAGTCATCGCGGCGCGCAGACCGGTCAAATGGGTGCCACCGTCGCGCTGCGGGATATTGTTGGTGAAGCACAGCACCTGCTCGTTGTAGCCGCTGTTCCACTGCATCGCCACCTCGACGCCGATGTTGGTGTTCTGGTCGCTCTGGCGGTCACCGATGGCGTGGAACACATTGGGGTGCAGCACCTGCTTGCCCTTGTTGATGAAGGCGACGAAGCCCTTGACGCCGCCAGCGCCCGAAAAGTCGTCTTCCTTGCCGCTGCGTTCGTCGAGCAACCGGATCCGCACGCCGTTGTTCAAGAAGCTCAGCTCGCGCAGCCGCTTGGACA
>JANPLX010000040.1:0-9667 GCA_031422495.1 Polaromonas sp. | reverse complement strand
AAACCGAAGCGTTTGATCAAGCGCAACCAAAGCGGCACAGCCAAAGCGGCACAGACAAAGTAAGCGCCTAAAAAGGCCGCTTCCATCTGTTTGGGCGCTTGCAGACGGTCTTGCACAAAGAACAAAATCAAGGTGGCAGGTACGGCGCTGGCAATGCCATTAAATACAAACACTGTAAGTAGTCGTTTAAATTCGATATGCTGAAACGGTTTGAAAATGCTATGTGTTGAAGTCTTCGTCAGACTCGCAGAGGGTTTGACAGATTTTGTCCAAGCTAACCAGCCAATAAATATTGCTATGATAAATGTAGTGGTAGAGGCAATTAATCCGCCGACTACCGGCAAAACAGAAGCTAAAATGACACCAACTAAACCTAAGCCCTCACGCCAAGCAACGAGGCGGCTGCGCTGTGCCTCAGAGCCTCCCAGCATCGCTCCCCAAGACTGATGCGCGATGCTCAAAGCGCTGTAGGCTACGTAGGTAATGAGCAGCATGACAGTTGCCCAAGCAATCAAACTTGTTTGTTGTTGACGAATTGCCAAAGGTGGGAAAAAAAGCAATACAAAGCCGATAGCTAATATAACACCAGCAGCCGCGCTGAAGGTCAAGATGGCGTTGGCGGAACGGGCAAAGAGTTTGTCACTGAGTTTGCCTAAAAGTGGATCAATAAACGCATCAAACAAGCGGGCTAAAAGAAGGACCAATCCCAGCGTGGCCAACGGCATGCCAAATTCCCGCGCATAGTGGTTGGGCAAAATCACATACAGCGGTAGCGCCACAAAAGCCAGCGGCAAACCCAGCAAACCATAGCGCCAGCCATTGCTTGCATCAAATGCTGCTTCGTTTTGGGCTAATGTGGCGTGCTGCAAGGCTAAACTCAGTTCACGTAGCCCAATAGTGCCATGCGCAGCTTGGGTTCCGATGTTTTTGGCGACAGCCAAATCGCAAAAAATTGCCGTGAAAATTCGGCATCTCGAATTTCGCCAATATTTTTGCCGTTCAGCCAAAAGGTAAGGCCTGTACCAGGCTTGTGCGTACCAATCAAGCGATCACCTTTTTTGACATTGGGAAGTACTTTGCTCAGGGTTTGAGTCCATTGCACCGCTTTTTGCTCTGGCACTTGTTCAATCCGCTGCATTTCTTCGAGTGAGCGCTTGGCGATATCCGCAGCAGTGAAGTTACGCAAATAATGCAGCTCCAGCGCGAAATTGTGCTTTTCAAAATCCAAACCTTTGAAGTTGGGGGCCACCCACAAGCTGGATTCATACACTTCTAAGCCAAAAAAAGTGAGTTTACCTTTGCCAGCAAATTCTGCACTAGGTAGGTTGACTGCCACATCAGACGGTAAAACGGGCGGCGAAGTTTGTGCCGATACGCCTGCTGTGATAAGCTGCAAAGCTAGGCAGCCGGACAGCAGGCGATAGATGAGTTTCATAGTTTTTGCAGCGTGAACTGCACCACATCGGTATTTTTCTTGGCAAACGCCGCTTCGCAGTAAGCGAGGTAAAACTCCCAGATACGGATGAAGCGCTCGTCAAAACCAAGTGTTAATACTTGCTGCTTTTCAGCTAAAAATTTGTCGCGCCACAGTTTCAGCGTGTACGCATAGTCCATACCAAAGGCAAATTCGTCAATCACTTTGAAGCCCGCCAAGGCCGCCTGGCGCTTGAACTCGCGCGGGCAGGGCAGGCAACCACCTGGGAAGATGTATTGTTGGATAAAGTCGGTTGAGCCCACGTAGCGGTCAAACAAAGTGTCGTCAATCACGATACTTTGGATGCAGACTTTGCCGTTTGGTTTCAGTAATCTATGTATGGTTTTGAAATACTCGGGCCAATAGGCTTGGCCCACAGCTTCTATCATTTCGATGGATACAATGGCGTCAAACTGGGAATCGATTGTCGTCACATCAATATCGCGGTAGTCTTGCAGGCGCAGGTCGGCTTTGTCAGCGGTACCGAGTTTTTTCATACGCTCGTTTGCATAAGCGAGTTGTTCGGTGCTGAGAGTGACGCCAACCACGCTGGCGTTGAATTCAGTTGTCGCTTTTTCAGCCAAAGCGCCCCAACCGCAGCCAATTTCTAGCACACGGTCACCGGGTTTGACGTTTGCCATATTCAAAGCGCGGCGCACTTTGGCGTGCTGTCCGAGTACCATGCCAGCATAGCTGGTGTGATCTGTGCCTGTTTCAAACAACGCAGACGAATAATTTTTCGTGTTGTCCAGCCACAATTCGTAAAACGCATTGCCTAAGTCGTAGTGGGCATGGATATTTTTCTTGCTGTTGGCTTTGGAGTTACGATTGAGCAAGTGTTTGATGCGAAACAACAAACGACCCAGCCAAGTGCCATAAATAGCATCTTCAATGACCGTACGGTTACTGATAAAGACTTTGACCAAGTCTGTCAAACTGGGTGTTGACCAATCCCCGGCAATGTAGGTTTCAGCAAAACCAATATCTCCTGACTTCAATGAAGCAGAAAAAATATGCCAGTTTTTCAGCATCAGCGTGGCGTGCAATGCGCTTGGGTCGTGGTCGCCAAAGCGGTGCATGCTGCCGTCGGGGAACTGAACTGTTAACGCATCAAAGCGTAGTTTCAGCAACAGTTTCAAAGCACTGCGGGCTGCAGCAGGGGCGCTGGCAGGTATTTCAAATGGATTAGCTGTAGAGGTGTTCATAAAAGATGATTGGGCTGTTCAATTTTTACGCAGGTAATAGTCAAATGGATTCAGATAACATATAAATGGCATTTAGCTGCGGCTCACAAATTGATCGGGCAGGTTCGGTTTTGGTATAAATACCATGCGTTTTTTCCATAGTTTCAGTGCTTGCCAATGGATGCGAGCAATGACGCCAAATGTCATAGCAGGGTATCGCCAGACGGCTTTTCGTATGCTTTTGTAAGTCAGTGTTTCTAACTCACCACTGACGCTGGTTTCCAGAAGTGGTCCCGTTGCATCGTCGTAGTCGACCCGCGCAAGCGTACTGTTAGCCGTTGTCACGAAACGAAAACGGTAGTTGCCTTCAACATGGTTGAATGGCGACACGTGAAATACTTTGCTGGCGGTTTGCTCTGCACCAAAAGTAGGTTTATCGAGCAAGTAGCAATGCCGCTCGCCAAAAGTGTTGTTCACCTCAACCACAATGGCGCGTAAAGAGTTATCAGCCGCATGGCAATACCAAAAGCTGACTGGTTTGAAAGTGTAGCCAAATACACGCGGGTAGCAGTGAAGCCATACTTCGCCAGTCGCATCGTCAATGCCTTCGGTAGCTAATAATTCGTCAAGCCATGCGAGGGAATTTTCACGGCCATCGCCATGGTCTTTGTCATAAAAACTCAGCGCTGCCCAGCGGTTGCGCGAAAGCACAGTTGTTAAACCTGTTGCCAGAGTACGCATCGGCAGCATCAAAAAATAAGTAGAGTAATTAAAAGCATGTTGCACCGGCTTTAAACGCGTATGCCGCACTTGCCCAAAGCCAATTTTTGGCTCGGCAGTTAGCGCGTTTGTAGGACTCATGCGACAGCTTTCCATTCAGCATCCGTCAGTAATTGATCAGCCGCTGCTAGCCCAGCTTTTAAGCCATCTTCATGAAATCCGTAGCCCATCCAGGCACCGCAAAAATAGGTGTGCTGCTTGCCTTGTAGCTGCACCATGGCTGCTTGTGCAGTGATAGCCGCTTTGTCGAACACAGGGTGGGCGTAGTCAAAACTGGCTAGAACATGCTCGTCAGGTATCGGTTTTGCTGGGTTCAATGAGACGATGACTGGTTGTTCAAACGGAATGGGTTGCAGCATGTTGATCAAATAATGCAAACATACTTTATTGTCTTTTGAAGCGCCATTTTTAGTCCAGGTATTTTCATAATTCCATGCAGCCCAAGCTGCACGAAGCTTGGGTAAGACGCTGCTGTCAGTGTGCAGCACAGCCACATTGGATTGATACTTGATGGCTGATAGCAGATTATTTTCGGCGTGAGTCGGCATTTGCAGCATTTTCAAAGCTTGGTCTGAATGTGTGGCTATCACGACTTTGTCGAAATGCTCAGTACTTGTATCGGTAACAACGCTGACGCCTCGGCTGTCTCTCGTGATGCAATGCACGGGCGTGTTGAGCCGCTTATCGTAGATACCAGCAACTATTTTGTCTACATAGTGCTTTGCTCCACCAGTGACTGTCCACCACTGAGGTCTATTCTGAACTTGCAGCAATCCGTGATTGTGACAAAAGCGCACCATCGTGGCGACGGGGAATTTCAGCATTTGCTCGGTCGGACAGCTCCAAATACAACCTAACATGGGAAGTAAATACCAGTCTCGAAAAGCTTCACCAAAGCGTTGCTCAACTAAAAAATCTTCCAATGGCTGCATCAACGCCGTGTGCTCGCCCGATTGTGCCAAGCTCGTTGCCAAGGCGTTAAAGCGCCGTAAGTCTGACAACATACCCCAAAATTTTGGATTCAGTAAATTTTTGCGCTGTGCGAAAACTGTGTTTAAGTTAGAGCCACTCCATTCCAACACGCCATTTTTCTGTGGTACTTGGACAGAAAATGACATGTTTGACTTAGCAGTTTCAACGTCAAGTTCTGCGAAGAGTTTGATTAAGTTAGGGTAGGTGCGCTCGTTGAAGACCAAAAACCCCGTGTCGATGCCGTGACTAACAGGCCCATTAACAGTTGGCAGTGTGACTTTGACTGTGTTGGTATGGCCGCCGAAGTAGCTGTTGGCTTCATACAGCGTGACATGTGCCTGTCCGTGCAACGCATGTGCCGCAGCCAAGCCTGAAATGCCGGAACCAATGATGGCGATTTTCTTCTGCATCATCCAAGTATATACCTAAATGGCTAAATTATTACTATTTGGTAATTTTCATCATGGTAACTTAAATGTATAAAGATGTTATATCGGTTGTTAAGTTATGTAATGTCAGCTTCATGCACGCCAAAGCTGCCCTTGGCTCTGTCGGAAAAATACTTTTCCAATGTCACTTTAACGGTACGAAAAGCGATTTCATCCCAAGGGATGTCAGCTTCGGCAAAGAGCTTGGCTTCCATGGTTTCAAAGCCGGGATTGAACCGATCACTGGTTAATTTGGCTCGGTAGAACAAATGCACTTGGCCGACGCGGGGAACGCTCAGCACGCTGAAAAGCGATTGCATCTCAAACTGCGCACCCGCTTCTTCAATCGTTTCACGCGCTGCCCCTTCAACTGTGGTTTCTTCAAGCTCCATAAAACCGGCTGGCAGCGTCCACTTGCCTTTGCGCGGCTCTATATTACGTTTACAGAGCAGAACTTTTTCTTCCCAAATAGGAACAGTGCCCACGACGTTCAAAGGATTTTCATAGTGAACGGTGTTGCAAGCAGGGCAGACGGCACGGTTTTTGGTGTCGCCATCGTCGGGCTGGCGGTAAACCACGGCAGTACCACAGTTTTTGCAGTGTTTGATGGGGGTACGATAATTCATACCCGCCAGTTTAACAACTTACTTTGTGGTCTTGGTGTGCTTCTCAATCAAAGCTTTCGCGCCTTCAAGCAATTTTTTGCCATCAAAACCTTTTTTATTCATGTCTTCAACCCATTCCACTTCAATCGCGCGAGATTTGCGGCGGAAGTTTTGCGCTTCTGCCACGCCCACGGTGAAGATGGTGTTGCCACTGCGATCAGAGGCTGATTTACGGCCTGCTGCGTCGCCTGCTTGTTGTGTTTTTCCCAACCAAGCAGATGTTGCCATGCCTGAGTTGTTGTCGATGATTTTCTTCAAATCAGCCGGCAAGCTGTTGTACTTGGCTTTGTTCATCGCCATCACAAATGTCGTGGTGTACAAAGCGCCGCCAGCTGGATCAAATTCGGCGTGGAACTTGGTCAACTCATGTACTTTGACAGATGGCACAACTTCCCATGGGATTACCGCGCCTTGAATCGTACCTTTGGACAAGGCATCCGGAATGCCTGGCAGTGGCATACCAACTGGAGTCGCACCCAATGACGCCATCAGCCTGTTGACTTGTCGGGTTGGGGCGCGCATTTTGACACCTTTCATGTCGTCTACAGACTTAATAGGTTTGTCCGCAGTGTGAATCACACCTGGGCCATGTACTTGCAGTGCCAAGACTTGCACGTCTTTGAACTCGTCAGCCGCCATGGTCTGCACATATTCCCAATACGCTTTGGAGGTCGCTTCAGCATTGGTCATGATGAACGGAAGCTCAAACACTTCAACGCGCGGGAAGCGGCCAGCGGTATTGCCCGGCAATGTCCAGATGATATCAACCACTCCGTCTTTGGCTTGGTCATACAACTGCACAGGTGTGCCGCCCAATTGCATAGCTGGGTAGGCTTCAAACTTGATACGACCACCAGATTCTTTTTCGACCTTGTCCATCCATGCTTTGTGCATGTTCAGCCAAACGTTGGACTGCGGTGCCATGAAGGTATGAAACTTGAGTGTCACGACTGGCGCTTGCGCCAAAGTGACAACGCTTGAAGTAGCTACCGCTGCTGCAATACCTGTCTTCAAAAGGGTACGACGTTGAACCATGTAATTGTCTCCAAAAAATTAAAAATCAAGTCTATAACAAACCTATAACAACCCTATAACGCATTGAAATCAAAAGCGTTTACAGAACATTTACTGCATAAACCGCAATACATACAAAGAAATAGCTGGAAAAAACAGCAAAAGCAAGGTGCGCAGGGTGTCGCTGATTAAAAACGGCATCACACCTCGGTAGCTTTCAGCAATCGGTACGTCGTCATACAAACCGCGACCTTTGCCTTTTGTCATGCTGTTAACCACGTAAACATTCAGTCCTACAGGTGGCGCGAGCATACCAAAACCGACGGTCATCAGCACCATGATGCCAAACCAAATGGCGGTATATTCTTTGCTCATGCCAAAGTCCAAGCCCATAATCATTGGGAAAAAGATGGGAATCGTCAGCAAAATCATGGATAACTCGTCCATCACGGCACCCAGCACCACGTAAAACAGCATGATGGCAGCCACCACCATGATGGGTGACAAACCCCATGACCCTACCAGTTGAGCTAACTGCGACGGCACTTGGGTCAAAGCCAGAGATGCATTCATCAAATCCGCACCCAAGAAGATCAAAAAGATCATGGCTGAGCTTTCGGCAGTGGCGTAAAAACATGTTTTAAATTTAGCCAAAGTCATCTCACGCTTCAACAAAGCGGCTATGAAGGTTGAAAATGCGCCTACCGCTGCGCCCTCAGTCGGCGTGAAATAGCCACCGTAAATGCCACCAAAAACGATCAAAAAGATGATGGCTATCGGGCCAATGCCTTTGATGGATTCGATAATATTCAGTTTCGACACCTCATCATGCTCAGGTGCATGGCCGGGTACGACGCGCACATAAATGCCAATCGCTATCATGTAACCGACCATCGCAATGATGCCTGGAATCATCGCCGCTGCAAAGAGTTTGGCGATGTTTTGCTCAGTCAATATTGCGTAAATCACCAACGGCACAGATGGTGGAATCAAAATACCCAAAGTTCCACCTGCTGCCAGTGTGCCAGTGGTGAGGCGGCCTGAATAGCCATGCTTGCGCATTTCGTCGTAAGCCACGTTCGTGATCGTTGCTGCTGTGGCAACTGATGATCCACAAATCGCACCAAATGCAGCACAAGCCAGCACCGCACCCATTGCCAAGCCGCCCTTGAAGCGACCCATCACACTGGCGGCAAAACCAAACAAAGCCTTACTGATACCGCCTTGCGTGGCAAAATGCCCCATCAGAATAAAGAGTGGAATGACCGACAAGTCGTAGCTGGCAAAGCGGGCGAAGGCTTGCGTGTTTAAAAAACTCGCCAGCGGTGCCCAGCCAGCTTGGGTGATGTAGCCGATAACGCCAGCCAAAAACATACAAATCGCAATCGGTACGCGAACAGCCATCAATACCAGCATGATGCCAAATATCATCAGCGCCAGTTGCAAGCCGCTCATACCGCTAGCTCCGGGTTAGATTCGGCGTCTGAGGCAGGAAAGCCAAACAAAGCTTGGTTCATTGCTATCAGAGCCGTCAGAGCCAATGGCGGCACCATGGCGGTGTAAACCACATATTCAGGAAAGCCCAGCATCATCGTGCCGCTGTTGGTGTTGTAAGCGTTTAAGCCGCCCAACACGGTGCGCCAAGTCAGGACGGCCATGACCACACCTAGCAGCAAAGCGCCAAATCTTTCCATATTGAGCTGAGTTTTTTCTGAGGCTTTGGCTGTGAAAAAATCAACAAATATATTGCCACGCATGTACTGACACCAAGGCATAAAGAGCGCTATGGCAGCGCCAGCGGCTACGCCCGACAACTCAAAATCGCCAGTAATGGTTTTGCCAATGGTTTCACGCCCGATGACGCTCGCACAGGTCATCAAGGTGATGGTCGTTAGCAATATTCCGGCCAATATAGCGCAGAATTTGGCTAAATTTTCTAGTATCTTCAAGTTCTCTCACATTCGAAAATCAGTATGCTATATTTTTAATAGCAATAGAGGTAATAAATACGCCGGCTAAAGTGATTTTAGCCTGTATTTGGATGCCAATACCCAGTTTAGACGACTTTGACGCGAATATCGGTCAATCCTGCCACATGGCCGTGCAGGGTATCGCCCACGCTAACCGCCGCTACGCCAGCAGGTGTACCGGTATAGATCAAATCGCCGGGTTGTAATTCCCAAGCTGTCGAGATGTGTTCGATGATTTCGCCAATGTTCCAAATCAACTTGGTCACGGTGCTGCGTTGGCGGTCTTTGCCATCGACTTGTACAAAAAGCTCGGCGTTTTCAATATCGCCAGCATGTGCGGCTGGAGTTATCGGGCCGATAGGAGAAGCATGGTCAAACGATTTGCCGATGCACCATGGGCGACCGAGCTTCTTTTGCTCGCCTTGCAAGTCGCGGCGCGTCATGTCTAAGCCGACTGCGTAGCCGTAAATGTGCTTTTTAGCATCTGCAGCTTT
The DNA here is from genome assembly GCA_031422495.1 of Polaromonas sp. Classification (GTDB taxonomy): domain Bacteria; phylum Pseudomonadota; class Gammaproteobacteria; order Burkholderiales; family Burkholderiaceae_C; genus Aalborgiella. The sequence continues at coordinate 686 of JANPLX010000040.1, read as the reverse complement.
GATGTTTTTGCCACCTGTGCCAATACAAGCGACGAGCTCGATTTCATGTTGAAAATCTTTGGTCAGCGGCGGGTATGGCAAGAAAGCCGTCTCACCAGTATTGCAAATAACGACGGTATTGGCAGGTTTGATGAAGAAAAAAGGTGGCTCGCGGCCTGTGAAACCCATTTCTTGGGCATGGTCAACGTAATTGCGACCGACGCAGTAAATGCGTTGCACAGGGAAACGCGCAGTCGTGCCGATGACGGGGACGGACACTTGCTCAAGGGCGGGGATGACATACTGACTCATTGAGGGAACCTTTCTTCTCTGTGGATGCTTAAAGCTTGTTGAACGGGACGGTCAGAATAGCTGAACAACACGCAGCCTGACGCGGATGATAGTTTAGCCGTGTGCCAAGATGGAATGACGAAATGGTCACGTGGCGAAAAGTTAAATACGGTTGTTTTGCCGGCATGCTCAATAGATACGCGGCCAGTGCCTTCAACCACGCTAAAAATGGCACCATCGGTTTGTCGGTATGGCGCGCCCGTGAAATGAAGACCGCGGCCACCTATGGCACCGCGCGCTGGGCCGACCGGCAGGAGATCAAGGCCGCCGGCCTGCTCGACGACAAGGGTGTCGTGCTGGGGCAGTTCAACAACCAGTATCTCCGCCACGATGGTCCGGAGCACGTATTGTGCTTT
>JANPLX010000039.1:0-7916 GCA_031422495.1 Polaromonas sp. | reverse complement strand
CGTTCGCTTGCAAGCTGCCATTGCGCAACACACTGCTTGGCAACACCAGCAGCGTATGGCGCGGTTGACGCGGATTTTGATCGCTGAATTTGCCGCCTTGAAACGACAGCGCGGCTGGGTGGATATGAACGATGTGGAGCGGGCTGCGTTGGTGATGCTTTCTAGCTCCGAACTCAGCGGCTGGGTGCAAGAGCGGCTGGACGCGCGGGTGAAGCACCTGATGATTGACGAATTTCAAGACACCAGCCCGTTGCAGTGGCAGGCTTTGTACGCTTGGCTGTCGGGCTACGCGGGGGCGGGCAGCAAACCGCCGACGGTATTCATCGTGGGCGACCCCAAGCAGAGTATTTACCGCTTCCGCCGTGCCGAGCCACAGGTGTTTATTGCAGCGCAGGCTTTTGTGAAAGACGGTTTGAGTGGCGATTTGCTCAGCTGCGACCACACGCGGCGCAATGCTTTGCAGGTGGTGGATGCGGTGAACACGGTGATGCTGCAAGCACAGGATGTGAAGCAGTATTCGGACTACCGAGCGCACAGCACGGAGATTGCGGTTGCGGGTTCAGTGAATAGTTTGCCGCAAATTGAACGTGTAGCTAAGGAAAAAGCAGGCAACGATTTAGCAGAGCTAGTGTGGCGAAACAGTTTGACGGAACCGCGTGAAGAAGTCGAAGAAAAAATCGTGACTTTAGAGTGTCGGCAAGCCGCACAGTTCATTCAGCAGCTGTTGAAATCTGGTAAAAAACCCAAAGAAATCATGGTCTTAGCGCGAAAGCGTTCGCGGTTGTCGCTGATGCAAACCGAACTACAAACGCTCAGCATTGCTAGCCAGCAGCCCGAAAAAACCAACTTGGCAGATGCGCCAGAGGTGCAAGACATTGTTGCGTTATTGGATGTTTTGGTGTCGCCAACGCATGATTTGTCACTCGCCCGTGCGTTGAAATCGCCGCTGTTTGGGTTGACGGATGATGATTTGGTGACGATTGCGTTAGCGCATAAATTTGAGAAGAATAAGCATTTAGAACAAGATTTAGGACGGTATCTGTCATGGTTTAACTTGCTACAAAATTCAGAGTATTTAAACAAGGAAATACGCCGGCTAGGGGTTAAATTGATCCTCTGGAAGGAGTGGTTGGACAGTTTGCCGCCTCATGACGCATTGGACGCTATTTTCCATGATGGCGACGTACTGGCTCGCTACGCCAGCGCCGCGCCACCGACGCAGCGCGACAGCATTTTGACGAATTTGAATGCCTTACTCAGCGCGGCTTTGGATATCGACCAAGCTCGGTATTTGACTCCGTATGCCTTTGTTCGCGCTATGAAGGCAGGACTCAGTGCGGCAAATTCAGACGGCGAATCTGAAATGGCAGACGCTACACAAACCGTGAAATCGCCCATGACAAGCGACGACAGTGCGATTCGGCTGCTGACGATTCACGGCGCGAAAGGTTTGGAGGCAGATGTTGTCATCATCTTGGACACCGACGCTGCGCCTACGCCAGCGGCGTCCATGCGGGTGTTGGTGAATTGGCCGGGCGAGACCGAAACGCCAACCAGTTTTGTCTTTTTGGCTAGCGAAAACCGCCCAGCGCCTAGTGCGGCAGAGGCTTTTGAGGATGAGAAAAAAGCGCGTCAGCGTGAGGAGTTGAACGCTTTGTACGTGGCAATGACACGTGCAAGACAGCAATTGGTTATCTCCAGCCATCAGCCGCATATTGCGCCTGTGCAAAGCTGGTGGCAGCGGATGCAAGCTGTGAGTGAACCTATTGACTCCGTTCGCCCTGAGCTTGTCGCAGGGTTTCGACAGGCTCAACCCGATCGGGGACTTATTGAGCTTCTGGTGCTTCCTAGCATTGAGAATACTAAAAAAGTCGAAAATAGAGCTGTAAATATGCCTGTAGCCGACGTATTTACAGCCCAAGCAGCTATTGATAATGTAGCAAACTTATCACTAGAATCAAGCATTGGCCAAGCCATGCATCGCTTGCTGCAACGAGACGATTTACACGCTGTCGATGCCATGGCGCTGGAATTTAACCTAAGCAGCGAAGAGGCAAAGCAAGCAGCGCAGATGGCGCAGCGCATCGTGGCGGGCGAGGGCGCTTGGGTGTGGGATGACGCGGTGATTGGTTGGCAAGGCAACGAAATCGAACTCACCGCCCAAGGTAAACTCCTGCGCCTAGACCGTCTAGTTCGCCGCAAAGACACGGGCGACTGGTGGGTGCTGGACTACAAATCCGAATCTCAACCGCAGAGCAAACCCGAGTTGGTCGCGCAAATGCGTGGTTACGTGGCAGCGGTGCAAGCTTGTTATACGGGTGAATCTGTGAGAGCTGCATTTTTGACTGCGGCTGGGACGTTGATTGAAGTTAATTGAAAGAAATTGTGGATAAAGCTAAAAAATTAGGTAAATCGGTCGCCATCATTGGCGGTGGCCCAGCGGGGCTGATGGCTGCACAAGAAGCTGTCAAAGCCGGTTTGCAGGTGGATGTGTACGACGCCATGCCGTCGGCAGGGCGCAAGTTTTTACTGGCAGGTAAGGGTGGATTGAATTTGACACATTCAGAGGCGGCTGTGCCGTTTGTGTCACGTTATGGTGCACGAAGCAGTGAGATTGGGCCACTACTTGAACAATTTGGCGCTGCTGAGGTGCAAACCTGGGCGCATGGGCTGGGTGTGGAGACATTTGTGGGGTCGTCTGGGCGGGTGTTTCCAAAGGACATGAAGGCTGCGCCGCTGCTGCGGTCTTGGCTGCATCAGTTGCGTGTTGCTGGGGTGCGGTTTCATATGCGGCATCGGTGGCTGGGTTGGGCAGAATCAACGCAAGCTGTTGCAGGTGGGCCTGAACATGGACACGCTTTGCAGTTTGCAACGCCAGCAGGCAATATCACCGTGCAGTCTGATGCAGTGGTTTTGGCGCTGGGTGGTGGTAGCTGGGCGCGGTTAGGGTCGGATGGCGCTTGGGTGCCTGTGTTGCAGCAGCAGGGCGTGAAAGTGAAAGCGCTTTTGCCGTCAAACTGCGGGTTTGATGTGGGCTGGAGTGCGTATTTTGCGGAGAAGTATGCCGGGCTGCCATTCAAAACTGTGGCCATATCTGTGCCGTCAGCTATGACTTCAATGAGTAATTCAGTGCCACGTTTTCAAAAGCAAGGCGAGTTTGTTGCGACAAGTACCGGCGTCGAAGGCAGCTTGGTTTACGCTGCATCGAGCTGGTTGCGCGATGATATTGCAGCCAATGGCAGTGCAACTTTTTACCTTGATTTACTGCCTGACAGAACCGCAGAGCAGGTATTGACCGAAGTGCGACATCCGCGGGGTTCGCGTTCATTGGTGAGTCATTTGAAAAGTCGATTGAAACTTGATGGCATCAAAGTGGCGTTGCTCTATGAAATACTTGGCAAAGATGCTATGAATGATGTAGCAACTTTAGCCGCGGGTATCAAAGCTTTGCCGATTACTTTGATATCCGCTCGTCCGATTGACGAAGCGATCAGCAGTGCAGGCGGTGTGACATTTGAGGGTATGAATACCGTGCTAATGTTGCAGCCAACAAAAAAGCTGGCTGCTGGCGTATTTTGTGCAGGTGAAATGCTGGACTGGGAGGCTGCTACCGGTGGCTATTTGTTGACCGCGTGTTTGGCCAGTGGTTTTGCAGCGGGTCAGGGTGTATCTCAGTTTTTAGCGGATGAGTTGGACTAAGCTGTACCACCTAGCGTCTAACCTGTAATGCACCAGGGTTGACGATATTGGTCGGCGTGCCTTTGACGAAATTGAGGATGTTGTCAAAGGCGGCGCTGAAATACATTTCGTATGTGTCTTGCTCGACGTAGCCAATGTGCGGCGTGCAGATACAGTTTTCTAAGCGCAACAAGGCTTGACCTTGCAGCACCGGCTCGGTTTCAAACACGTCAACCGCCGCCATACCCGGGCGGCCACGGTTAAGGGCGGAAATCAGGGCATCAGGTTCAATCAGCTCTGCTCGAGAGGTGTTGACCAGCAGCGCTGTTGGCTTCATCAATGACAACAATTGCGATGTGACCAAGCCGCGAGTTTCGTCGTGCAAGCGCAGGTGCAAGGTGAGCACATCGCATGAGGAAAAGAAAGCTTCAGCCGATGTGGCAGACGCGAAGCCATCGTTTCTGGCTTTTTGGCGCGATTCTTCACTGCCCCAAACGATGACGTTCATGCCAAATGCGCGTCCATACCCTGCTACCAATTGACCGACTTTACCGTAGCCCCAAATGCCGAGGTTGCGCCCCATCAGGGTCAAACCAAGTCCAAAATTAGGCGGCATGGCCGTTGTTTTCAGCCCCGATTGCTGCCAACCACCGTGTTTGAGTGTGGCAATGTATTGCGGCAACCGACGCATAGCTGCCATGATGAGCGCCCACGTCATTTCAGCAGGCGCAATAGGTGAGCCAACGCCATCGGCCACGGCAACGCCGCGCTCCGTGCAGGCACTCACGTCAAGATGTGTGCCAACTTTGCCAGTTTGTACGATCAGCTTGAGTTTGGGTAGCTTTTCGATCAGCTGTCGATTCATCTGCGTGCGCTCGCGAATTAGCACAATTACGTCAGCATCTTTCAAACGAAGCGACAGTTGCCCAACACCTTTGACAGTGTTGGTATAAACCTTGGCATTGAAAGCATCTAATTTGGCCGCACAGGACAATTTGCGCACGGCATCTTGATAGTCGTCTAGGATCACAATATTCATGCTGATATTGTGCCTAAATCTAGTCAAATAATTCGAGTCGCACTCAAGTTTACTTAATATTGTGTAACTACTGTCGGTGTTAAATGACCAATCACGTCCATTCATAGCTGCAAATTAATCAAGTAATCTTGAAAATTGAAGCCCGAGACTAGAACTAAGCATTACTTAGAAAATTTAATTTTAGCCGCTGAGAGGCAACTAGATTTAGCGTCGTCAGCAAGGGCAGCACATTGTTGAGTAGCTACTTTGTAATCGGCGTCCATTTTGGTTTGTGCATCATCAACTTTTGCTTCATTGATTTGTTTGCCCATTTTGATATCAGCCAACGTTTTAGTGTGGACGGCTTTTGCTTCTGTACGGCAAGTTGTTTTTGGTGTACCCGACAAATCATCGCATTTTTCTTTTGCTACGTTATAAGTCGCATCTGATTTGACGGTTGCCACTTTGACTTTATCAGCTGGTTTGCCTGTATACGAAAAAGTTAATTCGGCTTTTGCAATTTTTTCTTTTGCCTTGGCTTCTTCCATACAAATGTCTTTGGCATTGCCAGACTGTTGCTTGCAGATTGTTTTATCAGCCTTGAATTCGGAGCTCACTCTCGTCTTTGCTGCGCTGAAGTCACTGCTACTCATCTTCTGTGCTAAAGCGTGGGTGCTGATGGCCAGACTCATTAACGATGCAGCCGCCGCAACTGACCCAAATTTGATCCACGCGCGTGTAGTTGAAGCAAAATTTTCGACATTCGTGCCTAGTGCTTGATGTGATACTTTCATTGAAGCCTCCAAAATTACAAAATGGTTATTGAAGGGGCAAGTATCAAATGCGATTGTTAAAAGATATAGAGGACAGCACCAACTCAAGGCGTAGTTGCTGTCCTACAGCTTTATTCAAACCTAAAAACTTAAGCTGCCAATCTGTCCAATTCAGCGCAAACATCAGCCATGCGACCCGAAATGACCATACGACCTGCCATTTGTGGGTTGGCGTCTTTAACGCGAACGATGCGCAAGGGGTAGACGTTGCTGGGTGCTACTGCTGGTCGCGCGAGCTCTGGTTTTGCCTCAAACGACGGTTTGGTCCAAATACCAAAACCAGCTAATACGGCACCAAATAAATCGCTCTTAAAAACTTTTGATGAAGCGGAAAAATGATTGAATCCCATGTGAAACTCCTAAATCGTAGAGGTAAAACATAGGCAGGATTGTTAATAAATTGCTACAGCAGGGTGATGTCAGCCCCGCCCGTGATCAAAAATCACAGGGAAAACACGAATAAACCTCATGTTTAGGCTGCCATACGCCCGCCACCTACTGCGGCAACGGGTGATTGGGGTTACATCAAGAACGTATTGCGAATCAGGCCAACGGCCAGGCCTTCAATCGCAAACGGTTCTTCAGGGTCAACCGTGATGATTTTGAAATCAGGATTTTCTGGCAACAACTCGATCAAGTTTTGGGTGCGTCTGTAGCGTTTCACGGTGACTTCTTCGCCCAAGCGCGCGACGATGATTTGACCATTGCGCGCATCTTTGGCCGACTGCACGGCCAGTAAATCACCGTCCATGATGCCTGCATCCCGCATGCTCATACCTTTGACCTTCAGCAAATAATCGGGCTTGCGGGCAAACATGCTGCTCTCAAAACTATAGCTCTGTTCCACATGCTCTTGTGCCAAAATCGGCGAACCAGCGGCCACGCGGCCAATCAACGGCAACTGCAGCAAACTTTGAAGTGGCAATGTGAATTGCTCTTTGAATTGTTTGGCACGCGATGCATTGATCGACTGCAGTGAATCACCTTTGAGACGAATTCCGCGCGATGTACCGCTGACTAGCTCAATCGCGCCCTTGCGCGCAAGTGCTTTCAAATGCTCTTCAGAAGCGTTAGCAGATTTGAAACCCAACTCTGTCGCAATTTCAGCACGTGTTGGTGGTGAACCTGTACGGGCAATAGCGTTTTGAATCAATTCCAAAATTTGCTGCTGGCGCGTTGTCAACTTGATGGTGAACTTGTCACTGAAACTTGGCATATCGCTAGAGGTATTGCTCATCATGGCTCCTGAAGGTTGTAGAAAAATACAATCGTTTTGCTGTCATTTTGAACAGTTACTGTATTTTTAACCAGTTTTGTATGCAATGCAAGCTTTTTTTGCAAATTAATCAAAATAAATAGCAAACGACAAGCCCGATGCTTAGTAAATATCCCAAAAACCTGTCGACAAATTTCAAACAAACTTCATAAAAGCTTTAAAAAAGCTTCAAAATGCAGTCCATGAATCCAGAAAACAGCAAAAAAATCGTCATTCTAGGTACTGGTGGGACCATCGCGGGCAAATCAGACCTTGCTAGCGACAATGTGGGCTACGTCGCCTCACAAATCGGCGTTGAACAGTTATTAGCGGCTATTACCTCTTTGGTAGGTAAAGTGGGCGCATTGGAGGGTAAAGCCTCATACGCTGGCTGTGAGCTGGTTTGTGAGCAGGTCTCGCAAATTGACAGCAAAGACATGAATTTCGCGGTTTGGCAGCGTTTGCAGGCGCGTTGTCAGCATTGGTTAGCGCAAGAATCAGTCGTAGGAATCGTTATCACCCATGGCACGGATACGCTGGAGGAAACCGCGTTTTTCTTGCATTGCGCTCTTGAGACCGATAAACCCGTGGTTTTAACCTGCGCCATGCGCCCAGCTACCGCGCTTGTACCCGATGGACCGCAGAATTTGCTCGATGCTTTGGCTGTTGCTTCTAGCGATTACAAAAAAGGCGGAATAAGTGGCGTTGTAGCTGTCTGTGCAAGCGTCATTCACAGCGCCGTGGATGTGCAAAAAGTGCATAACTACCGCTTGGACGCCTTCAGTTCAGGCGATGCCGGCGCTTTAGGTTATGTGAAAGAGGGAAAACTTGATATTTATCGAAAATATGAGGTAAATTCACGTATAGCCAGCGTATTTATTGCCTCAACAGCTATGAATAATATAGCAAATTTGGCATCTTTGCCGTCCGATTTACCTCGTGTAGAGATCGTTTTAAACCATTCAGGCGCAACAGGTGCCATCGTAGACGCTTTGCTTGCGCAACGTAATACTGCCACATCAAACAAACTCGCTGGCATCGTCGTCGCAGCTACCGGCAACGGCACGATCAGCAAAGAATTAGAAATCGCGCTTCAGAAAGCAGAAACAGCTGGCGTGACCGTTTGGCGCAG
>JANPLX010000038.1:0-9294 GCA_031422495.1 Polaromonas sp. | reverse complement strand
AAGCTGCCTTCGCAAGCATTGTGGAACAAGTTAAAGCCAAACTGGCTGCTTGATTTTCAGCTTGCAACGCTATTGATAAAATAGCGGCTTAGGCAATAGAAACAAGGGCTAGAGCTTGATTGCGCTAGCCCTTTTTCATTGCCAATATTGATTTGGAAAATTGATTCAGATGATTGATTTAGATAAGTAGTTAGAAATCTTAGAACAAAAAACATGAATGAACTGAACGCCATTGTTGACGCCGCCAAGCAAGCTTTCATCGCTGCAGTCACACCTGCTGATTTAGAAAATGCCAAAGCGCAGTTTTTAGGCAAAACAGGCAGCATCACCGAGCTGATGAAAGGCATGGCCGCGCTGCCCGTGGAAGAGAAAAAATCACGCGGCGCAGCCATCAACGTGGTGAAGCAGGCCGTAGAAGCCGCTTTGACCGACCGTCGCCAAGCGATGGCAGATGCTGAGCTAGAGTTGCAACTCAAAGCCGAAGCGATGGATGTGTCACTCCCAGGCCGCAAGCGCGGGCAGGGCGGTTTGCATCCTGTGTCGCTGACATTGGAGCGTATCGAGACGATTTTTGGTTCTATGGGTTTCGACGTCGCGCAAGGCCCTGAAATTGAAACTGATTGGTTCAACTTCACCGCGCTGAACACGCCAGAAGACCACCCAGCACGCTCTATGCACGACACATTTTACGTCGAAGGTGGCACTGAAACCGCTCCCAACTTATTACGCACACACACGAGCCCGATGCAGATTCGCTATGCCGTACAACACGTCAAGAAACATCGTGCTTTGATTGATAGTGGCGGCCAGATGCCCGAGATCCGCGTCATCGCACCAGGTCGCACCTACCGCGTCGACAGCGACGCCACCCATTCACCCATGTTCCACCAGTGCGAAGGCCTGTGGATTGGCGCGAATGTGAATTTCAAAGACCTGAAGGTCGTCTTCACCGATTTTTGTCGCACCTTTTTTGAGTCAAACGATTTGGTTTTGCGTTTTCGTCCCAGCTTTTTTCCGTTCACAGAACCGAGTGCCGAGATTGACATCCAATTCGCCACCGGCCCGCTGGCAGGTCGTTGGTTAGAAGTAGCCGGCTCCGGCCAAGTGCACCCCAACGTGGTGCGTAACATGGGCCTGGACCCTGAAAAATACATAGGTTTCGCCTTTGGCATGGGTCCGGACCGCTTGACCATGCTGCGTTACGGTGTGAATGATTTGCGTTTGTTTTTTGATGGCGATATTCGGTTTTTGTCTCAATTCCAATAAACAAACTTCAATAAGAAAAAACTATGCAATTCCCAGAATCTTGGTTGCGCGAATTTTGCAACCCACCCATCACCACTGCCCAATTGGCCGAAACGCTTACCATGGGCGGATTGGAAGTTGAAGAGCAAAGGCCCGTAGCGCCACCGTTTACCGGCATCGTGGTTGGTCAAATCATGGCGGCAGAGCAGCACCCGAACGCAGACCGTTTGCGCGTTTGCCAGGTCAATGTCGGTCAATCTGAGTTGTTGAACATCGTCTGCGGCGCGCCCAATGCCCGCGTGGGTATCAAAATCCCTTGTGCGCTGGTCGGTGCAGAGTTGCCTCCCGGCGAGGATGGCAAACCCTTCATGATCAAGCTAGGCAAGCTGCGCGACGTGGAAAGCCAAGGCATGTTGTGCTCGGCAAGTGAGTTGAAAATCAACGAAAGCAAAGATGGTTTGCTGGAATTGGCTGACGACGCCGTTATAGGTCAAGACATCCGCCAACATTTGAATCTGGACGATACGCTGCTGACGCTGAAACTGACGCCGAATCTTGCGCATTGTTTGAGCGTTTACGGTGTGGCACGCGAATTATCAGCATTGACTGGCGCACCGCTCAAACCGCCAAGTTTTCCTACTGTGGCCGTGAGCCATCAAGACAAACTGGCTGTCAAAATCAGCGCTGCTGATTTGTGCGGTCGATTCTCAGGTCGTATCGTCAAAGGCGTCAACTTTGCAGCGCCGACGCCGCAGTGGATGGTTGACAAACTTGCGCGTTGCGGGCAACGCAGCGTCAGCGCCTTGGTCGATATATCCAACTACGTGATGTTCGAACTGGGTCGCCCCTCGCATATTTTTGATCTGGCCAAAATCCACGGTGGTTTGGACGTGCGTTGGGGCAAGCCTGGCGAGACACTTAAGCTGCTCAATGGCAATACGGTCACCGTAGATGCCCAAGTCGGCGTGATTGCTGACGATCAAGCTATTGAATCGCTAGCAGGCATCATGGGTGGTGATGCCACGGCAGTGTCGGAAACGACTCAAAAAATCTATATTGAAGCCGCTTTCTGGTGGCCCAAAGCGATTGCTGGCCGTTCACGCCGCTTCAATTTCTCCACCGATGCCGGTCACCGCTTTGAGCGAGGGGTTGACCCACAATTGACGGTTGAGCACATTGAGCGCATCACGCAGCTGGTGCTGGATATCTGCGGTGGAAGCGCTGGGCCGATTGACGATTTGCAGCCCAATATGCCGGCAATCGAACCGGTCAGCTTGCGCGTCGCACGTGCGGCCAAGGTCATTGGCATGCCGATTAGTTTGGCGCAATGTACGGATGCGTTTACCAAGCTGGGTTTGCCTTACACAGTTACTGAAGACGTCATCACCGTCACACCACCGTCTTATCGTTTTGATATCCAGATTGAAGAGGATTTGATCGAAGAAGTCGTTCGCATGGTGGGTTTCAACAACTTACCGACTACGCCACCGTTAGCGCCTATCACTGCGAAAATCCGTACCGAATCTCAGCGTGGCCCGTTTGCGGTACGCCGTGCTTTGGCTGCGATGGGTTACCAAGAAACCATCAACTTCAGTTTCGTGGAAGAGCGTTGGGAGCATGAGCTGGCCGGTAACCCCAACCCAATTAAGTTGCTGAACCCGATTGCCAGTAATATGAGCGTGATGCGCTCGTCGCTGCTGGGTTCACTTGTTCAAGTGCTCAAGTACAACATTGACCGCAAAGCTTCGCGTGTGCGTATTTTTGAAGTGGGTCGGGTGTTTTTGCGCGATGCCAGTGTGAAAAACACCGACACCACGGTTGAAGGCTTCCATCAGCCGATGCGCGTGGCAGGCTTGGTTTATGGCAATTTGGACGAGTTGCAATGGGGCAGGGTAGAGCAGGCGGCCGATTACTTCGATGTCAAAGGCGAAGTCGAAGCCTTGCTAGCGCCGTTGCAAGCGACGTTTGTACCAGCCCAGCACCCTAGCATGCACCCTGGCCGCTGCGCCCGTGTGTTGGTGAATGGGCAAGAAATTGGCTTCTTGGGCGAGATGCACCCCAAGTGGGTGCAGTCTTACGAACTTGGCAAAGGCGGCAAAACAATCAAAGCGCCTATCCTTTTTGAACTAGAGCTTGATGCACTTTTACAACGCGCCGTACCTGTCGCTCAGCCCGTTCTGAAAACGCAAGATGTTGAGCGCGACATTGCTATTTTGGTATCAGAAAAAGTCACCCACGCTGCGGTGATGGCGTCTATCAACGCTGTGCCGCTACAAGGTTTGACACGCTCTGCCACGCTGTTTGACATTTACCGTCCTAAAGTAGTGGGCGGAGATATTGCCGCAGATGAAAAAAGCGTGGCTGTCCGCTTGACCTTCAATAGCCAAAATGCCACACTGAATGACGAAGTGATAGATGTTGCCGTAGCCAGTGTTCTGAAGCAGTTGGCTGCACAAGTTGGCGCAAGATTGCGTGGCTAAATCGTGGCTAAATGTTTAACAGAATGCATCGATAAATACTAAAAAGAGACAATGATGGAAATTTCATTAGAGAGCCTAGAAACCAATTCTTTGACCAAAGCGCAGCTGGCTGAGGTGTTGTTCGAGCAAATTGGGCTCAATATGCGCGAATCCAAAGACATGGTCGACGCATTTTTCGATCTGATTTCAGCGCAACTTATTGAAGGCCAAGACGTCAAAATCCCCGGTTTCGGCAATTTCCAAATCCGTACCAAGGCTCCGCGCCCAGGCCGTAACCCACGTACGGGCGAGGCCATTCCTATTGAAGCGCGCCGCGCCATCACTTTTCACGCCAGCCACAAGCTGAAAGACCAAATCGCCGGCGTTTGAATCTTCCGATTTGAGCTAATTAGTTCCGAATTGGTTGCGGTTTTTGCACGTTTTTGGTCAATATTCACAATATTTTCAAAAACCGATGCAAAAATGTAAAAGTTAGAGTAATCTACTAACTTATTTACGTAGGATATTGATTTCATGGAGAATTCTCTCCCTCCCATTCCGGCCAAACGCTACTTTACAATCAGTGAAGTGGGCGATTTATGTGGTGTTAAACCCCACGTGCTACGCTATTGGGAGCAAGAATTCACGCAATTACGTCCTATGAAGCGCAGCGGTAACCGCCGCTACTACCAGCATAACGAAGTGCTGATGATCCGCCGAATTCGTGAACTTTTGTATGACCAAGGCTTCACCATTCATGGCGCTCGCAACCAAATGCATGAATTAGGGCAGTTGCACAGAGGCCAAAAGCGCGGCACTGATGTGCCTGAGTTTGAGCATACGTTGAGCGGCATGGCACCTGAAGATGCTGATTTGCGCGATGATGCACTCGAAGCAGCCTTGGTTGCCGTGATTGCGGATTCCGGGCTCCTGTCATCAAATACCGGTGCCAACGGTCACGCCAATGGTCATGCCGCATCTAATAATTTCAAGTGGCAATTTGTGCGCCAAGAGCTCCATGAAATCCGTGAACTTCTAGGTGCAGCGCCGCAAGCCATGCGCGCTTGATACAGTTATAATTAAAACAGATCGGTGTGTGGCGCAGCCTGGTAGCGCACTTGCATGGGGTGCAAGGGGTCGTAGGTTCGAATCCTATTACACCGACCAATTTTTACGCTTCTAAGCAATTCCCCACATTCCAGCCATACAGCCACTCCATCGCATCATAAAAGCGCTCTGGGCTGCGGCCTTTCCACAAATCGTTGCGCACCAAGCGTTCTACGCCTTTGGCATGGAAGATTCGGCCCATTTCACGGGCTGAGAGTACGATGCGCGCTGTGCGGGCAACGCGGGCATTTTGGTATTGGGCGAAGGATTTGGCGATGTCGTTGTTGTGCAATTTCAGGGCTTCGCCCAACGTGACAGCATCTTCCATGGCCATGCATGCCCCTTGTGCAAGGTATTGCAGTGTGGCGTGAGCAGCGTCGCCTAAGAGGGTGACGCGGCCATAGTTCCACTGGGCAATCGGCTCACGGTCCGCGGTTGCCCAACGTGTCCAATCCTTCGGTAGTTCAATCAATTGGCGTGCTTTGGGGCAAATATCAGTGAAATAGCTCAGCACCTCGTCGCTGCTACCAGTGCGCACGCTCCAATCTTCTTTATCGCGGCTGTGAAAGGTGACGACAACGTTGTACTGTTCACCACCACGTAGCGGGTAGTGCACCAAGTGGCAGTTCGGCCCTACCCAGATGCTGGCCGCGTTCCACTGCAAATCTTTTGGAAAATCCTTCTTTTCGACCACAGCTCGATACACCACATGGCCTGAAACCCGTGCATCGTCTCCCACAAATTGTTTGCGAATGACTGATTTCACGCCGTCTGCTGCTATTAAAGCTGATCCTCGGTGTGCGCCGCCCTTAGCATCAAACACCGTGACCGAGTCCGCATCTTGCTCTACGCGGGTCACAGTTGTTCCTGTCAGCAGCTCAATGCGGTCTTTGTTGAAGGTTGCGCCTTCCAGCAGTGACTGGTGCGCATCGGCTCGGTGAATCACTGCATACGGGTTGCCAAAGCGCTTCAAAAACGCCTCACCAGTGGGGATAAAGCCGACTTGGTATTCGTCCAGCGCATCGTGCATCACCATGTGGTCGGTGTAGACCGCGCGTGCGCGCATCTGCTCGCCTACACCGAGCGCGTCAAACGCCGCAAAGCCGTTCGGCCCGACTTGCAAGCCTGCGCCGATTTCACCCAGTGCGTTCGCTTGCTCCAGTACTTTGACACTGAAACCCTGACGTACCAAAGCCAACGCCGCCGCAATGCCGCCAATGCCGCCACCAGCGACGATGATGGGTAATTCGGTAGATGCATTGATAGTCATGGTGATTTTTGATGTCAATTTGGTAAATATAATAAGTATGCTTATTAATTATATGATCGAATCATTTCCCCTGTCCAGCGAATGAACGTTTCTGATGGTCAAATCAGGTGATGTACTTATCTTGGAAAAACCTCTTTTTTGCCGTTATCGCCGGTTTCAGCTTAATGGTTCAAGCGCAAAGTCCATCACAAAATCAAGCCGACACCATGGCCAAACGCATGCAAGCCTGCACCACCTGCCACGGCGCACAGGGCGTCACGTCCAACCAAGCCTATTTCCCCCGCATAGCCGGTAAACCAGCAGGTTACCTGTTTAACCAACTGCAAAATTTCAAAGAAGGGCGTCGTCATTACGGCCTCATGGTTGGCATGGTCGAGCATTTGAGCGACGCTTATTTGTTAGAAATGGCGCAATATTTTGCGGGTTTAGACTTGCCTTATCCAGCACCTGTGCCTCTGAAAACAGCAGCTTCATACGTTTCATTGCAGCTTGGCAAAACGCTTAGTCTGCACGGCGACAAAACCCGCAATATCCCCGCTTGCACCGCCTGCCACGGCGCGGCTTTGATGGGCGTACAGCCTGCTATTCCTGGGTTGCTAGGTTTGCCGCGTGACTATGTAGCAGCACAGTTAGGCGCGTGGCAAACTGGCTTGCGCCGTGCCCACGCGCCCGATTGCATGGGGCGCATCGCCAAATTGCTCAAACCCGCTGATGTGGACGCCGTGGCCAACTGGCTCGCGTCCCAGCCCGTGCCAGTTGCCACCAAACCCGCCGCCAGCTTGCCCGAGCCGTTGACTGAAAAGTGCGGGGGCGTGCCATGAGCCCAGTGAAACGCACGTTTGCCGCTTTAGCCATCATCCTCAGCTTGCTATTTGTAGTGGCAGCAGTGTTGATTGGCAATGAGCTATTTGCTACTAATATAATAGCTGTTAAAGCAATTAATACGCCGGCTACAGGCGTAAATACATCTAATAATACTGAAAATAGTGAAGTTCTGCAGCGTGGCGCATACCTCGCCAAACTCGGTAACTGCGCCGCTTGTCACACCGCACGTGGCGGCGCGGCGTATGCGGGCGGCAAAGCCATTGCCACACCGTTTGGCGCGGTTTACACCAGCAACATCACGCCAGACCTCGAAACTGGCATCGGCAACTGGTCGGCAGACGCCTTTTACCGCGCCTTGCATGACGGCCGTAGAGCTAACGGTAAGCTGCTCACACCCGCATTTCCGTATCCCAATTACACCCACATCACCCGCGCAGACAGTGACGATTTGTACGCCTACTTCATGCACAGCATTGCGCCCGTGGCACAGCAAAACCTAGCGCACGACTTGCCATTCCCCTTTAACACCCAAGTCGCTTTGGCGTTTTGGCGTTTGATGTTCTTTGATGCTACAAATAATATAGCTGTTCAGGCAATAAATACGCCGGCTATTGGCGTAAATAAGATTGAAAATGGCAATTTAGAGCAAAAAACCGATCAAAACACCCAAAACTCAGACATACAGCGTGGCGCTTACCTAGTTCGCGGCTTAGGGCACTGCAGCGCATGCCACGCAGAACGCAACGCTTTAGGTGCCAGTATCAACGATCAGTATTTAGGCGGCGCACTCATGCCCATGCGAGACTGGTACGCGCCGTCATTGATCGACCCTGCCGAGGCCGGCGTTGCCCACCTGCCGCGCCAAGACGTCGTCTCGTTACTCAAAACCGGCATCGCCCCCAACGCCAGCATGCTAGGCCCCATGGCCGAAGTCGTCGCCAATAGCACCCAGTTTTGGACCGATGCTGACCTCAACGCCTCAGCAGCGTATTTGCAGTCTTTGCCTCAAATCGAAGTTAAAAAATCAACAAAATCAACAACTTCAACTAATTCTGCCGATACGAAGTTTCAACCCGCGTTGTTCACCCGCGGCGCCGAGCTCTTCACACAACACTGCGCCACCTGCCACGGCGAGCAAGGGCAGGGCATGAAGGTAGAAGGCAACGTCGCCTTGCCCGCTCTCGCAGGTAACCGCGCCATCACTATGCCCAACACCACCAACTTGGTTCGCATCATTCTAGCCGGCGGCTACACCCCCAGCACAGCCAGCAACCCCAGACCCTTCGGCATGCCGCCGTTTGTGCATGTGTTGAACGACACGGATATAGCTGCAGTGACGAATTATATTCGGAATGCTTGGGGAAATCAGGCGGAATCCGTAAGCGCAACGGATGTTGTTAGACAAAGGAAAGGTGTAGAATAAATATAAGCCTATAGTCGGCGTATATATTGCCTAAAATGCTATTAAAAATATAGCAAATTGAGTGTGGATAAACGACTAACTATTCGCCTGTTTTTTCAGCCACCGCATCAACGCGCCCACCACGGGCAGCTTTTCATACAGCTCTTCCGCTGCATCCCAATAATCGCGGTGAGATACTATTTTGCCTTCTGAGTTGAGTACCAAATGCGAACCGCCGCGTATAGTTTGTTCGGTCGTTTTGTTGTAGTTTTTCATGTAAAACTTGAAATCCCAAACGAGGAAGCAAGTATTATCTTCAACGATTCTACTGTTGATAATAAAACGCGGTTTGTCTAGCGCTACATACATGTGGGCGAATATGTGCTGAATGTGTTTGACGCCTCGCACTTCGTTGAAGGGGTCTTTGAAATAGGCATCTTCTGTGTAGTATTCGGGCAACCTAGATACTGATGCTTCGGTGAGGGTTTCGAAGTAGCTGACTATGTTGTCGACCGCAGCAATAGTCATTACAAACCCGTGAATTTTTTGATCGCTGGGAAATACAAGCGGTAGGGAAGCATTTTGATGGCTTTTACCCATAGGGTGAAGCGTTTGGGGAAATGGATTTCAAACTCGCCTTTGGCCCAGCCGCGCAAAATTTCTTCAGCTGCTTTTTCGGGTTTGATCAGACCGGGCATGGTGAATTTGTTTTGTGCCGTGAGGGGCGTTTCAACAAAACCGGGGCAAATCAGGCTGACGCTGATGTGGCTGTCTTTCAGGTCAAGGTGCATTGTTTCAGCCAGGTTGATCAACGCCGCCTTTGTCGGCCCGTAAGCCAGGCTTTGCGGTAAGCCTCGGTAGCCCGCCACGCTACTGACCAGGCTGATATGCCCTGCCTTGCGCGCTAAAAAATGTGGCAGCACCGCAGCCAGCAAATACAAGGCGCCCACGTAGTTGACCTGGTTGTGACGCAGCATGCTTGCTAA
>JANPLX010000037.1:0-38528 GCA_031422495.1 Polaromonas sp. | reverse complement strand
GGCACCAACCCGTTTGCAGCGATAGCTGCTGGCGTAGCCTGCCTGTGGGGCCCGGCCCACGGCGGCGCTAACGAAGCTTGCCTGAACATGCTGGAAGACATTCAAAAAATGGGTGGCGTCAGCAAAGTTGGCGAGTTCATGGAAAAAGTGAAAGACAAAAACTCTGGCGTCAAGCTCATGGGTTTTGGTCACCGCGTTTACAAAAACTACGACCCGCGCGCTAAATTGATGCAAGAAACTTGCAAAGAAGTCCTGCACGAGCTCGGTTTGGAAAACGACCCGCTGTTCAAGCTCGCTATGGCTTTGGAGAAGATCGCCCTGGAAGACGACTACTTCGTGCAGCGCAAGTTGTACCCGAACGTGGACTTCTACTCTGGCATCGTGCAACGCGCCATCGGCATCCCAACACCGCTGTTCACCGCTGTGTTCGCCTTGGCTCGCACCACAGGCTGGATCGCCCAATTGAACGAAATGATTGGCGACCCAGAGTACAAAATTGGGCGTCCACGCCAGTTGTTCACAGGCAATGTGACGCGTGACGTGAAGCCCATCGCGCAACGTTAATTCAGCTTTTGTACAAAAAATTCGCCCGCCTGATGGCAACATCTGCGGGCGTTTTGCATTTTCGATTTACAGATTGAATAAAATAGAGTCTTCAAAGGAAAACCATGAGCCGCACCCTCTACGATAAAATCTGGGACGAACACGTCGTCCACACCGAAGAAGACGGCACGGCCGTTTTGTATATCGACCGCCATTTGGTGCACGAGGTCACCAGCCCGCAGGCGTTCGAAGGCATTCGCCAAGCGGGTCGCAAGATCTGGCGCATCAGCTCTATCGTCGCCACCGCTGACCACAATACCCCTACCACCGGCTGGGAATTGGGCTACGACGGCATCACCGACCCCGTCAGCAAAGAGCAGATCATCACGCTGGATGCGAACATGGCCGAATTCGGCTCAGCGGCCTACTTCCCCTTCCTGTCTAAACGGCAGGGCATTGTCCACGTCATCGGGCCTGAACAGGGTGCGACTTTGCCTGGCATGACGGTTGTTTGCGGCGATTCGCACACCTCCACCCACGGCGCCTTTGGCGCTTTGGCGCACGGCATTGGCACCAGCGAGGTCGAGCACGTCATGGCGACGCAAACGCTGTTGGCCAAAAAAGCCAAAAATATGCTCGTCAAGGTTGAAGGCAAAGTGCCCGCTGGCGTGGGCGGCAAAGACATCGTGCTGGCCATCATCGGCAAAATCGGCACAGCAGGCGGCACGGGTTACACCATTGAATTTGCCGGTTCTGCGATTCGCGCCCTCAGCATGGAAGGCCGCATGACGGTTTGCAACATGGCGATTGAAGCTGGCGCACGCGCTGGCTTGGTCGCGGTGGATGACAAAACCATCGCCTACCTGCAAGGCCGCCCCCTCGCACCGAAGGGTGTCGAGTGGGATCAAGCAGTGACCTATTGGAAAACCTTGCAATCCGACGCAGACGCACATTTTGACGCCGTGGTCGAGTTAGATGCGACCAAAATCATCCCGCAAGTCACTTGGGGCACCTCACCTGAGATGGTATTTGGCATCGACGGCTTCACACCCGACCCAGACAAAGAAAAAGACGCCAACAAACGCGATGCGATAGAGCGAGCACTCACTTACATGGGTTTGCCACCGGGCAAAGCGCTGAACGACATCTATGTGGATAAGGTTTTCATCGGCTCTTGCACCAACAGCCGCATCGAAGACATGCGTGAAGCAGCGGCGATGGTGAAGCAACTCGGTCAAAAAGTCGCCAAAAACGTCAAGTTAGCCTTGGTCGTCCCTGGTTCTGGCCTCGTCAAAGACCAAGCCGAACGCGAAGGTTTGCACCACATCTTCACCGCTGCGGGCTTTGAGTGGCGCGAACCCGGCTGCTCGATGTGCCTAGCTATGAATGCAGACAAGCTGGAGCCGGGCGAACGCTGCGCCTCCACGTCAAATCGCAATTTCGAAGGTCGACAAGGTGCCGGTGGTCGCACCCACTTGGTCAGCCCCGCGATGGCGGCTGCGGCGGCCGTACATGGGCATTTTGTGGATATTCGCCGCTTTGTTTAAGAACTTATTTTTCTTAACTTAAATATCATTAAAATATAGTAAAAACCTTTGCAGCCGGCGTATTTATTGCCTAAGCTGCTATTAAATATATAGCACTAAATTTATACCTTTTTATGCAAAAATTCACCGTACATAAAGGCTTGGTCGCCCCGATGGATAGAGAAAACGTCGATACCGACGCGATCATCCCCAAGCAATTCCTCAAATCCATCCGCAAAACCGGTTTTGGCGAGCATTTGTTTGATGCTTGGCGTTATTTTGACGATGGCTACCCAGGCCAAGACCCGAAAAGCCGCAAACCTAACCCCGATTTCGTGCTGAATCTGCCCCGCTACAGCGGTGCAAGCGTACTATTAGCCCGTAAAAACTTCGGCTGCGGCTCTTCGCGTGAACACGCACCTTGGGCGCTAGACCAATACGGCTTTCGTACCATTATTGCGACCAGTTATGCGGATATTTTCTTCAACAACTGCTTCAAAAACGGCTTGTTGCCCATCGTTTTGAGTGAAGCGCAAGTCGCGCAGCTGTTTGACGAGTGCGCCGCTTTCCCGACCTACAGCCTCACCGTCGATTTAGAGCGCCAAGTCGTTATCAAACCTGATGGCGTGGAATTGCCGTTTGAAGTCCAAGCCTTCCGCAAATACTGCCTGCTGAATGGTTTTGACGATATTGGTTTGACATTGCGCCACAGCGACAAAATCAAGGCATTTGAAGCCGAGCGTTTGGCGCAAAAGCCGTGGTTGGCGCATACTTTGGTGTAAATACGGTAAAAAGGTCTTTTTAGAGGTGTTTTTAGCCTCTAGCCGGCGTATTTATTGCCTAATCAGCTATTAAATTTATAGTAAATGACAATCATTTTTTGACATATAAAGAAGTACATTCATGAAAATCGCAATCCTCCCCGGTGACGGTATTGGTACAGAAATCGTCGCAGAAGCAGTCAAGGTTTTGAAGGTTATCGACAAAGAATTCGGCCTGAAGATGGAGATGGAATCCGCCCTCGTCGGTGGTGCAGCTTTTGAGGCGCACGGCCACCCGCTGCCACCGGCCACGCTGAAACTGGCGATGGATTCTGACGCTGTGCTCTTTGGCGCGGTAGGCGACTGGAAATACGACACACTGGATCGCCCGTTGCGCCCCGAGCAGGCGATTCTGGGACTCCGCAAAAACATGGGCCTGTTTGCCAACTTCCGCCCCGCCATTTGCTACAAAGAGCTGGTCGATGCCTCCAGCTTGAAGCCAGAACTGGTCGCAGGCCTCGACATTTTGATCATCCGCGAACTGACCGGCGACATCTACTTCGGCCAGCCCCGTGGCCGCCGCGTCGCGACCGATGGCCACTTCCCCGGCTCTGAAGAAGCCTTCGACACCATGCGCTACAGCCGTCCAGAGATCGAACGCATCGCCCACGTCGCCTTCCAAGCCGCCATGAAACGCGACAAACGCGTCACCAGCGTGGACAAAGCCAATGTTTTGGAGACTTTTCAGTTTTGGAAAGACGTGGTTTCTGAGGTCGGCAAGCAATACCCCGAAGTCACTTTGGACCATATGTACGTGGACAACGCCGCTATGCAACTGGTCAAAGCGCCCAAGAAATTCGACGTGGTTGTCACTGGCAACATGTTTGGCGACATTTTGAGCGACGCTGCCGCCATGCTGACCGGCTCCATCGGCATGCTGCCATCGGCCAGCCTGAACGACAAAAAACAAGGCCTGTACGAGCCCAGCCACGGCAGCGCCCCAGACATCGCCGGCAAAGGCATCGCCAACCCATTGGCCACGATTTTGAGCGCCGCGATGATGCTGCGTTTCTCACTGAACCAAGCTGCAGCTGCAGATCGCATCGAAACCGCCGTCAAAGCCGTCTTGGCGCAAGGTTTGCGGACGCCGGATATTTACAGTGCTGGGACGACGAAAGTCAGTACCGTGGAGATGGGGGATGCGGTTTTGAAGGCTTTGGGTTGATTTAGAGGCTATTTATAGCTGTAGCCGGCGTATTTATTGACTAAGGTGCTATTTTATTTATAGCGTTTTTGGCTATTTTTAGCTTTATTTACTGCGTAGCTAGCTTGTTTCCCCCACTTTCATCCCCCGCCTTCTCTCGCCCCGCCGGGCGAAAGAAGGAGCCTTCATTTGAGGGTTGGCGGTCGAATTAGGCTTCTACCAGCCGAGATGAAGAAATTGGGGTCAGATCCCAATTCAGGACAATTCACACGTCGGCGGACAACCCATTCACATCGAAATTGGGCTCTGACCCCTATTTCTGTTGTATGAATACCGCACTCTTAAAATCCTCTCCGCTATAATTTAAGGTATGAACGCCCATGTGACCTCCACAACAACCATCCAAGCCACTTGCGCTGTGGATGTTTGCGCGTTCAAGACTTCCACCAAAACGACAACCATTAAAGGCTAATCCAGCCCGGTTCGTCGCGCCCACCCCGGAGCTAGACGAGCCGGGGGATTAGTCAAGACTGATTAATTTGAAAGGCGCTTAAAAATGAAAAAAGTAGGTAACCTCGTAGGGCTCGTTGGCTGGCGCGGTATGGTCGGCTCGGTGCTGATTGACCGCATGCAGGCTGAGGGCGATTTTGCGCTCATCGAGCCGGTGTTCTTCTCTACCTCCAATGCGGGTGGCAAAGCCCCTGCTTATGCTAAGAACGAAACCACGTTGAAAGACGCTTTTGACATTGAAGCGCTGAAAAAGTGCGACATCATTTTGACCGCCCAGGGCGGCGACTACACCTCAGAGGTCTTCCCCAAGCTGCGCGCTGCGGGTTGGACTGGGCACTGGATTGACGCGGCTTCGACTCTGCGGATGAAGGACGATGCGATCATCATCCTCGACCCAGTCAACCTGCCGGTCATCAAAAACTCGCTCGCCAAAGGCGGTAACAACTGGGTGGGCGGCAATTGCACCGTGAGCTGCATGCTGATGGGTGTGGGCGCGCTGTACAAAGCCGGTCTGGTCGAGTGGATGACCACCATGACCTACCAGGCAGCCTCAGGCGGCGGCGCGCAGCACATGCGCGAGCTGTTGACCCAGTTTGGCACGCTGAATAGCGAGGTCCGCTCGCTGTTGGACGACCCAAAATCAGCGATTCTGGAAATCGACCGCAAGGTGCTGGCAAAACAACAATCGCTGACCGCGTCTGAGACGGCCAACTTTGGTGCGCCTTTGGGTGGCAGCTTGATTCCGTGGATCGATGCGGATCTGGGTATCGGCAAACTGCAGACCGACGCCAGCTGGGGCATGTCCAAGGAAGAATGGAAAGGCGGCGTTGAAACCAACAAGATTTTGGGCCAAGGCGCGATGTTTGGTACTAAAGAAGTACCGGTTGACGGTTTGTGCATACGCATCGGCGCGATGCGTTGCCACAGCCAGGCGCTGACCTTCAAGCTCAAGAAAGACGTACCATTAGCCGATCTGGAAGCCCTGTTGGCAGCTGACAACGAGTGGGTCAAGGTTGTTGCCAACACCAAAGAAGCCACTTTGCGGGAATTAACACCCGTTCAGGTAACTGGAACGATGACTATTCCCGTAGGCCGTGTGCGCAAGCTGGCCATGGGGCCGGAATACGTAGGAGCATTCACAATTGGTGACCAATTGTTGTGGGGTGCAGCGGAGCCGTTGCGCCGTATGTTGCGGATTTTGCTGGATTAAGTCGAATTACGTTACTTATAGTTCTCTTTTTTGTAGCGTTGAGGCTAGGCTGGGTGCTGATTTTGGGGCTGAAGCTGCAAATGGCGACTAGCTCTGACACAGCGGCAAATAAACAGTTGCTTACTTGCAACAGTGAATTGGTAAAAACTGTTAATGTCTTTATGCTTGCTAGTTAAATTAGCTCTGTAGAAGTCACAATAGAGATTATTGAGACAAATATAGAGTTAGTCTTAGCTTGTTGACGTAAGCCGTTGATCTGAGTTGGTATTTGATTTAAAACAGTCAAGCCACACACTTCAATGTAGTGTCTTCTAGCTGACATTCATTACAAAGTAATTCGCACATGCATATCAAATTATCATCTTCAACGCGCACTCAGTTACAAACAACCGGTTCTTCGTGGCGCGTGACGGCTATGGCAGCCGCATTGGGTGCGCTTCTCAGCATCGCACATGTAGATGCTAACGCGCTGGCGCTGGGTCGGATCACGGCTTTGTCATCATTGGGTGAGCCTTTGGTAGCTGGTATCGAGGTGCCTGACATAAATGCGGAAGAAGCGGCCAGCTTGAAAGCAACGCTGGCATCGCCAGAAGCATTCAGAGCAGCGGGTATGGAGTACAACCCAGCGTTGGCAAACGCACAAATCACGCTGAACAAACGCGCCAATGGCAGCTCTTATTTGTTGGTTCGCAGTGACAAGGTGATCACTGATCCGTTTTTGAACTTGGTCGTTAACGCCAATTGGGCGAATGGCCGTATCGTGCGCAATTACACCTTGTTGCTGGACCCACCAGCGCCTAAGCAATCCGAAGCGGTGACTGCGCCCATTGCAACATTGCCAACACCAGTGCCGGTGCCTGCACCAGCTCCCACACCAGTGCCGCCTCCTGCAGCCGTAACAGCGCCTGTGCCGACACCGGCAGTAGTTGCTGCGCCAGTGACTGCGTCACCAGCGCCAGCAGCTGTCTCAAGACCAGATTCGGCTCCGGCGCCCGCACCTGTGGCGATGCCAAAAGCAGCGGCACAAAGAGCAAACGCTTCCAATACCGGCGAGCAAGTCAAAGTTGCAGCTGGCGACACAGCTGGCAAAATCGCGGCCAATAATTTGCCAGCCAATGTGTCCTTAGATCAAATGTTGGTCGCCTTGCTTCGTGGCAATCCACAAGCCTTTATCGGCAACAACGTCAACCGCTTGAAAGCAGGTACGGTTTTAGACTTACCTACAGAGGCCGAGGCTGCAGCTGTACCGGCTAGAGAAGCGCGCCAAAGCTTGGTCGCACAAAGCAAAGATTTCAATAATTTCAGAAGCAAATTGGCTGAAAATGCGCCGGCCATGGCCTCAAAAGCGACTGACCGCGTTGTCACTGGCAAAATTGAAGCCAAGGTAGATGACAAGAAAGCTGCTGTTGTCACGCCAGACAAACTCACGCTGTCCAAAGGTGGCTTGAAATCTGATGACAAATCAGCCGCCACTGCTAAAGAAAATTTAGAGAAAATTGCTAAAGATCGCCAAGCCAAAGACGATTCTGCACGCGCAGCGGAGTTGGCGAAAAACATCAAAGATCTCAATAAAATTGCGGGCGCTGCACCTGTAGCAGCTACAGCACCTGTGGCTGCTGCAACTACTGCTGCAGCAACTGCAAAATCAGCCTTACCTACTGTCCCGGTAACAGCGGCAGTCGTGACGGCTGCACCAGCTGTATCTATGGCACCAGCCCCTGTAGCACCTGCGGCCCCAGTAGCGCCTGCAACAGCGACTACAACTACAGCGACCATGACACCTGCCGCACCTATAACACCTCCAGTCGCAGCTGCAACACCTGCAGCACCTGTTACCCCGAAACCAGTTGTAAAAGCACCAGTCGTGGTAGCACCTGTGGTTGTAGCCGGCCCTATCGACTTTTTGATGGACGACCCCATCGTCTTGCCAGCTGCCGGTGGTTTGCTGGCCTTGTTGCTGGTTGGCGGTTTGTATGCCAACAACAAACGCAAAAAACGCAAAGCCGAAGAAGACGCTGAAGACGCGTTACTGACAGATAATTTTTCAGAAAAATCGTTTTTCAGCGATACCAGCAATGAACCCATCATGGGGCATGAAACCCCAGTAGATGAGCCTGCTTACACACCGGCCGTTGCAGCAGCGGCAGCCACAGCTGCTGTGGCGCAAGCAGTAACCCCCAAACCTGCGGAAGCCGCTGTCAGCGCACACGCAACAGTGGTTGACCCTTTGACCGAAGCTGATGTCTATCTAGACTATGGTCGTGACGTACAGGCAGAAGAAATTTTGAAAGTTGCACTGAATTCGCAGCCTGAAAATGCGATGATTTATACCAAGCTCCTAGGTATTTATGCTAAACGCCGCGATGCTAAAAACTTTGAGCAAATGGCACTGAAAGCTAAGTTATTATTGACAGAAAGTGACCCTCAATGGGCAAGCATCAGCAAACAAGGATTTGAGTTGGAGCCTACAAACCCTTTGTATTCTGCTGGTTCACCAGAGTTGGACGACTCTTTCGCAGCTATGACCAGCTCAGAATTTTCGACCCGTACCGTAGCGCAGCTGAACCCTGAAACCGCAAAATCGCCTGCATCGGTTGACTTGGATTTGGATTTTGACTTTGTTTCTAGCTTCCCAGCAGCAACTGCACCAGAAGCACCAAAAACACCGCTCATGGATTTCCCTGATTTTTCATTAGAGCCAGCGAAAACACCTTCTCCTTCTCCTGCTCTTACTTCTACTTCTATTGCTCCGGCCATTGCTACTTCTGCACTGGTAGCTACTGCTGCGGCAATTGCAATTCCTGCCGCGAAACCAACTGCTATGGAATTTGACATGGGTGGCTTATCTTTAGATCTCAACGCAGCGGACAAGCCGTCTACAGCAACTTCGATGGCTGCTGACAACAATGGCCCCTTAGAGACCAAATTAGCACTGGCTCAAGAATTCCGCTCCATTGGTGACAACACGGGCGCGAAAATGCTTGTCAACGAAGTGATTTCGAATGCAACGGGTTCATTAAAGCAAAAAGCTGAAAATTTGCTGGCCGAGATGAGCTAAGCAAATCGCAAAGAGCTTTGTGCGAATTGCGTTGGGGATCAGCTACAACGGTAGCGCTTATGAAGGCTGGCAAAGCCAATTGTCTGGCCTCACGGTTCAAGACAAACTAGAAGCTGCGCTGGCGAAATTCACGCAGCACAAGGTATCAACATTGTGCGCTGGCCGCACGGACTCTGGCGTGCATGGCTTGATGCAAGTCGTCCACTTTGATACCGACATTGACCGAGAAGAGAACTCTTGGGTGCGCGGTACCAACGCTAACTTGCCGCACGATATCTCAGTGCAATGGGCGAAAATCGTTCCCCGTGAATTTCATTGCCGTGCCAGCGCCACGGCAAGACGCTACGCCTATGTTGTCCTTGAATCGCCGGTTCGCCCCAGTGTGGAAGCAGGACGGGTCGGTTGGGTTTACCGTGGCCTTGATGAATTAGCCATGAAGCAAGCAGCAACCTATTTGCTGGGCGAGCATGATTTCAGCTCTTTTCGCGCCGCCGCTTGCCAAGCCTTGTCTCCCGTCAAAACCATGAATCGCATTGACATTTCTCACCGAGGTGAGCCCATGTCGCGCTACTGGCGGTTTGAGTTTGAAGCGAACGCCTTTTTGCACCACATGATTCGCAACATCATGGGTTGCCTATTGATGGTGGGTGATGGCCGACAGCCTTCTGAATGGATCGTTGATGTCTTGGCGAAACGCGACCGCGATGCCGCAGCACCCACATTTTCACCTGATGGTTTGTACTTTTTAGGGCCTGTTTATCCGTCACAATGGGGGATTCCGACCAAAACGGCCGCTTTTGACTGGCTTCCTTGAATGATACATATGCCCATAGCCCGCGATTTTGCCCAACGAACACGCATCAAAATCTGTGGTTTAACCCGTGAAGAGGACGTCGATGCCGCAGTCGCTGCGGGTGCTGATGCCGTCGGTTTTGTGCTCTACAAAGCCAGTCCGCGGTATGTGTCGCCCGATCGTGCCGCCGAACTGGCGCGTCGTTTACCCGCTTTTGTTACACCTGTGCTGCTGTTTGTTAATGAAAATGCTACAAATATAATAGCTGCTCAGTCAATAAATACGCCGGCTGTCATCCAATTTCATGGTGATGAGACGCCAGAAATGTGTGCTTCGGTTCAACGACGCTTTATACGCGCAGCCCGAATACCCCTAGGGCTAGACGCGGCTCAATTTGACCTAGTAAAATATGTTCAAGATTATTCACAAGCTCAAGCCATCTTGCTCGACGCACATGTCGACGGTTATGGCGGCGGCGGAAAAACATTCAATTGGTCACTGCTTCCAACAAACGTCAACGCTCACCTCGTCTTAAGTGGTGGGCTGAGCGCTGCCAACGTGATCGATGGCATTTTGCAGGTTCGGCCGCGCTGTAAAACGCTGGCTGTAGACGTCAGTTCAGGCGTCGAAGCAACCGACTCGCAGGGCAACACCCTCAAAGGCATCAAAGATGCCGACAAAATCCAACAGTTCATCCAAGCCGTACGCGCTGCGGATGAGCAATTTAACCTTAAAAAATAGACTTAATCAAACTCAATTTAGTTTTAACGAAATTAAGTAAGTTAAGTAAACGGAATTAAAAGAGTAAATCATGCTTGACTACCAACAACCCGACCTCAAAGGTCACTTCGGTATCTACGGCGGCAGCTTTGTGTCCGAAACGTTGACGCATGCCATCAACGAACTTAAAGACACTTACGCCAAATACCAGCACGACCCAGCCTTTATTGCCGAGTTCAAATCAGAATTGGCGCACTTTGTGGGCCGCCCTTCCCCGATCTACCACGCCGCGCGCATGAGCCGTGAAATGGCAGACGGTAAAGGCAACGGCGCGCAAATCTTCCTTAAACGTGAAGATTTGAACCACACGGGTGCGCACAAAATTAACAATACCATCGGTCAAGCCATGCTTGCCAAACGCATGGGCAAACCCCGCGTGATTGCCGAAACCGGTGCTGGCCAGCACGGCGTCGCGACTGCCACCATTTGCGCCCGTTACGGCTTGGAATGCGTGGTCTACATGGGCAGCGAAGACGTGAAACGCCAAAGCCCTAATGTTTACCGTATGAAGCTGCTAGGTGCAACCGTTGTTCCCGTGACCAGCGGCAGCCGTACCCTGAAAGACGCCTTGAACGAAGCCATGCGCGACTGGGTCGCCAATGTGGATAACACCTTCTACATCATCGGCACAGTCGCTGGCCCGCACCCTTACCCCATGATGGTGCGCGATTTCCAAAGCGTGATCGGCAACGAATGCTTAGTTCAAATGCCAGAAATGCTACAAACCGTAGGTTGTAAAACATCACAACCTGATGCCGTACTTGCCTGCGTGGGCGGCGGCAGCAATGCGATGGGTATTTTCCACCCTTACATAAAGCACGAAGCTACACGTTTGATCGGCATTGAAGCTGCTGGAGAAGGCTTAGAAAGTGGCAAACATTCAGCCTCTTTGCAACGCGGCAGTGCCGGTGTGTTGCATGGTAACCGCACCTATATTTTGCAAGATGACAACGGGCAGATCACCGAGACCCACAGCATCAGCGCCGGCTTGGACTACCCAGGCGTGGGCCCAGAGCATGCGTTTTTGAAAGACATTGGCCGAGCAGAATACGTGGGTATAACTGACGACGAAGCTTTGTCTGCATTTCACTACCTGTGCCGCACCGAAGGTATCATTCCCGCACTGGAGTCTAGCCATGCTGTCGCTTACGCTATGAAATTAGCCAAAACAATGCGAACCGATCAATCCATTTTGGTCAATTTATCTGGCCGAGGTGACAAAGACATTGGCACCGTGGCTGATTTGAGCAATGCCGATTTCTTTTGCCGTCCGAGCTGCGAAGGTCAGTCTGTTAAAGGCAGTGAGCAGATTGTGAAGGTGATCCGATGAATGCCATGACTAACAAGCATTTGCACCGCATCAAATCCACATTTGCCGCGTTGAAGGCACAAAACCGCGCCGCATTGATTCCTTACGTCACTGCCGGCTTCCCGTTTGCAGACGTCACACCCGAGCTGATGCACGGTATGGTGGCTGCGGGTGCGGATGTGATTGAGCTGGGTGTACCATTCAGCGACCCTTCCGCTGACGGCCCCGTCATTCAAAAAGCAGGCGATAAAGCCCTGGCATTTGGTATCGGTTTGCCGCAAGTACTAGAGATGGTGCGTATTTTTCGCAAAAACGATCAAAAAACACCCCTCGTGTTGATGGGCTATGCGAACCCGATTGAACGATACGATCAACGCAAGCCTCTGTCCAACGGAAATAGCGCCTTCATTCATGATGCTGCAGCTGCAGGTGTAGACGGTATGCTGGTGGTGGACTACCCACCTGAAGAATGTGAGGCATTTGCTGCCGATCTCAAAGCAAACGGCATGGATTTGATCTTCTTGCTTGCACCCACCAGTACAGACAGCCGCATGGCACAGGTCGCTCGCATTGCCAGTGGTTACGTGTACTACGTCTCGCTCAAAGGCGTAACGGGTGCGGGCACGCTAGATACCGACGCCGTTGAGACCATGCTACCAAAGATTCGTAAACATGTGACCGATATTCCGGTCGGTGTGGGGTTTGGCATTCGCGATGCGGCCACCGCGCAAACCATTGGCAAAATGGCCGATGCTGTGGTTATTGGTAGCAAAATCATCCAATTGATAGACAATCAGCCCCGAGACAAAGTGGTCAGCGTAGCCAGCGAATTTTTAAGTGGCGTTCGCGCTGCTTTGGCTGCAAAATAACGTATCTGGACGATAGTTCAGTATCAAAAGTTTGAAGGATATACGCACATGAGTTGGCTAGAAAAATTACTCCCTCCGAAAATTCTCAAATCTGACCCAGCAGACAGGCGCAGCGTCCCAGAAGGTTTGTGGATCAAATGCCCCAGCTGCGAAACTGTCTTGTACAAAGCCGATTTAGAGCAAAGCCAAAACGTCTGCCCCAATTGCAGCCACCATCTACGGATAGGTGCACGGGCGCGGCTCAACAGCTTTTTAGATGCCGAAGGTCGTTACGAAATCGGGCAAGAAGTGCTGCCTGTTGATGCACTCAAGTTCAAAGACAGCCGAAAATACCCAGAACGCTTGAAAGAGGCGCTCGAAAACACAGGAGAAACCGATGCTTTGGTCGTCATTGGTGGCTCGGTGCACAGCATGAACGTGGTGGTCGCCTGCTTCGAGTTCGACTTCATGGGCGGCAGTATGGGCAGCGTGGTGGGTGAACGGTTTGTGCGTGGCGTGCACACAGCTATTGAACAAAAAGTACCCTTCATCTGCTTTACCGCAACGGGCGGTGCGCGGATGCAAGAAGGCTTGCTCAGCTTGATGCAAATGGCTAAAACCAATGCATCGCTCACAAAATTAGCCAAAAAAGGTTTGCCCTTCATCAGCGTTTTGACCGACCCGACGATGGGCGGCGTCAGCGCTGGTTTTGCCTTCATGGGCGATGTGGTGATTGCAGAGCCCAAAGCTCTGATTGGTTTTGCAGGACCCCGCGTTATTGAATCAACCGTGCGCGTCACTTTGCCGGAAGGCTTTCAACGCGCCGAATTTTTGCTACAAAAAGGTGCGGTTGATTTTATTTCTGACCGCCGGGAACTGCGCAAAACGATTGCCAATGTGCTGGCGATGTTGCAAAACCAATCGGCTGATGCCGTGGTTTAAACACTTTAAATCGGTTTACACCACGTCACAAGACTTCCAAACGTTCAACCAGTCCTTGCAAGGCGCGTTGAACGGTCAAGGCGCGCACCATGGCCCTATCGCCATCAAAGTGGCATAGCTCAGTACTGGAAAGACCGCTCACGCACCAAGCGACCCAGACCGTACCCACGGGTTTTTCAACACTTCCACCAGCAGGTCCAGCCACACCAGTAACCGCCACGGAAACCTGCGCTTTTGAATACGCTATTGCGCCCAGAGCCATCGCGGCAGCTACTTCTTCGCTGACAGCGCCAAATTGCGCAATCAAATCAGCATCGACGCCCAACATATCCGTTTTAGCGGCATTGGAATAGGTCACGAAACCACGTTCAAACCACTGACTAGAGCCTGCCAAGTCCGTGCATGCACCGGCAATAAGTCCGCCAGTACAGCTTTCTGCAGTTGCCAAAAAACATTGTTTTTTAAGCAATAAATCGGCCAGTAGCCGGCATAATGATTGCCTAGAGCGCTCTAAATTTAATAGCAAATTCACAAAGTTACTCCTGCGTTTGAATGCGGTGGAGCTAGATAAATCGCCACAGAGCTATGACCAATACCGTGCAAAAAGCGGCGACCAAGTCGTCAAACATAATGCCAAATCCACCGCGAGCACCAAAGCCCTTGAAGCTTTTGTCTGCCCAAGCAACCGGTCCTGGTTTTGCCGCGTCAAAATAACGAAACAGTGCAAATGCCACCAACTGCCCCCAAAAACCAATGGGAGAAATCAACCAAAGCACCAACCAGAAAGCGACCACTTCGTCCCAGACGATGCTGCCTGGGTCTGCAACATCCATATGTTTGGCCGTCAAGGTAGATGCCCACCAGCCGAGCAGGAACGAAGTCGCTATCAGCAGCGCCCACAGACCATCCGTCATAGAGTCTCGCAATAGCAAAAAGGTCAACCAAGCCCAGGCTGTGCCGACTGTGCCAGGCGCAAAACGGCTCAAACCCGCACCAAATCCGAGCGCCAATATTCGCGCGGGGTGTGACCACATGAATTTAGCATTGGGTAGGGAGACTAAGTTATCCGTTGTCATGGCGCGCGAGCTTAAAAAGGCTAGCATCGTCTTGCTCTGCAAAACCTTGCGCTAAAGCGCGTGCAAAGGTGTCCGTGGTCAACTGCCCGATTGGTGTCTTAAAACCCAACATACTTGCAGCTGTGACGGCCAGTTTGGTGTCCTTAGCCAGCAAAGTCGTGTGAGCGCGTGGCTCAAAATCATCGGCAATCGCGCGGCGCAAGCGGTCACCGCCTATCCAGCTTTGGCCACTAGATTGCTCGATCACATCCAGAGTGGTCGTTAAATTCAAACCCATTCTTTCGCTTAATGCCAACACTTCAGCGGCACCCGCTAAATTAATACCTGCCAGTAAATTGTTGACCAACTTGGTTCGCGCGCCATCACCAGGTTTGTCGCTGATGCGAAATACTTGGTTTGACAGTGTATTGATCAACGCTTTGTAAGTCTCAAACACTGCATCCTCACAAGCGATCATCAAGCTCATGCTGCCATTACATGCCCTGATTGGTCCACCTGACATGGGGGCATCAATTGTGTGAATGCCTAAAACTGCTAATCGCTGGGCAATAGCCTCAGTATCTTCTGGTGCAATCGTAGGGCAAAGCATGACGCATTGACCGCTTTGCATATGATTTACGGCACCGGCAAGACCAAAGAGAACATCATTTGTTTGCGTTGCATCCACCACGCAAACAATGATCAACTCTGAATGTTGCGCCGTTTGCGAAGCGTCCTCATTAACTTTTGCACCCAAAACCGCAAGTGCGTCAGTTTTACCTGCATCTACATCGCAAACATTCACTGGCCAACCATGCGACAACAAATTGACGGCCATAGCGCCGCCCATATTGCCCACGCCGATGATGCCAACAGGGTAGGTTAACCCAAGCGTCACGATTGCACCAATCGTTTAGATTTGCTCACAGACATCAAGATGCCAATACCCATGCCCAACGTCACCATCGCGGTGCCGCCATAGCTGATAAATGGCAATGGCACACCAACCACCGGCAAAATACCACTGACCATGCCCATATTGACAAACGCGTAGGTAAAGAAAATCATGGTCACACTACCGGCCAGCAAACGCGTGAACAAGGAGGGTGCTTCCAGTGCAATCATCAAACCGCGAATGATTAAAAACAAAAATCCAGCAATGAGCAGCGAGTTGCCAAATAAACCAAACTCTTCTGAAAAAGCGGCAAAAATAAAGTCGGTGGTGCGCTCGGGAATAAACTCCAAATGCGTTTGTGTACCCTGCATAAAGCCTTTGCCAAACAAGCCTCCAGACCCAATCGCAATCATGCCTTGGATGATGTGAAAGCCTTTACCGAGCGGGTCTAAGGTGGGGTCTAACAAAGTACAAACGCGCTGTCGCTGGTATTCATGCAACACGCGCCAATTCACGCCATCAGCACACAGTGGCCCTTCAAATGCAACCAGCAAAGCCACCCCAACCAAAGCAATCACTACCGGAGGTGCTATCAATTTCCAGCTTAAGCCTGCGAAAAAAATCACTGACAAACCTGCAGACATCACAAGCAATGCCGTGCCTAAATCTGGCTGCTTGATAATGAGTCCAATCGGTACAGCGAGCAACACACCAGCCACTAAAAAATCAAGTGGTCGCAGCTGCCCTTCCCGTTTTTGAAACCACCAAGCCAGCATCAGTGGCATGGCGATTTTTAGAATTTCACTGGGCTGAATGACAATGCCAATGTTCAGCCATCGTCTCGCGCCTTTTTTGGTCAAGCCAAAGATGGCAACTGCGATCAACAAAGCAACCCCGAAGAGGTAAAGCGGCACAGCCAGCTCCATCAACCGCTGCGGCGGAATTTGTGCAACGACAAACATCACGGTTGCCGCAATCAGCATATTGCGCGCATGATCGACGAAGCGCGAGCCGTGGTCATAGCCGGACGAATACATCGCAATCAATCCCGCACAGGCCAATAGACCTACAGCCAACGCCAAAAGCCCATCAAATCCCTTGAAAATAGGCGATATTTGCTGCCAAAGCGAGAATTTATTTAAACCAGTTGCCATCTGCTAATTATCAACCCCTTTTTGCATGGGACAATAGTGTTTATGTACGCATTATTTGAAGAATCAGGGAAATTTTTAGCTGGCCGCATCATGTCGCAAACCGACGCATCAGCCCAAATCGAGCTCGACAGTGGCAAGCGCGTGAAGGTGAAAGCCGCATACGTGATGGTTGAATTCGAGAAACCCGCTCCTGCAGAGCTCATTACTGCAGCGAGGAAGTTGCAAGCGACGATAGAACCCGCCTTAGCTTGGGAGTTTGCACCTGAAGACGAATTTGGCTTTTCAGACCTAGCGCGTGATTATTTCAACGACAAAGCCACCGTAGAGCAACAAGTGGCCGCCTTGTTTTGCTTGTTTGAAACCCCGCATTATTTCCGACGCGCTGGAAAAGGTCGATTTAAAAAAGCACCCACCGAGATCGTGCAGCTTGCATTGATTGCAATTGAAAAAAAGAAACAGCAATTACTGCAAATAAATGAATGGGCAGTATCTTTAGGTAATGGCAATTGCCCAGAACCCATACGTGATCAGTTATACAAAATATTATTTAAACCTGATAAAAATACGTCAGAATACAAAGCTGTAGTTGAAGCTGCTCGCACAACAAAATTACCTCCACTAGAACTGCTGCAGCAAGCTGGTGCGATCTCATCACCCTATCAATTTCATTGGCAACGGTTTTTATTTGACAATTTCCCGAAAGGTATCGGTTTTCCTGCATTATCTGCACCGAGTATCACCGAATCTTTACCACTTGCCACGGTTTCTGCATTTTCTATCGACGATTCAGCGACAACAGAAATTGACGATGCATTATCCGTGCAGGGTTTAGGAACTGGCAAAGTTACAGTAGGTATTCATATTGCAGCACCAGCATTGGCAGCAGCGCCTAACAGTGATATTGATAAAGTTGCGAGAGCACGCTTATCTACCGTGTATATGCCCGGCAATAAAATAACCATGCTACCGGATGCAGTGGTTAAAAACTACACTTTAGCCGAAGGTAATAACTGCCCCGCAGTATCTTTGTATGTTACTTTTAATGAATCAACATTAGATATTATTTCGACTGAATCAAAAATTGAACTAGTATCCATTGTTGCTAATTTGCGGCACGACTCCTTAGAGAACACCATTACTGATGAATGGTTAAACAGCACTGAATTTAGGAGTATAAATCAGTTGCAGCCGGCGTATTTATTGCCTGAATCGCTATCATTTTTATATAAATTAGCTAATAATTTGAAACTGCAACGAGAAATAGTACGAGGCAAACCTGAGACGTTTAATCGTCCTGATTACAGCTTCAAACTGCTAGAAGAAAATCCGATTTTAGATAATAAAAAAATCAGTGGCGATGAGCAAGTTCAAATAACCACGAGAAGACGTGGGTCACCACTTGATCTAATTGTTGCTGAAGCGATGATATTAGCAAATAGTACTTGGGGGCAGTTACTAGCTGAGCATGGCGTGCCTGGCATTTACCGCAGCCAAGCCAGCTTGGCGCCAGGTGTTAAAGTGCGGATGGGTACCAAAGCACTGCCGCACGCGGGCATTGGTGTGCCAAGTTATGCTTGGAGTACTTCACCGTTGCGTCGTTATACCGACATGGTAAACCAGTGGCAGATTATTAGTTGTATCAAGCATGGCAAAACTGCACCACTAGTTGCGCCGTTCAAGCCCAAAGACGCTGATTTGTTTTCTATTATTTCTAATTTTGATAATACTTATAGTGCTTATAACCAATACCAAAACGGCATGGAGCGGTATTGGACATTGAAATATTTACAGCAAAATAATATTACAGAACTTAGCGCAACTTTATTCAAAGAAAATATGGTTCGCGCTGATGAATTACCTCTTGTATTTCCCGTGATGGGTGGGAATAATTTAGAGCGTGGCACGAAAGTAACCGTCAAATTGGGTGATATTAATTTAATAACTCTGGATATATCTGGAACTATTATTGATATCCGTGTTGCGGCGCAAACTGGCGATATGGACATGAATGAGGCGGCCGATGATGAAAATGAAGAAGCTGGCGTCTTGAATATTGCTGTCGATATGGCGGATACGGAAGCAGCCGTTGAAATCGCGACGGAAGCTGCTGCAGAATAAGCGACATGGCCATAAAGTCCTCTTTTCAATCATGGGTACAAAGACTCAGCACACTGCAAATTGCGCTTGCGATTTCTATTTTGCTGCATGTGCTACTTTTGTCTTTTCGATTTGTTGACCCTGAGAGTTTTAACCGCGTCTTCAAGGATACTCCCTTAGAAGTCATTTTGGTCAATGCAACAACCAACGAAAAGCCTGAAAAAGCGCAAGCTATTGCGCAAAAATCAATGGCTGGTGGAGGGGAAGCTGAAAGTGGTAGAGCGACGACGTTTTTACCCGCTTCGGAACTAACCTCTGTTGGTGAAGCGGATGCAGACACGCGTCAAAAATTAGAAAATCTTCAGGCAGAGCAAACACAAATATTGCTGCAACTCAAAAAGCAATTAGCACTAATGCCCGCTCCTGATCCGAACAACGCACCAAGCAGTCCGGAAGCCAAAGCACAAGAGGAGAAAAGACGGCAACTAAGCAAGCTTTTAGGGGAGATTGAACGGCGCATAACTCAGGAAAATGAGCGTCCGAAAAAGCGTTATATCAGCCCTTCGACACGCGAAGAAGTCTATGCCATTTACTATGACCAACTCAGGCAAAAAATTGAAGCCAAAGGCACGGTCAATTTCCCAGAAGCTGCTGGCAAAAAGCTCTATGGCTCGCTCACCATGATTTTGACGGTCAACCATGATGGCAACATCCTAGCAACCGAAGTGATTCAAGGCTCTGGCAGTTTGACTTTAGACCGACGCGCACAGGCGATTGCCAACAATGCAGGGCCTTTTGGTGCTTTCAGCCTTGCCATGCGTAAAAAAGCTGACCAAATCGTGCTGGTGTCACGCTTCAAATTTACCCGTGATGAAGTACTAGAAACCAAGCTGACGAATCGTTAGTAAACACGATGAACAGTACAGTATTCAAAACGCTTTTACGGCTAGTTGCTTTGGTCACATTGTCGTTTGTAGCATTGCAACTTTTCTTTTTAATAAAAATTGCGTTGATGCTAGTCATCTCCCCGCAATCCACCAGTTTTCAGCGCTCAGAAGCTTGGCGCATTATGATTAAACGGGGCGATCTACCGTGGCGTCAATCATGGGTCAAATACGATGATATGTCAGCGAGTATCAAGCAAGCGGTGATAGCCTCAGAGGATGGCGACTTCATTAACCATGAGGGCGTCGAGTGGGATGCCATTGAGTCAGCTTGGACCAAAAATTCGAAAGCCCTAGAGCGACAAGAGCGTGCAGAGCTTCGCAATAAAAAAATTCAAAACTCGCGCCCAAATGCCACCAAAGTTGTTAAGCCTGTGAAAATCATTGGTGGTTCGACCATCAGTCAGCAGCTTGCTAAAAATCTTTTTTTGTCGGGTGAAAGAGATTTCGTTCGCAAAGGACAGGAGTTTGTTATCACTCAATTTTTAGAGTACACACTAAGCAAGCGGCAAATCTTAGAGATTTACCTCAACAACGTGGAATGGGGTGAAGGCGTTTTTGGCATAGAAGCGGCAGCGCAACATTACTTTCGTAAATCAGCCAAGCAATTGGCTAGTTATGAGTCAGCACGTTTAGCAGTGATGCTGCCAAGGCCGAAGTATTTTGAAAACCTGTCAGGCTCATCCTATTTGTCCAACAGAGCATCGTCCATCGTCGCGCGCATGCCAGACGCTGAAGTACCCTGAAGTTGTCATACAACATGCGCATACTCGGCATAGACCCTGGTTTACGTACAACTGGCTTTGGCATTGTTGACAAAAAAGGCGCTCAACTCTCCTATGTTGCAAGTGGCACTATTTCGACAATGCATCTTGATACTGGCAATTTACCTGCAAGATTGAAAGTTATTTTCGACGGGATACATGAAATTGTACAAAAATATAAGCCTGATGAAACATCTGTAGAGATCGTTTTCGTTAACGTCAACCCGCAAGCTACACTGTTACTGGGTCAAGCGCGTGGTGCATGTATTACGGCTCTGGTCACATTGGATTTACCCGTTTTTGAATACACAGCCCTGCAAATGAAACAAGCTGTCGTAGGCTACGGCAAAGCGCAAAAGGAACAAGTCCAAGAGATGGTAAAACGCCTTTTAAACTTGCCTACGTTGCCAGGCAAAGACGCAGCCGATGCACTTGGACTGGCTATTTCTCATGCAAATTCAAGCCGTCTTTTAAGCAGCTTGGCAACTGCTGAGCAGTCCCCAAGAAAAACATCAGCCATGTTCAAAGCTGGCAGAACTTATTGATCAATTTATAAGCGCTCAAATATCAACACGGCGAAAAACAAAAAGGCTACAGCCAATGTCGCTTTTAAAGCAGTCATTCCCAACTTCTTGAACTTGTCTTGTCCAGTCATAGCAAAAGCAAAAAACAGACCTGCACAAATTAAAAGTGAGAGAAGTATGACCCAACGAAACAAATACATATGCGTCCTTCTTCAATCACCATGTTTCCGTATTTTCAGCATAACCCACAGGCGCTAGTGCTGCTTCTGAAAATGACACCATTTCGTATGCGCCATCTTGAGACAATAACTTTCTAAGCAATTTGTTGTTCAACGCATGCCCGGAACGAAAAGCCTTGTAAGAGGCAAGCAATGGGTGACCAATCAAATTCAAGTCACCCATAGCATCTAAAATTTTGTGTTTGACGAACTCGTCGCCATAGCGCAGTCCATCCGCATTGAGCACTTTGTAATCGTCAATCACGATAGCGTTGTCTAAGCCGCCACCTAACGCCAAGCCATTG
This sequence comes from Polaromonas sp., assembly GCA_031422495.1. GTDB lineage: Bacteria > Pseudomonadota > Gammaproteobacteria > Burkholderiales > Burkholderiaceae_C > Aalborgiella. Next base: position 17,088 of record JANPLX010000037.1, on the reverse strand, counting down.
GCACGCATCATTTCCACATCTTTTGTGAAACAAAAAGTACGTGCTCTGGCTATATCTCTCGCATAAGAATTGCGACTGAAATCGAATTCATACTCTTGTCCAGTTGCATTTACCGCCACATGTGCAAAATCTATTTGAAAACTCAATTTATAGCCGTTGTAGGGCTCTAATTTTGCCCATTTGATTGACTCGCCATCGCCTTCACTGATGACAACAGTTTGCAATATACGTATAAACTTTTTAAGTGGCTTTTGTTTTTCAATACCTGCGCTTTGAATCAAAAAAACAAACGAACTGGATGAGCCATCCAAAATTGGCACTTCTTCGCCATTGATGTCAATGAGCAAGTTATCAATTCCTAAACCAGCGCAGGCAGACATCAAATGCTCTACCGTTTGAACTTTTACGCCCAACTCAGAAATAGTTGAAGCCAATCGCGTATCCGTAACCGCAAGCGCCGATGTTTGGATACTGATTGGTTCCAGCAAGTCAATGCGCCTGAAAACGATACCTGTATCAGGTTTAGCTGGCCGTAATGTCAACTCAACGCGCTGACCGCTGTGCAGACCCACACCTACAGCATGGATCACGGATTTAATCGTTTGTTGTACTAGCATCGCAACAGTTTGATTGCTTGTCACCCTTGCGGATGACAAGCGATTTCCTTAACTTCTAACTTTAATAATATCAATCAGCCTGTTTTCTCAAAAAAGCTGGGATGTCGATATCGCCCATACCACCGGAGGACAGTGCGTCAACTTTGGCAGAAGCGCTGGTGCGGTCTGGGTGACGGCCTAAGTTACGCAGGTAAGCTGGTGTTTCATAATTTGTAGCACCCGTCAATGTACCTGACATATTCTGGTTAGTAACCTCATTGTCCAAAATAGGTGCGTATGCCATGTTGTCTGTGCCATTGCGCAGCACTTGCAAAGGCGGAGCTACACGTTGTGCTTTGGCTTTGCTCAAACCCGTTGCAACTACAGTCACGCGAATTTCATCGCCCAAGTCTTCATCATAAGCAGTACCGTAAATCACATGAGCATCTTGCGAGGCATAGGCACGGATGGTGTTCATCGCCAACTTAGATTCGCTCAATTTCAATGAGCTTTTCGCAGCAGTGATCAACACCAAAACACCTTTGGCGCCAGACAAGTCAATACCTTCTAGCAACGGGCAAGCCACAGCTTGCTCTGCAGCAATGCGCGCACGGTCGGGACCACTAGCAAGCGCAGAACCCATCATAGCTTTGCCGTTTTCAGCCATCACAGTACGTACATCTTCAAAGTCGGGGTTCACATGTCCGCGCACATTGATGATTTCGGCAATACCACCAACGGCGTTTTTCAACACATCGTTGGCGTACGCAAAGGCTTCTTCCTGCGTCACATCTTCGCCCAGTACGTCAATTAATTTTTCATTCAAAACCACGATGAGCGAGTCAACATTTGCTTCAAGTTCGGCTAAGCCAGTGTCGGCATTGCTCATACGTTTACCGCCCTCCCAATCGAATGGTTTGGTGACAACCCCCACTGTCAGAATACCCATTTCTTTGGCAATTCTTGCAATCACAGGTGCAGCCCCCGTACCCGTGCCGCCACCCATACCTGCTGTGATAAAGAGCATGTGCGCACCTTCAATGGATGCACGAATGTCGTCTTCTGCCATTTCTGCCGCCTCACGTCCTTTTTCTGGCTTGCTACCAGCACCTAAGCCAGTCGTACCCAATTGGATAGTCTTGGGAGCGGCGCTGGTACTGAGTGCTTGTGCATCCGTGTTGGCGCTGATGAACTCCACACCTTGCACATTGCGTGAAATCATGTGCTCGACAGCGTTACCCCCGCCGCCTCCCACACCGATCACCTTGATTTTCGTACCCATATTGAATTCTTCAATTTCAATCATTTCGATAGCCATTTTGTTACTCCTTTATCATTCGCAGTTGCCAAAAAAAATATGTGTTTTTTAATCTTTTATTTGTCCATCATCTCCGCCATCGTAGATGTGGACTTCCACGCGCTAGCCATATTTTCTTAATCATATTAAAAATTTCCAATCAACCAGTCTTTGGCACGACTGAGAGTATTTTTAATAGACCCATTATTATGACCAACTTTTAAGCCTCTTTGCCGCGCTAAACTTGCTTCTTCTAATAAACCCATGACGGTAGCAGCTCTTGCCTGCGCAACCATATCGGACAAATTTCCTGAATATCTTGGAATACCACGTCGTACAGGTTTTAAAAATATATCTTCGCCTAATTCAATCATACCGGGCATAACTGAAGCACCACCCGTTAAAACGATGCCTGAAGATAAAACCTCTTCATAACCCGTCTCACGAATAGCTTGTTGAACCAAAGTAAATATCTCTTCAATACGAGGCTCAATAACACCAGCCAGTGCTTGTTTACTTAATAAACGTGGACCACGATCGCCCAAACCTGGGACTTCTACCTGAGATTCAGGATCAGCTAGTAGTTGTTTGGCAAAACCGCTCTCAAGTTTAATTTCCTCAGCATCTTTGGTTGGCGTCCGTAATGCCATGGCAATATCGCTAGTAATCAAATCACCAGCGATAGGAATAACTGCAGTATGTCGAATTGCTCCACCAGTAAACACGGCAACATCAGTCGTACCTGCACCAATATCTACCAGCACAACACCTAGCTCACGCTCATCATTGGTCAATATAGCCAAATTTGAAGCCATAGGATTCAGCATTAAGTGCTCCACTTCTAAGCCACAGCGGTGCACACATTTAATAATATTTTCAGCTGCACTTTGAGCCCCTGTCACAATATGCACTTTAGCCTCTAGCCGAATACCACTCATACCAATAGGATCTTTCACATCCTGGCCATCAATCACAAACTCTTGCGACTCTACAAGCAATAAACGTTGGTCGTTCGAAATATTAATGGCAGTTGCAGTATCAAGAACACGCTTTACATCAGATCGACTTACTTCTTTGTCTTTAATAGCAACCATGCCACTAGAATTAATTCCTCGAATATGGTTTCCTGTGATACCTGTATAAACGCGACCAATTTTGCAGTCTGCCATCAATTCCGCTTCACGCAGTGCTTGTTGAATACTTTGAACGGTTGCATCAATATTGACAACAACGCCGCGCTTCAAGCCATTGCTTGCTGAGACGCCAAATCCAGCTATTTTCAGGAGCCCTCCGGGTAGCACTTCAGCTACAACGACCATGATTTTTGACGTCCCAATGTCAAGTCCTACAACCAAATCTTTATATTCTTTTGCCATAATTTTTACTTCTTTGTTGTTAGATTTGTTGCGCTCAAATCTAAGGTACTCATGCCTTGTATACGCATTGCATAACCTTCTGAATGTCTTAAATCTATATATTGAATATCCAGTAGATTTTTATTTAAATTTTTCACTATTTTCTCAGCACCATTTGCAAATTTTACGGCTCGCTCAATAATATCAGCAACATTGCCCCGACCTAGCTCTATATGAGCGCCTCCATCTATGGTTGCTATCCAACTTCCACGTGCATTCAATTCTAATATTTTTACTTTATTTTGTAATGGCTCAAATGCAATTGATAGTTCCTTATACATATCCAATATAATTTTACTTTGACCATCTATGCCTATAAATTGTGGCATTAAATCATATTCTTCCTTATCTGCATTAGCCTCAAACACAAGACCAATATCATCTACTAGCTTTGAATCTTCACGGTTTCCCCAAATGGCTCTAGGTTTAAATTCTGATAATTTCACTTCAATTTGATTTGGATATACACGCTTAACTACTGCTTGATTGATCCAAGTAATTGATTCAAATGAATGCTTCGTTTTAAGCAAATCAATATTATAATAATTTCCATATATATTTGAACTTATTTGATTACGTATAGACGAGATATCGTTGTGCGCCAGATTACCTTTAATAACAATACCACTAAGGTTATTGATCTTATTTTTAACAAGATATTGAACTACACAACCTAATAGTATTAATGCAAATAAACAATATAATGCATTCGAAAAACCGTTGATATACTTAATATCAACGGGTATCTCAAGAGCATTGATCATTTTTGTCATAGTTATTTACTGTGATATTGCTGTGTTGTATGTTTTTTGATAATCCAAAGCTGCTGTAGCCAAGATTTGCATACATAACATTTCAAAACTCAACCCATACTGCTTAGCCGACATCGGGGACAAGGAATGGCTCGTCATTCCAGGCGCAGTATTAATTTCTAAAAAATAAGGTTTGCGTGTTGCACTATCAATCATGACGTCTAATCGCGCCCAACCTCTGCAACCCAACGCATTAAAAGCCAAGACTGCTAAGGCTTGAATGGCTAATTCCTCACCGTAAGGCAATTCACATGGGATGTGATATTTCGTGTCGTTTGTGAAATACTTATTCTGGTAGTCGTATTTGCCACTAGGTGCTACTATTTTTATGATCGGCAAGGCAGTAAGCGACCTTGAGTTGTCCTTAAGTTCTATTTTGGTCGCCGTATCTAACACGGTGCAAGTAACTTCATCACCACTGATAAATTGTTCACAGATAATTTTTGAATCTTGCATCGCTGCTACTTTATAAGCTGCCGCACATTGCTCAAGACTGTTGACTTTTGTGATGCCAATTGACGAGCCCTCAAGCGCAGGTTTGACAATCATCGGTGCATTGAGCTCACAGAAAGCAGTTTTTGTATCTGCCTCACTAGACACCTCAATCCAAAGTGGTGTTGGCAATCCTTTGGCTTGCCAGATGTTTTTTGTCATGATTTTATTCATGGCAATGCTGGATGCCATAACACCTGAACCTGTATAAGGTATCCCCAGAATCTCCAACGCGCCTTGAATGGTTCCATCCTCTCCGTATCTGCCGTGAAGAGCGATAAAACAAAGATCAAATTTTTCAGTCTTCAACAATAGCAGCTCTTTGTCAGCGGGGTCAAACGCATGTGCATCTACGCCTTGAGCAAGCAATGCTCTCAATACCGCATTGCCCGACATCAGCGATATTTCCCTCTCTGCTGAACGTCCACCCATCAATACGGCGACTTTTCCGAACTGTTTGGATATGTTTAATGGTTCACTCATTTTTTTATGGTCTACGAGTTTTTAAAAGGTCTAGTTTTTTACTAAATTGACAATATTTTTAGGTGTGCCACTAATTGAGCCTGCACCCATGCATAAAACGACATCGCCATCTTTGGCAATATCTAGTATTGCTAGAGCCATGTTTTGAATTTCTTCTACAAAAATTGGCTCAATCTTGCAATTCAGTCTGATCGCTCTGCAGAGCGCGCGGGTATCAGCACCCACTATTTTGGCTTCACCGGCTGCATAGACTTCAGACAACAAAATGACATCGACAGAAGCCATGACCTTAATAAAGTCTTCGAAACAATCTCGTGTTCTACTGTAACGATGAGGTTGAAATGCCAATACCAATCGCTGATTAGGGTAAGCACCTCTGGCGGCCTCAATTGTTGCTTTCATTTCAACCGGATGATGACCATAATCATCGATCAGTGTGAATAGGCCACCTTCTTTTGCAACAATTTTTCCGTAATTTTGAAACCTGCGATCAACACCTCTGAATTCCGACAATGCATTTTGAATCGATTCTGGTTTGATGTCTAATTCAATCGCCACAGCAATCGCTGCAAGAGCATTTCGTACATTATGCAAGCCGGGTAAATTGAGAACCACAGGCATGCTCGTCCAAGTGTCATTGCTTTTACACTCCACCAGAAACGCCATTTTCCCGTTATTGGCTTGGACATCTGTAGCACGCACTCGCGCTTCCTCAGCTAACCCGTAAGTGATAACGGGTCGGGCAATAGATGGCATGATCTCGCGAACGGCTGCATCGTCCACACACAGAATCGCGGCACCATAAAAAGGCATTCGATGTAAAAATTCTATAAATGAATTTTTTAGTTTCTCAAAATCATGGCCATAGGTTTCCATATGGTCTTCATCAATATTCGTCACAACTGCCATCACAGGCAGTAGATTCAGAAAAGAAGCATCAGACTCATCTGCCTCAACCACAATGTAGTCACCGCTGCCTAACTTAGCATTAGCATCTGCACTGTTCAAACGACCACCGATAACAAATGTTGGATCAAGCCCAGCTTCAGCCAACACGCTGGCAACCAAACTTGTCGTCGTCGTTTTTCCGTGCGTACCTGCAATGGCAATACCTTGTTTCATGCGCATCAATTCAGCCAACATGATCGCCCGCGGAACAACTGGTATGTTCAATCTCTTGGCTTCTAGTACTTCCGGATTGTCTTGTTTGACTGCAGATGAAATAACAACGACATCTACATCTTGCAAATTTTTTGCATCATGGCCAATGCTTGTTTTAATATCAAACTGCGCAAGTCGTCGCAATATTGCACTATCAGCCATATCTGATCCACTGACTTTGTAGCTCAAATTTTGCAGCACTTCCGCAATACCAGACATGCCAACGCCACCTATACCGATGAAATGAATCCGATTCACAGCGTGCTTCATAGCGTTATCTCCTCACACGCTTCGATCATGGTGAGCAACGTATTAGGAATATTTAGTTTTTTTGACGCAATTGCCATTTCCAATAGCCTACCCCGGTTCATATTTAAAATTTGATTTGCCATTTTTTCGGGAGTCAATTCATGCTGTGGATGTAACCACGCGGCATGGTGATCAACCAAATACTTAGCATTTTTTGTTTGATGATCATCTACTGCGGAGGGTAGAGGCACAAATACTGCCGCTGCACCAACCGCAGTTATTTCTGCGACAGTACTTGCACCAGCACGACAAATAATTAGATCAGCATCAGCAAATGCATTTGCAGTGTTATCAATAAATTGCACCACCGTAGCTTCTACATTCAGTGCGCTATATAAGCTTTGTAATTCATTAAATTGAATTACACCACTTTGATGAATCACGATTGGGCGATCTTGAACTGGCATCAGTTTGATAGCCTGAGGGATAGTTTCATTCAAGAATTTTGCCCCTAAGCTGCCACCAATAATTAAAATGTGCAATGGTCCAGTACGGTTCTGAAACCTGACTTCGGGGTGAGGAATGTTGAAAAATTCAGTACGTAACGGGTTTCCCGCTACAGTTGCATTTTTGATCACGCTCGGAAAGGCTGTAAATACATTTTTTGTGAAGTAAGACAGTACTTTATTACTCAAACCTACTACAGAATTTTGCTCATGAATGATCAAGTGCTTAAATGACATTTTTGCAGCTAATCCTGCCGGCAATGACACATAACCACCAAAACCAACAATCACATTTGGTTTTGTTTTAGTAATTATTTTGTAGCATTCAAGCGTTGCTTTAATTAGCTTGAACGGCATAAGCAACCAAGTCAAGGCACCTTTTCCGCGAACGCCATTGAATTCAATACTTTCGAATTGAATATTTTTCTGCGGCACTATACGATTTTCCATACCAGTTGTAGTACCAAGCCACACTACACTCCATCCATTGCTGGTCAAACCTTCCGCCAAGGCTAATCCAGGAAAAATATGCCCTCCTGTACCGGCTGCGGCTATCAATACTTTTTTTCGCGTTTGCGAATTAATGATTGCTTTCACCCGCGACCCCCGCGCATTAACAATTTATTTTCATAATCAATACGCAGCACTATTGCAAGTGCAAGCGCATTAAACAATATTGCAGTTCCGCCGTAACTCATCAATGGCAAGGTAAGACCCTTGGTTGGCAATGCTCCCAAGTTCACGCCAATATTAATGAATGCTTGAAAACCTAGCCATATCGCCACACCCTGAGCTACCAAGCCCGGAAACAGTCTATTCAATGCGATGGCTTGGCGACCTATATGCATGATCCTTCTTGTTAACCACAAAAACAAACCAATGATGATTGCAACGCCGATTAGACCAAATTCTTCACCGATGACGGCCAATAAAAAATCAGTATGCGCTTCAGGTAACCAATGCAGTTTTTCAATACTACCGCCCAGGCCAACACCAAAAATTTCACCACGACCGAATGCAATTAATGAATGCGAAAGTTGGTAACCTTTGCCCAATGTATGCTCTGCATTCCAAGGATCTAAGTAAGCAAATATCCGCTCTCGACGCCACTCACTCGTTGCAATCATGGTGCCAAAAGCTAACACGATCAAAGCGGCAATAACAAAAAACATACGCGCATTCACCCCACCTAAGAATAAGATGCCCATGGCAATCACAGCAATCACCATAAATGCACCCATGTCTGGCTCTGCCAGCAACAATAAGCCAACCACAAGAACCGCGATACCAATAGGAATAACTGCAACGAAAAACCGTTCTTTAATATCCATCTTGCGCACCATGTAATCTGACACATAAAGCAGCATGGCAAATTTGACGAATTCTGAAGGCTGAAAACTAATAAAACCAAGTGAAATCCATCTCCGCGCACCATTCACCACTTTACCTACATTTGGTATCAACACAGCAATCAGCAGTAAAAGCGAAACCACAAATAACCATGGCGCAAATTTTTCCCAAACTGTCAACGGAAATTGGAATGCTACAACACTTACCACACACGCCAACACTATGAACAGTGCATGCCTGTAGACAAAATAAGTACTAGTAAGATTAGAAAATCTTGGGTTGTCAGGCATAGCAATAGATGCTGAATAGACCATCACCGTTCCAAATATAAGTAAAGTGAAAACGACCCAAATAAGTGTCATGTCAAGTTTAAATGAGACCTTAGCATCGTATTGTTTTACAGCATTCTTTTGATTTAACTTTGAGTCTGGTTTACTCTGACCTAATGCTCCCCATAATGATTGGAGCAGGCGAAAATTTGAGATGCTTTGGAATATTGCAGTCATAACGCTGCCCCTTCCAGCAAATTCATCGCTCGCTTTTCGTATATCTCACGAACGATATTACTGAATTCACGCCCACGGTGCTCGTAATTATCAAACATATCCAAGCTTGAACATGCTGGGGACAAAAGAACCGCATCCCCATTTTGTGAAAATTTTTCAGCTGCTGCTGCTGCCTGACTCATAGTTTCAACGTTTACCTTCGGTACATCAACACTCTTTAATGCTTCAGCAATCACAGCTTTGTCCTTACCTATGAAGACAATTGCCCTAACATACTTACTCACAACATCAATAAGTGGAGAAAAGTCTTGCCCTTTACCATCGCCACCTAGCAAGACAACAATTTTTCTATTTTTGCCTAAACCTGATATGGCCGCTACTGTTGCACCCACATTGGTACCTTTACTATCATCGAAATACTCGACGCCATTGAATACACCGATGGATTCAACACGATGTGATTCTCCTTTGTATTCGCGTAAGCCATACAAAATTTTAGAAATACTGCAACCAATCGAACCGGCCAAAGCCAATGAGGCCAATGCATTCAACATATTGTGTTGACCACGAATTTGAAGAGCATCTGTTGGTATCAAACGTTGCATCTGCAACTCAATTACGGGCTCAATAAAAGACCGCTGTTTTTTGACGACAAGCTCTTCTAAGCTCGCCGCCCGAACCAACCACGTCATGCCACTGACAGATTCCAAGCCATAATCTCCCAACCGCGTTGGCAAATCGCTGCCAAATGTGCAATATTTCCTTATCTTATTTGCTTTTTTTGCATTCGCCAGCATGCTCATGACAGTCTCATCATCACGGTTGATTACCATACTGCTATTTAAACCGAACACATGATATTTTGCTTCGATGTATGAAGCCATGTTGCCGTGCCAATCAAGATGGTCTTGCGTAACATTCAGCACCACTGCGGCTGTCGGCTCAAAGCCATTCGCTTCATTCAACTGAAAGCTACTGAGCTCCAAGACCCAGACTTCAGGCAAATCCATGGCATCTAATTTTTTTGACAGCGTATCTAACAAACTAGGGCCAATGTTGCCTGCTACAGCGACAGATTTATTGGCACAAGCAACCAAATTTCCCGTCAAAGAGGTGACAGTTGTCTTGCCATTGGTACCGGTAATTGCTAATACTTGCGGGCGATACTGTTGAGTTTCGTTCAACTCAACCATCGCCATGTTGAATAAAGTCAACTCATTACCAATACGCACATTTATTTCTTTTGCTCTTGTTACCAACTCTGCAGTTTCTACTGGTTTTATACCTGGACTGACAAGCAAAAAAGCAAGATCACTAACACCAACTAAATGTGGTTCAAACGCACTACAAATAAATTTAACGCTTGGCAGTTCAGCTTTAAGCTGTTCAAGTTGTGGTGGATTCGCACGCGTATCCACCACCAAAACATTGGCATCAAATCGTACGCACCAACGAGCCATCGCTAGGCCGGAGATGCCCAGCCCTAAGATCATGACGTGCTGATGTTGCAATGATTTCATAAGAATAATTTTATTTATTTTTATATTTTTACTATGTGCTAACGAAGCTTCAAAGATGACAAACCTACTAAACACAGCAGCATGGTGATAATCCAAAACCGCACCACAACTTGCGTTTCTTTCCAGCCGCTTTTTTCGTAGTGGTGATGCAGGGGCGCCATTTTCAAGATACGCCGTCCTTCGCCAAATTTTCTTTTGGTGTATTTGAAGTAAGTGACTTGTAACATCACAGATACGGCTTCGGCAACGAATATGCCACCCATGATGAACAATACAATTTCTTGCCGGACGATGACGGCGATGGTTCCTAAGGCTGCACCCAAAGCCAACGCGCCTACATCACCCATAAATATTTGCGCTGGGTAAGTGTTGAACCATAAAAATGCCAAGCCCGCACCAGCCATAGCAGCGCAAAATATGAGCAATTCGCCAGAGCCAGGAATATAGGGGAAAAACAAATATTTTGAATACACAGCACTGCCCGTGACATAGGCAAATACACCCAATGACGAACCCACCATTACCACAGGCATGATTGCTAAACCGTCTAAACCATCTGTCAAATTAACTGCATTGCTCGCGCCCACAATAACCAAGTACGTGAGCAGTACAAAACCAAATACACCCAACGGGTAGTTAATAACTTTGACAAAAGGCACTTGCAAACCTGCTTTGGGCGGCAAATTTACATCAAAACCTGATTGCACCCATTTGAAAAACAAATCAAGTACACGCATATTGGACACTTCAGAAATACTGAACACCAAATACAAAGCTGCCAGCAGACCGATGACAGATTGCCAAAAATACTTCTCCCGTGAACGCATACCTTCAGGGTCTTTGTTGACCACTTTCCGCCAATCATCAACCCAACCTATCGCACCAAAACCTAAGGTTACGAACAAGACGATCCACACAAACCGGTTGCTGAGATCGAACCAAAGCAAAGTAGAGATAGAGATAGATAGCAAAATTAATACACCTCCCATCGTCGGTGTGCCACTTTTCACCAAATGCGTTTCCATACCGTAGCTGCGTACTTGCTGTCCTATTTTTAAGGCTCGCAACCGATTGATGACGTACGGCCCAGCCAGCAAACCAATCATCAAAGCAGTCATCGCTGCCATCACCGCACGAAAAGTGATATATTGAAATACCCTGAAAAAACCGAATTCAGGTGATAAAGTTTGCAGCCACTGCGCCAAACTAAGTAACATGCGCTGACTCCTCATTTTTATCTTTTTTATCAAATGCCATGATGTGTTTGCTGACGCGCTCCATCTTCATGAAGCGTGAACCTTTAATCAGCATACTGCTCACGTTATCCAGTTGATTAGCAACGGCGTCATTCAGAGCTTCAATTGACTCAAGATGAAGAGCGCCTTTGAAATGTTTGGCGGCTTCTTGTGACAAAGCTCCGAACGTAAACAAGTGCTGAATACCTTTCTTCTGAGCGTATGCACCTGCTTCAGCATGAAACGCCAAACCCTGCTCACCCACTTCGCCCATGTCACCCATCACAAATAGCCTAGGCTCAGCCATTTCCGCCAATGAATCGATAGCTACTTTCATCGAATCCGGGTTTGAGTTGTAAGTGTCATCTATCAATAAAATTTCGCGATCATTGAAACGTATTGTTTGCGTGAATGATCTACCTTTGACAGGGGTAAAAGCTTCCAAACCAGCCACTATCGTGTTGATGGGTACATTTGCAGCTAACGCGCACGCAATAGCTGCCAACGAGTTTTTGACGTTATGACGCCCAGCAATTTTCAAGCTATAGGTAATTTGTCCTGCAGATGTTGCAGCAACAATTTGCCATGAGCCATTGCGCCAATCAGCTTCAATACTTCGCACGTCAATATTTTTGTCTGCACTATCCATCGAAAACGTGAACGTTTTGCGTTGCTTGGCAAGTTTTTTCCAAATTACGCTATGGTCATCATCTGCTGGGTAAACAGCTATGCCAGATTCTGACAACTCAGAAATAGCAGATCCATTTTCATGCGCCACTGCTTCAACACTCACCATAAACTCGAGGTGCTCGCGTTGCGCATTATTCACAAGCACGACCGTGGGCTTAGCAATATTGGCCAAGTAAGCAATCTCACCTGGATGGTTCATGCCCAGCTCCACAACGGCAATGTTATGGCTCTTGTTTAAACGCATCAACGTTAAAGGCACGCCAATATCGTTGTTCAAATTGCCAACCGTTGCCAGCGATGCATCAGCTGCATGCGCACGCAAAATAGACGCAATCATTTGCGTGACCGTTGTTTTGCCATTACTTCCTGTGACTGCGATCATTGGCAAGTGGAATTGAGCACGCCAGTTTGCAGCTATCTTGCCTAAAGCTAGCTTGGTATCGACAACTTGCAAGCCTTGCAGCCCTTTGATACCCAGGCCACGCTGTGCAATCACTGCAACGGCGCCTCTGGCTATCGCCTCTGCTGCGAAGGCGTTGCCATCAAACTGTTCGCCACTCAGCGCTACGAATAAATCACCAGCTTGTATGCTGCGTGTATCTGTATGAACACGTGTGACGACTGCATCTGGATTGCCAAACAACGTTGAACCCTCCAACCAGGCATGAAGTCGGCGCAAAGTGATCATGCGACCACCTCGTCTTTTGTCATTTCATGCCATGCTTGCTCTTTGTCTGAAAAATAGGTTTTGACACCGTTTTCCTCTTGGTAGTTTTCATGGCCTTTGCCGGCGATCAAAATCACATCGTTAGATTGAGCGCTTTTGATCGATTTGGCAATGGCTATGGCACGGTTTTTTTCAACAGAGAATTTTTCTTTTGTTTTGAATCCAGTAATAATATTATCTAATATAGATTCTATTTTTTCATTCCGTGAATTATCTGCAGTAACGACGACAAGATCTGCGTACTCCTCAGCCATAAATGCCATCAACGGGCGTTTACTCGCATCACGGTTACCACCGCAACCGAAAACACATATTACTTTGCCCAGTCGACTATTAGCCAGAGGTCGCAGAGCTATTAATGCTTGCTTTAATGCATCTGGCGTATGCGCATAATCAACAATAACTAATGGTTGGCCTTCTTTTACCAATATATCCATGCGGCCAGGCACTGCTGTTAATGATTTGCAAGCTTCGACACAGTCTTTCAACGCAATACCACTAGCTCGCATAGAGGCTATGACACCTAACAAATTAGAGACATTGTATTTACCTACAAATTTAGTTTCAATCAAATAAATTTGATTACCTTCAACAATATTAAATTGCAAACCATTTTTGCTGTAATTGATATCAAACGCCTTAATACGTGCAGGATGATCTATTGCAATAGTCCAAATATTTAACAATTTCTCATCTAAGGCGTTTACTAACTCTTCTCCTTTGGGATCATCAATATTAATAACAGCCGCTTTTAATGTTGGCCATGCAAATAATTTTAATTTGGCTTCCCAATATAACTGCATGCTACCGTGGTAATCAAGATGGTCTTGCGTGAAGTTCGTAAATACAGCTATTTTGATTTCTGTACCGTCAAGCCGATGCTCTGCAATGCCGATTGATGATGCTTCAATAGCGCAGTATGTAAAACCATTGTCAACATACTCTCGAAACTTCTTGTGTAGCATTATAGGATCTGGTGTCGTTAATCCTGTAGATTCAACCTCATTTGGAACCCCAATACCCAAAGTTCCAACCATAAAGCATTTAGTAGGTTTTCCAATAGCGTTATTTTTGCTGTTTGCATCTAGCGCTGACAAAGCCTGAGCTAACCACCAAGCAGACGTTGTTTTGCCATTAGTACCGGTAACAGCGATGACGTTTAAGGCTTTAGCCGGTGTATTATATGCCTGAGCTGCTATATTTCCTATAGCATTTTTGAGGTTTAAATAACTCGCAATCTTTTCTTGCTCAGCATTATTTTTATACTCAACTAAATAACCTTTAGCTTCTAGTTCTGCATGCTCTACCAAACAAGCCGTTGCTCCTTTTTGTAGCGCAGATTTAACATACTGCCTACCATCTACAGCAGCGCCCGGCCAAGCGATAAAGCCGTCACCTGCGTGAATATCTCGGCTATCGATATGCAATTCGCCTTTGACATTAACTTTTAGCCAATTAACAGCTTCTTGAGGATTATTGAGTTGAATCATTAAATCGATTCCTCAACGGTTGTATATACTATTTGTGGCTTGACATTAATATCTGGTTGCACACCTAAAATACGCAAAGTTTGTTGCACGGTTTGACTGAAAACTGGTGCAGCTACATCGCCACCAAAGTATTTGCCATTTTTCGGCTCTTCAATCATCACTGCAACAACAATGCGAGGGTTTTCAATGGGCGCCATGCCAACAAAAAAACCTCTGTATTTTTTATTGGCGTAACCTTTCCCTTCTTGTATATGCGCTGTACCCGTTTTTCCGCCCACTGAATAACCAATCGTTTGTGCTTTAGGCGCTGTACCACCAGAACTTGTTGCCATATTCAACATATTGCGCACAGCAATAGCATTGGCTGGTTTAAATACAGGGACACCAGCCACACGTTCAGTTGATTTGGTTAGCGTCAAAGGTATTATTTCGCCATCTCTTGCAAATGCAGTATAGGCATGCGCCAGTTGAAACAAACTACATGACATACCATAGCCATAGCTCATGGTGGCTTGCTCAATCGGTCGCCAGCTTTTATAGGCACGTAATTTGCCACTGACTACACCTGGAAAGGTCAATTGCGGCTTTTGACCAAAGCCGACTTGGTCAAACATACTCCACATTTCTCTGGGTTCGGTTTGCATCGCAAGTTTAACAATGCCTACATTGCTCGATTTTTGAATAACCTGGTTAACGGTTAATTCACCTTGTGGATGTGCATCAGATATTGTGGCGCCGCCTATCGTCATGCGTCCTGGCGCAGTTTGTATAACTGTTTCTGGCTTCACAAAACCACGCTCTAAAGCCAAGGCTGCGATAAACGGCTTCATCGTAGAGCCAGGCTCAAAGGTGTCTGACAAAGCACGGTTGCGCATTTGTGCGCCATTCATGCCATCTTTTTTACTGGCATTGTTACCGACTGGGTAATTCGCAAGTGCTAGCACTTCGCCGGTAAGCACATCTAATACAACGGCACTGCCTGAGTTTGCTTTGTGTTCAATAACTGCATCGCGCAGTTTTTGAAATGCAAAAAACTGAATGCGGCTGTCGATACTGAGTTGCTGGTCTTTGCCAGCCGTGGGTGGGCGCTGCTCGCCAATGTTTTCTACAACTTGCCCCAGCCTGTTTTTGATAACTTTTCGTGATCCCACTTGACCTGCTAGCTCATAGTTGAAGGCCAGCTCAACACCGCCTATGCCTTTGCCATCGACATTGGCATATCCCATGATGGAGGCGGCAGAATCACCCTCAGGGTATTTGCGTTTGTACTCGTTTCTTAAATACACACCTTTGATACCCAAGGCTTCAATACTTCTGGCATTTGATTCATCAACCTGCCGCTTTAACCAAACAAAACTCTTATCTTCGTCATTCAGTTTTTGCGATACCTCTTTTTTAGGCATCTCCAGCAGCTTAGCAAGTTTAGTCAACTTTGCGTCATCAATTTCAACATCTTCTGGGATAGCCCAGATGCTGGGTGAAAGCACGCTAGACGCGAGAATCAAACCATTCCTGTCCAAAATCTTGCCTCTGTTGGCTGGTAAATCCATAGTTCTAACGAATCTAAGATCACCTTGTCTGATGAAAAATTTACTGTTGATCGCTTGGATATAAGCAGCACGCCCGATCAAACAGAAGAAACCAATAGCAATCATGGCAACAATGAATTTGCTGCGCCAGACTGGGGTTTTGCTCGTCAATAAGGGACTGGAAGCGTAGTTGATGCTGCGGCTCATTTCGCCACCTCCGCGAGTGGTGTTTGCGGTTTAGTGGCATTTATAGCACTTGTATATTGCGTTACTGCGGGTGTGGCAGAACGCATTTGCAGCTTTTCTTTAGCCAATTTTTCAATGATCAACGGCGTCGCTTGCGCACGGCTTTCCACGAGTAGTGAAGCGTGTTCAAGCTCTAATTTACGCACATTTACCGTAGCTTTTTCAATGGCAACAAAGAGCTGCCGTGACTCATATTGAATTTTAACGATGTACAGCATCGTCGCCACGACTGATGCCATCAGCAGGAAGTTGATGCGGATCATGCTGCCAGCCTTTCCGCCACACGCATGACCGCGCTGCGCGAACGCACATTGGCGCTGACTTCAGTTTGACTGGCTTTGACTCTGCCGATCGCTTTTAACTTCATCGGCTTGTTCGAAGCAATGGGAACTCTACGGTCAAACTCTTCTTTCGAATGCTTCGCAATGAATTGCTTGACGATGCGGTCTTCCAAAGAATGAAAACTGATCACGACCAAGCGCCCGCCTGGGCTGATCACATTCAAACTCGCCTCTAGCGCTTGTTGCAATTCTTCAAGCTCGGCATTGATGTAAATCCGAAAAGCCTGAAATGTGCGCGTTGCTGGGTTCTGGCCCTGCTCGCGAGTTTTGACCGTGTCAGCCACGAGGCTGGCCAATTGTGCTGTTGTTGTAAGGGGGTGCCCATCTTGCCTGCGCGTAACAATCGCTTTTGCAATAGAGCTAGCAAACCGTTCTTCGCCGTAGTCACGTATCACCTCCGTTATGTGGGTTACATCCGCTGTTAAAAGCCACTGCGCCACCGT
>JANPLX010000036.1:0-2585 GCA_031422495.1 Polaromonas sp. | reverse complement strand
ACTCCCCGTCGCATAACGCTTTTGCATGTCTTCCAAGCTATGGATTTTGGTAATTTTGCTCGCCATGCCAGCCGCGCCGAAGGCTTGGTAACGGTCACGGCAGATGCCGGACATGCTTTCTGTGGCGACTTTGAGGTACTTGCGCGGGTCAAAGTTAGCGCGATTTTGTGCCAGGTGGCGGCGGATGGAACCGGTGGATGCCATGCGCAGGTCGGTGTCGATGTTGATCTTGCGAACGCCGTTTTTGATGCCTTCGACGATCTCGGACACCGGCACGCCGTAGGTTTGCCCCATGTCGCCGCCGTGTTCGTTGATGATGGCCAACCAGTCTTCCGGCACGCTGCTGGAGCCGTGCATGACCAAATGCACATTAGGGATGCGGGCATGGATCTCACGGATGCGGTCGATGCGCAGCACCGCACCGGTGGGTTTTTTGCTGAATTTATACGCACCGTGGCTGGTGCCGATGGCGATGGCCAGCGCATCCACCTTGGTTTTCGCCACAAAGTCTGCTGCTTCGTCCGGGTCGGTCAGCATCATGTCATGGGTCAGTTTGCCCTCTGCGCCGTGGCCGTCTTCTTCACCTGCCATGCCGGATTCGAGCGAGCCTAAGCAGCCCAGTTCACCTTCGACAGACACGCCGGTGGCATGTGCCATCGCCACCACGCTGGCCGTAGTGTCGACGTTGTACTCGTAGCTGGTGGGGGTTTTGCCGTCTTCACCGAGCGAGCCGTCCATCATCACCGAGCTAAAACCTGACTGGATCGAGCGGAAGCAGATGCCGGGCGACGCGCCATGGTCTTGGTGCATACACACAGGGATGTGCGGGTAGGCCTCCAGCGCGGCCAAGATCAAATGGCGCAAAAATGGCTCGCCCGCATACTGACGCGCACCGGCTGAGCCCTGCAAAATGACAGGCGAATTGGTCGCATCCGCCGCCTGCATGATGGCTTGCACCTGCTCCATGTTGTTGACGTTGAAAGCCGGCAGGCCGTAGCTGTTTTCGGCAGCGTGGTCCAGCAGTTGTCTTAAGGTGATCAAGGCCATGAAATGCTCCTAAATAGGTTTGAAATGGTTAAAATGTGAAAAAATGGTCAAATATGATCTAAATATGACGCTAGCCGGCGTATTTATTGCTTGAGTAGCTATCAAATATGTAGTAATTAGTTGATGCTATCCCGCAGCACGTTTGGTCAAAATCTCAAACGCCGGCAAGGTCTTGCCTTCCAGCACTTCCAGGAAAGCGCCGCCGCCGGTCGAGATGTAACCGACTTTGTCCTCAATTCCGTACTTGGCAATCGCAGCCAGCGTGTCGCCACCGCCGGCGATGCTGAAAGCTTTGCTGTCGGCAATCGCTTGGGCAATGACCTTAGTGCCGTTCTCAAATTTGGCGAACTCAAACACACCCACTGGCCCGTTCCACACAATCGTGCCGGCTTTGAGGAGTTGGGCAGCGAGTCTCTTGGCGGTTTCAGGGCCAATGTCCAAAATCAGATCATCATCTTCCACATCCGTCGCCGCTTTCACAGTTGCTACGGCATCGGCGGAGAAGCTTTTGGCAGTGACAACGTCGGTAGGAATTGGCACTTCAGCCCCGCGTGCTTTCATGGCTTCAATGACAGACTTGGCCTGATCCAGCAAATCCGGCTCAGCCAAGCTTTTACCAATTTTCAATCCCGCTGCCAGCATGAACGTGTTGGCAATCCCGCCACCGACGATGAGCTGGTCCACGTTGTTAGCCAAACTTTCCAAAATCGTCAGTTTGGTAGAGACTTTTGACCCCGCCACAATCGCCACCAGTGGGCGTTTAGGCGCAGTCAGCGCTTTAGAAATCGCATCCATCTCGGCTGCCAGCAGCGGCCCTGCGCAGGCAATCGGCGCAAATTGAGCAATGCCGTAGGTTGAAGCCTCGGCGCGGTGTGCCGTGCCAAACGCGTCGTGCACAAAAATATCGCACAAAGCAGCCATTTTTTTGGCTAAATCGCTGTTGTTCTTCTTTTCGCCGACGTTTAAACGGCAGTTTTCCAGCATGACGAGGTGACCTGTGGCAACTTCCACGCCGTCAATCCAATCAGAAACCACAGGAATATCCATCCCCATCAGTTCACCCATGCGCTCGGCCACCGGGTCTAAGGAGTCTTCGGGTTTGAAGTCGCCTTCGGTCGGACGACCCAAATGCGAGGTAACCATCACCGCCGCCCCAGCGTCCAAAGCCATTTGAATGCAAGGTATAGAGGCGCGAATGCGGGTGTCCTCGGTGATGTTGCCATTCTCGTCCTGCGGCACGTTCAAATCAGCGCGTATGAAGACGCGCTTGCCCTTGAGCTGTCCCTTGGCGATGAGGTCGGAGAGGCGAATGACTGGGAGCGTGGGCGTTGTAGACATGGTGGGTTAAAAGCTTAAATACTTGCAAAATTGGACAAGATTGAAGTGTAAAAGCCCTCATCACAGACTTTTGGTAACCGCGTGGTAACTCAATCCGACCAGAGGCTCAATTGTGCCGTATTTTTTTGCTTTAAAACTTACGAAATTGTTTGCATTAGTGCGCATCCATTGCTAACGCAGTTTACTTACTCAAAAAATTC
>JANPLX010000035.1:0-5938 GCA_031422495.1 Polaromonas sp. | reverse complement strand
AAGTACCTCAAAGTCGCCACAGAAAGCATGTCCGGCATCTGCCGTGACCGTTACCAAGCCTTCGGCGCGGCTGGCATGGCGAGCAAAATTACCAAAATCCATAGCTTGGAAGACATGCAAAAGCGTTATGCGACGGGGAGTTTGGATCCGCAAGTCAAATAAATTGACCGCGCTCAGCTTTGAGCATACACAGGACAAGCGCCAGATATGACGCGCGTCCTTTTCATTTGCAGCCAAAACCGCTGGCGCAGCCCGACAGCGGAGCAGGTGTTTGCGGATTATGACGGGTTGGAGTGCTCATCAGCAGGCACTAACCACGACGCAGAAAACCCTCTGACACCCGAGCAAGTCGAATGGACAGACCTGATTTTCGTCATGGAACGGGAGCACAAGACCAAGCTGCAAACCCGCTACCAGCCTCAATTGCTAGGCAAGCGGGTGATTTGCTTGGATATTCCTGATAACTACAAGTTTATGGATGCGGCGTTGGTGAAGCTGTTAAAGATGAAGGTTGAAAGGCATTTGCCATGACCTAACTCTCAAAGCCCGCGAATAGAGCGCAGAAAATCGGCACCTGAACCTGTCATCAACCAGCCAATTGCACTGCAATTGAGGGCAACTGTTACCCAGAACGCGATTTGAAAACTGGTTTTTGAAGTCTTGTGGCGAAGCCGTTGCTGGGCAACCAAAGCGCCAGGCCAACCCCCTATCAAGCCCCAAATGTGCAAAGTATCCTCTGCGATACGCCAGCGACGACTTTCTGCTGCTGCTTTATCTATGACGTAAGCCACATAGGCAACAACGCTTGCAACGACATAAAAACCCAAGACAATCAGAGGCAGACGACCTAAAAGCACAGCCAAAATCAGCGCTAAGCAAAACAAATAGGCAAATGTTTTGCCTATAGCGCTGGTGCTAGAGCCACCACCAACATCCGAAGATGAAAACTTGACTGATGCTCGCTTGACAAATTGCACATCGTCTGCACGAAATCGCCGCTTCTCATCCAGATTGGCCTCATAAGTGATCAAATCACCCAATTTAGGCCGACGAGAACGGTCAGAAAACGCCTTGATGTGGACAAACGCTGTTTTGTTTTTTTCTGCGCCATTTTGGGTAACAAAACCAAAACCTTGGTCATCTTTCCAATTTGTAATTTTTCCTTGGCAGCGCACTTTTGTCCTACATCAATAAAATACAGCAATTCACCACTGCACCATCACTCGCCCACCGACCACTTTAGCGGTGTATTGCAGCAGGGGGCTGCCGCCGGCTTTGAGGCAGGCACCGGTTTTGACGTCGAATGTCCATTGGTGTTTGGGGCAAGTCAGGATGCAGTCTTCTAAAGCGCTTAGCGGAATGTCGGTGTTTTGGTGGGTGCAATGGCTGTCGAACACAACGTATTCATTGCCTTCGCGGGAGATGAAGAGGCCGCGGCCATGGCTGTCAACACGGGTGGTTTGGCCGTCTGCTAGGGCGGCGGTGGTTAGGACGTCGTGCCAGGTGCCTTCTTTGGTGGTCGGTTCAGGGGATGTTGCCTTTTCGGGCTCTCCAGCAAATTGGACTTTCATCGCTTCAGGGTCAAAACCGGGCAGGTTCATGCTCAAAATGATGTTGGTTGCCCAGATGATTTTGGTCAACCCCAATGTTGGGAAAGCCATCAGCAAAGCGTCGATCACCTCGATGGGGCTGCAACCGTCTTTCAAAGCGCGTTTCAGGTATTGCTTGAAGCCAGGCTCGGTTTGGGCGTCGACCTTGGTGATGACGGAGATGAGGTTGCGGGTTTTCGGGTCTAAGTGCTTGCCAGCGTCTTTGAGGAAGGCGAAGTAGTGCGTCATCGCTTCGGGGCGAGCGGCTAGGAGGTAATTCAGGGCGTCGCTCATGGGTTCGTTACACTTTGGTCAATTTTATTATGTCGATTCTATTTTGATTTAGTTTACTTTAAATACTACAAAAATAATAGCTGTAGAGGCAATAAATACGCCGGCTAAACCCATATTTAACGCTTTTTTAGTGAGTTATCTAGCATTTAAGCCTTCAAAGCAAGTTTTGAGCACGAGGTCGATGATTTGCGGATCCGTCATCTGGCCACTGAGTTTCAAGAACTCTAAAACGGGGTCGCATGCACGTGCATACAAGGTGTAGAGAACCGCTATCGGCGGCAGCGCGTTGTTGAGACTGCTATTTTTTTGAGCCGCCTCTATCCAGCCACCCAAACGGTCGCTGGCGTCCATCAAGCCGTCCATATAAGCTTTGTTAGACATCAACGTAGATCTCAAACTTGAGTTTTGACTGGGTAATGAGGGCATTTCGCCGGCTAGCTTGAGCTCCATCATCCATCGCGCACCGGCTCTTAAGTTGTCGATAGGCGCATTGTTACTAGGTAGGCTGTTTAAAAACGTCTGCGCCCGCTGCATAACGTGCACCATGGCGGCGGCGGCGAGCTCTTCTTTGCTGGAGAAGTGCTTGTACAGACTGGCTTTGGCTATGCCGACGTTGGCGGCGACTTCGTCCACCGTCATGGCGTCGAAACCTTTTTCAGCCAGCAGACGATTCACCGCTTGTACGATGGCGTCTTCACGCGCAACCAGCATTTGCGCTTTGAACGAGATTTTGGGGGCTTTGGCTGTTTTTACGGCGGTTTGTGACTTCATGTCCAAATTGTAGCCGTTTCGGTCACAGAAAAATAGGCGCGGCTATTTAATTACGCTAATGGGTACCAAGTAAGCTCTCGGTGCAGATTCACGACTTCGCCGACGATGATGAGACACGGCGAGGTGAAACCACCGGCTTTGACGCGTTCGGGCAAATCAGTCAAAGTGCCAACCAGTACTTTTTGACTCTCAATGGTGCCGTCTTGCACGATAGCAATGGGGAAATCTGGCTTTGCACCATGCGCGATCAGCTGTCTGCAAATGTCGGTCAAACCCGACAAGCCCATGTAAATCACCACTGTTTGTCGTGGCCGCGTCAAGGCGACCCAATCTAAGTCGGCACTGACAAAGTCGTTGGTTTCTTTAAGGTGACCAGTCACAAACAGGCAGGTTTGGGCGTAGTCGCGGTGCGTGAGCGGAATGCCTGCGTAGTTGGATACGCCACTGGCAGCCGTGATACCGGGCACGACTTCAAATGCCACGCCCGCTTTGGCCAAAGTTTGCAGCTCTTCGCCGCCTCGCCCGAAAATGAAAGGGTCGCCACCTTTGAGTCGCACGACTTGCTTGCCTTCTTGGGCGAGTTTCACCAGCAAGGCGTTGATTTGCTCTTGCCGCAGGGTGTGCTCGTTGCGGCGCTTGCCCGCGTAAATGCGTTCGGCATGCGGTGGTACAAAATCAAGTACGCCGTTAGACACCAAATGATCGTAAACCACCACATCCGCCTTGGTCAAAATACGAACGGCGCGTAACGTAAGCAGCTCGGGGTCGCCTGGGCCAGCGCCTACGAGATAGACGCGCCCAGAAGCGCGGCCTTGGCCTACAGAGGCAGAAGGATCAATCGAAGAAAGAATCGCAGGAATCGGAGAAGTGGTCGTCATGTTATTTAAAATTAGGTAGACAATAGCTTATCCGAACCCTTAGTCATTCTTCTTTATATCTTTATTCAGATTTTTTTGGACTTCTTATGCTTTTCAAATTCAAATCCAAAGCCACAGGCGACTTGATCATGCTGGAGCCGAATGGCCGGCGTGTGTTGCAAATCATTGGCAAAGACCCCAGCAGCACCGGCATTATTTTGCCAGCGCAAATGCCCGCTGCGCTTGCTGCGCTAGAAAGTGCGATCGCCAGCGAAGAGGCTGCCATTGCCGAAGCGAAGGCGTCTGCTAAGTTAAAAGCACACAATGCGTTTGGCGACGAAGCTGACGCCGCAAAGTCCAGCTACAGTAATGCCGACGCTGTACCACTGCGCCAGCGCGCCTTGCCGTTTATGGAACTTCTCAAAAGCAGCCACAACGCAGGGGTTGAAATCGTTTGGGGTGTTTAATCGACCGATGTGAACTAGGTGGCTTGATCGATTCAATCAACTTTCGCGCCAGACACCTTCACCACTTGGGCCCATTTTTTAATCTCAAAACCAATCATTTTTGAGAAATCAGCGGGCGTGTTGCCTCCTGGTATTGCACCTTGGGCGAGCAACTTTTCTTTGACGGCTGGGTTGTTCATTGCTTTGGCCGATTCTTGTTGAAGACGATTCACTATGTCAGGCGGTGTGCCAGCGGGTGCTAATAGGCCAAACCAACTACTGGCTTCGTAACCTTTTAAGTTGCCCGCCTCTTCAACCGTAGGCACATCAGGCAACACCGCAGAGCGTTGCGAACTGGTCACGGCCAGTGCTTTGAGTTTGCCAGATTTGATGTGCGGCAAGGCGCTGGGCAGGTTATCAAACATCACGTCCATCGTGCCACCCACCAAATCTAGCAGGGCAGGACCCGAGCCGCGATAGGGGAAGTGCACCAAATAGGTGCCGCTCATGCTTTTGAACAGCTCCCCCGCCAAATGGATGGACGTGCCGTTGCCGCTGGAAGCCATATTGAGCTTGCCGGGGCTGGCTTTGGCGACTTTGATGAAATCTGCCACGTTGTTGATGTTGAGTTGCTTGGCTTTGTCGGCGTTCATGACCATCACATTCGGCACACCGGCAATCAAGGTAATAGGTGCAAAGTCTTTCACGGGGTCAAACGGCATTTTTTCATATAGCGCGACATTGATACCATGCGTACCGACTGTGCCCATCAAAATCGTATAACCATCTGGCGCGGATTTGGCGACGATGTCTGAGCCTAAATTGCCCCCCGCTCCCGCTCTGTTTTCAACGATAAAACTTTGACCAAAGGCTTTAGACAGCTCCGGCGCTATCGCGCGAGCCAAAATATCAGTCGTACCACCGGGTGCAAAAGGGACAACGATTTTTACTGGCTTAGAGGGCCAAGCCGTCTGACTATGTGCCTGTATTGCTATTAAATTTGTAGCAATAATTAAACCGTAGGCAAAAGACTTTATAGCTACTCGGCGCTGAGAAATATGTTTCAAAATCATGTCTTGTCTCCAATTATTAGTAAAGAAGTCACGCATCTATCTTGCCATAAAAAAAGCCGCATCGAAGCGGCTTTTAAAGTTCTATTTGAGCAAAAAGCTTAGTCAGCGTAAACGCCAGCGGCTTTGATGATCGGTGTCCATTTTGCAATTTCACCAGCTACAAACTTCTTGTGCTCAGCTGGCTCCATGCGCTTGTCTGTCACGACCACAGCGCCCAAACCTTCTTGCTTTTTGATGAACTCAGGGTCTTTCAAAGCAACTTTCAAAGCTGCATTGATTTTGGCAAGCACATCAGCAGGCGTGCCTTTAGGTGCATACAGACCATGCCAAATGGTGACCTCAAAACCTTTGAGGCCAGACTCTTGCAGGGTTGGCAAGTCTTTCAATGCGGGTGTTGTCAGGCGTTTACCGGTTGTAACCGCATACGCTTTTACTTTTTTAGCTTCAATTTGAGTGCTGGTATTCGTAGTTTGGTCGCACATCAAGTCGATCTGGCCACCCATCAAATCGGTCATGGCAGGCGCAGTGCCTTTGTACGGCACAGTGGTCATGTCAATTTGCATTGCATTTTGGAACAACAAACCGCACAGGTGCGAAGCAGAACCAACGCCAGCGTTACCGAGGTTGATTTTGCCTTTGTTTGCTGCCAACCAAGTCGTGAGTTCTTTGTAGTTAGCGGCAGGCAATGTTGGCTTGCCAATCAAAGTCATGGGTACGTCGTTAATCATGCCTACATATTCGAAATCGCTTTCGACTTTGAAGGGAATGTTGCGCACCAAACCAGGCATGGTCGACATACCAATGTGATGCACCAATAGCGTGTAGCCATCTGGAGCAGCCTTAGCCACCTTGTTAGCGCCAATAGAGCCGCCCGCGCCAGCTGCGCTGTCGATGATGATGCTGTTGCC
>JANPLX010000034.1:0-7605 GCA_031422495.1 Polaromonas sp. | reverse complement strand
AGTCAAAGCCGGCATCTATGGCGCGCTGGGTGGAGGCGACAAACTGCTGCTTCAGCACATCCATGTCGGCACGGCTCATGGCTACTGGCATCTGGTTTTGTTCACCGTAAGCCACCGCGCTGGCCGACAGCAATGGCCAATTGTCTCTGGCAAGCGGTTCATCCGTCACCTCCCAACCCAGCTGGGTGGAGCCTTTGGCACCGCTGTGGCCGAGCTGCAGGCCGATTTTGGCGCTGCTGCTGGTATGGACAAAGTCGGAGATACGTTTGAAAGCCACTGTTTGGGCATCATTCCACAAACCTGTACAGCCGGGGGTGATGCGACCTTCAGGGGTCGGGCTGGTCATTTCCAACATCACTAAGGCCGCGCCGCCTAGGGCTCTGGCGCCTAGGTGGACAAGGTGAAAATCCTGCACGACGCCGTCTACCGCGCTGTAGGTTGCCATCGGGGAGACGATGACGCGGTTTTTGAGGGTGATGTCACGTACTTTGAAGGGCAAGAGCATTGGAGGCGTGCCTGATGCATTCTTCTCGTCTCTTGCAAGCCAGTTTTCGTAACCACCCAGCCACTTTGCATCCCGTAAACGCAGATTTTCGTGGCTGATGCGCTGAGAGCGGGTCAACAGCGAGTAGGCAAACTGCTCAATCTCCATGCCGCTGTAGCGCTGCACGTTTTCAAACCATTCGGTTGAGTTGCGGGCGGCATTTTGGATTTTCAGCACCTCGACGCTGCGGCGCGCTTCGTAGCCTTGTAGCACTTGCTGCATGTCGTCATTTTTGGCAAATTCATTGGCAAGGTCGATGGCATCTTCAAGGGCTAGTTTTGTACCGCTGCCGATGGAGAAGTGCGCTGTGTGAGCGGCATCGCCCATCAAAACGACGGGAACGGTTTTCCCTTCGATGGAGATGTTATGCACCCATTTTTTGCAAATCACACGCGGGAAACGAATCCAAATCGCCGAGCCTCGCAAGTGTGTTGCGTTGCTGATCAGCGAATTTCCGTCTAAATGCTGGGTAAACAAGCGTTCGCAAAAAGCGATGGCATCTGCCTGCTCCATGGCGTCTAAGCCATGTGCTTTCCAAACGGATTCAGGCGTTTCAACGATGAAAGTCGACATCTCGCCGTCGTATTGGTAAGCGTGGCCAGCAAACCAGCCGTGCTCGGTTTGCTCAAAAGCGAAGGTGAAAGCGTCGAATTTTTTCTTGGTGCCCAGCCAGACGAAGCGGCATTGGCGGCTGTCGATATCAGGTTGGAAGGTATCGGCGTAGCGGGTGCGGATGCGGCTGTTCAGGCCATCGCCTGCGATAACGATGTCTGCCTGGTACTGCGCGGCAGCGGCTTGATCGTCTTGCACATCGGCTTCAAACACCAAATTGACGCCCAGCTCCAGGCAACGGTCTTGCAAAATATTCAGCAGCTTTTTGCGCCCGATACCGCAGAACCCGTGCCCGCCTGAGCGAACATCGCGTCCTTTGAAGAAAACCTCGATATCGTCCCAGTGGTGAAAGGACTCACCAATCAACTGGGCGCTGGGCGCGTCTGCCGCTTGCAGGTTTGCCAGCGTCTGATCAGACAGCACAACGCCCCAGCCGAACGTGTCAAACGGGCGGTTGCGCTCCACCACGGTGATGACGTTGGCTGGGTTTTGCTGCTTCATCAACAGTGCAAAGTACAAGCCAGCTGGTCCGCCGCCTAGACAAAGAATATTCATGCTTTTTTTACCCACCTATATCTTCATGAATAAATAGTTTAAACTTAAACTATATTTTGTCAAGTTGCCCTAAATGTCTGAAAATCTATTTGTCTGAGAATAATTCCACGATCAATTGCCGCAGCCACATATTGGCTGGTTCGCGGTTGTATTTGGCTTGCCAGAACAAGTTAATAGCAATGTCTGGTAGCTTGACTGGCAACGATGATGTCACCAAGCCAAAAGGACCTACACAACGCTCTGCAAATCTCTCTGGTACGGTTGCAATCAGATCGGTGCTCTGCAGAATATGACCAACCGCAACGAAATGAGGAACCACCAAGCGCATATGACGCTTGATTCCCCTTCGCTCGATCAGCGCATCAATCTCGCCATGCCCCGTATTTTCAGCGACGACGCCCACATGATCAGAGGAGCAGAAAATCTCTAGTGAAATCGGACGGGTCGCCGTGGGATGCCCTTGGCGAAACAGGCAAACATAGCGCTGATAAAAAAGACACCGCTGGAAGAAACCCGTTTGCAGGTTGGGCAACAGTCCCAACGCTAAATCAACACGGCCGGCTTCCATATCTTCTCGCAAGTTACTGGCTGAATTTCTGAGTGTGCTGATTTTGATGTGAGGCGCGAGTCGTGCAATCGCCTCTATGAGCGGTGGCATGAAGTAAATTTCGCCAATATCTGTCATCGCCAAGGTGAACGTACGCGAACTCGTCGTTGGGTCGAATGTGTCGCGCTGGTTGAAAGCGTTTTGCAAGGAACTCAAAGCGTTCCCAACGGGTTCAGCCAGATGCATGGCATATGGCGTGGGCTCCATGCCACGCGCTGTTCTTACAAACAAATCGTCTTTTAACAAGGTACGAAGACGCTTCAAGGCATTGCTCACTGCTGGCTGCGTCAAGCCCAGCTTTTCGGCGGAGGTGGAAACGCGTCTATCCTGCAAAAGTTGGTTGAAGATTAACAAGAGATTCAGGTCGATTTGTCTCAGATTCATATAGTTTCCAGAAGAGTTACCCATTACCATTATTCACAATGGTGATTTTACTTATATTGGTGCATGCATTTACATATAAAGGTATCAAGCTCAAAATAGCGCATCATCAAAATGACGAATCAACATAAAAAATCAAGCAATTACCTTGCGATCGAGGAGACAAAGTGATGAAAGACGAGACAACTGTTTTCCCTAAGGATCCAAGCTGGCCTGCCGAAGGTAATAGTCGCGTGCCTTTCTGGGTCTATACGCGGGAAGATTTGCACAAGAAAGAGTTGGACAGACTTTTTTATTCTGGGCATTGGTGTTACGTGGGCTTGGAGGCAGAAATTCCCAACTCAGGGGACTTCAGGCGCACGGTGATTGGTGAGCGATCCGTCATCATGGTGCGAGACCCTGATGGCAGCGTCAATGTGGTCGAAAACGTCTGCGCGCATCGTGGCATGCGGTTTTGCAGAGAGCGGCATGGCAATCGCACCGATTTTCTTTGCCCTTATCACCAGTGGAATTACAGCCTCAAGGGTGATTTGCAAGGTGTGCCGTTCAAACGTGGCGTGAAGCAAGACGGAAAAATCAATGGCGGGATGCCCAAAGACTTCAAAACCGAAGACCATGGCTTGAACAAACTCAAAGTCGCCACCCGGGGTGGTGTCGTATTTGCCTCGTTTAACCAAGAGATCGAATCTCTAGAGGCATTTTTAGGCCCAACCATCCTGCATTATTTCGACCGCGTGTTCAGCGGTCGGCAACTCAAGATACTTGGTTATAGACGTCAGCGGATTCCTGGAAACTGGAAGCTGATGCAGGAAAACATCAAAGATCCGTATCACCCTGGACTGTTGCACACTTGGTTTTCAACGTTTGGTCTTTGGCGCGCTGATAACAAATCCGAACTAAAAATGGATGAGCATTTCCGCCATGCCGCTATGATTTCTACGCGTGGACAAGGCGGTAAAAATGCAGAAGTTGTGAGCGGCGTTGACAGTTTCAAAGACAAGATGACACTGAACGACCCGCGATTGCTGGATATTGTTCCCGAACCTTGGTGGAATGGCCCGACCGCTGTGATGACCACTATTTTCCCAAGTCTCATTGTTCAACAGCAGGTCAATAGTGTCTCCATGCGCCACATTCAGCCCAAAGGACATGGATCGTTTGATTTTGTGTGGACGCACTTTGGGTTTGAAGAAGACACACCCGAGATGCAAGAGCGTAGATTGATTCAAGCCAATCTGTTTGGGCCTGCAGGCTTTGTTTCTGCAGACGATGGTGAAGTGATCGAATGGTCGCAAGAAAGTTTTGAGCAGAAACCTTCACATCGCACGGTTGTCGAAATGGGTGGCCATGACATTGCTGATACCGACCACATGGTCACCGAAACGCTTATTCGCGGTATGTATGCCTACTGGCGTAAGGTCATGGGGGAATAAATATGGGCAATAACACGATCAATAGCATGATCGATTTCCAAACTTACTTCGAGCTGGTTAATCTGTATAACGACTATGCCATGGCATGCGATTCAGAACGATGGGAGCAATGGCCTGAATTTTTTGTTGATGAAGGCAGTTACCGATTGCAGCCGCGTGAAAACTTCGAGCAAGGTCTGCCACTGTGCTTGCTGGCGTTTGATAGCAAAGCCATGCTTCGAGATCGCGTCTATGCTGTGAAAGAGACGCTGTACCACGACCCCTATTATCAAAGACATATTATTGGCGCACCCCGTATCACCGCTGTGACTAATGATATGCATGGTGAACGCATTTTTTCAGAGGCCAATTATGCGGTCTTGCGAACCAAATTGGACGGTGAATCAACTGTCTATAACGTCGGCTTTTACCGTGATGTGATTGTGCGCAAGCCAGATGGTCTGAAATTCCAATCTCGCCTTTGCGTGTATGACAGTGAAATGATAGCCAACTCACTCATCTATCCCATTTAGTTATTTTAGGAAATCTTATGACAGAAACGCTGAGTGAAAAATGGACGGATGTAGCCGCCTTGGACGATGTCCCAGAGGGCGATGTTGTTGGTATTGTTGTCGCTGACAAAGAGATCGCCCTGTACGAGGTAGAGGGCGAAATATATGCGACCGACAATTTTTGTACGCATGGGGCCGCGCGTTTGAGTTACGGTTTTTTGGAGGGTAGAGAAATTGAGTGCCCTTTGCACCAAGGTAGGTTTGATGTCTGCACGGGCAAAGCTTTATGTGCTCCTCTGACGCAAAACATCCGCATTTATCCAACCCTTATTGATAACAATCGCATTTACTTAAATCTGATTGATAGCAATAGCTAATAAAACTAAAATTCGGATAATAATCAGGGTTTATACGCTGCTAAAAAATGCTCACTGCGCTTAACATGCATGCACAATAATTCATACTTCAATCAATTCCACCCATTCCTTTCGGAGACTCCATGAAAACAAGCTCAATATCAAATTTAGCATCCCGTCGCCAAGTTTTGTCCCGCAGTGCCGCCTTGATTGGTGCTGCATCTACCGGTTTGCTGGTGGCTGAACAAGCCAAGGCACAAACAGGCAAATTACGCGTCGGTTTGATGCTGCCTTACACCGGCACGTTTGCACAGCTGGGCGTGGCGATTGAAAATGGTTTTCGCTTAGCTATCAATGAACAAGGCGGCAAACTGGGTGGCCGTGAGATTGAGTTTTTCAAAGTGGATGATGAATCTGACCCATCAAAAGGCATTGAAAACGCCAACAAACTGGTGCAACGCGACAAGGTCGATGTGCTGGTAGGCACGGTGCACTCTGGCGTGCAAATGGGTATTCACAAAGTTGCGCGTGACAGTGGTGTCCTAAGCTTGATTCCTAACGCAGGCGTACATGCTGCAACACGTGCGCAATGCGCGCCTAACGTGTTTCGCACGTCCTTTACCAACTCACAACCTACTCGTGCTTTGGGTGCAGCGATGGTGGCCAAAGGTCACAAAAAAGCGGTGTGGATCACTTGGAAATACGCTGCGGGTGACGAGGCTTTTGAAGGTTTCAAAGAAAGCTACACCGCTGCTGGCGGTACGATCATCAAAGAGCTCGGCCTGCCCTTCCCTAACGTAGAATTTCAAGCGCTATTGACTGAAATTGCGGCGTTAAAACCTGATGCTGTGGCGTGCTTCTTTGCTGGTGGCGGTGCGGCAAAATTCATGCGGGATTACGCTGCAGCTGGCTTGCAGGGCAAGATTCCGCTTTATGGCTCCGGCTTTTTGACAGAAGGCGTATTAGACGCTGCTGGTCCTGCTGCGAATGGTGTGGTGACGACGCTGCATTACAGCGACTCGCTAGAAACGCCACGCAACAAGCAATTTCGCTTGAACTATGCCAAAACTTTTAAGCTGCAACCTGACGTGTATGCCGTACAAGGTTACGACACAGGTTTGCTGTTGATTCAAGGCATGAATGCTGTCAAAGGCGACATGTCCAAGAAGGTCGAGCTTTATAAAGCGATGGAAAACGCCACCATTGACAGCCCGCGCGGTAAGTGGACCATGAGCAAAGCGCACAACCCGGTGCAAGACATTTACTTACGCGTGGTTGAAAACAAAGAAAACAAAGTGATTGGCATCGCAGCCAAAGCTTTGGCAGACTCTGGTGCGGGCTGCAAAATCGCGTAATTGAACTTCACTCTGTAGTAGTGCCGAAATAGGGAGATAAATAGGGATATTTATTCCCTATTTTTTTAACCCAAAGCGTTTATGGACTTTCCAACCTTCCTCATTCAGTTACTGAACAGCGTGCAGTACGGACTATTGCTATTCATGCTGGCAGCAGGGCTGACGCTTATTTTTGGCATCATGGGCGTGGTCAACTTGGCGCATGGCAGTTTTTACATGCTGGGTGCGTATTTGGCGTATTGGTTAAGTACACTCTTTGGTAGTTTGACATTAGCCATCCTCATTGGCACGGCACTTGCTGTGCTATTTGGCTTGGCGTTGGAGTGGTTGCTGTTCAGACATTTTTATGAACGCGATCATTTAGACCAGGTGCTGCTGACGTTCGGGCTGATCTATATTTTTGAAGAGCTGAGGTCGATTTTGTGGGGAGACGATGTGCATGGTGTCACCATTCCAGCTGCTTTGAGTGCGTCGATTCCGCTGACCGATAATCTCTCCTACCCCGTTTACAGGCTATTCATGTCGGCAGTTTGCATTGCTTTAGCTTTTGGTTTGTACTGGCTCATCGCTAAAACACGTTTAGGTATGAAAATCCGCGCTGGCGCGTTTAACCGCGACATGACGGAAGCAATGGGTATCAACATCAAATTGATTCATGCCGTTGTGTTTGCATTAGGTGTGGGCTTGGCAGCTGTCGCTGGCATATTGTCAGCGCCTATATCCAGTGTCTATCCAAATATGGGCTCGCAAGTGTTGATCATGTGTTTCGTGGTGGTCGTGATTGGCGGCATTGGCTCGGTGCGGGGTGCGTTGATTTCAGCTCTCCTGGTCGGGTTGGTCGATACTTTTGGCAAAGTGCTGTTACCGTCCATGTCTGGCATGCTGGTTTATATGCTGATGGCAGCGGTGTTGCTATGGAAGCCAGAGGGGTTGTTTAAAGCATGAGCGCGCCAAAAGCCAATCTAGAAATACTGCCGCGCGGAGTACAGATCGCGCTCGGTTTGGGCTTAATCGCCTTACTCGCCTTTCCGTTTGTTGGCACGGACTTTTACACACAAATGGTCACCCGTATGCTCATCATGGCGATATTTGCCATGAGTTTGGATTTGCTGCAGGGCGTGGCTGGCTTGGTGTCTCTGGGACATGCAGCCTATTTTGGTTTAGCCGGCTATGCACTGGCTTTTTTAACACCGCAGGGCGAATCAATTAGCATTTGGTGGTCGCTACCAGTAGCCGTGTTTGCGTCAGCACTTGCTGCCTTAATCATTGGA
>JANPLX010000033.1:0-4910 GCA_031422495.1 Polaromonas sp. | reverse complement strand
CGCCACGACGGATCGATTGACCAGTTTTGACGAAAATATGACAGCGAGCGAAGCCTTGCTACCAACGCAAACCGCAATTAATACAAGCTCAAACAGCTTGTCCACCAACGACTTAACACTGTCACTGCCCAACGGCAAAGTGCTGCTGGCTCATGCCGCGCTTAACGCTCAAGCTGGCGACAGCATATTACTCAATGGTCCCTCAGGCAGTGGCAAATCAACGCTGTTCCGCGCATTCGCAGGCATCTGGCCCTTCAGCAAAGGTCAGATCCAAATGCCTGCAAACGCGATGTTTATTCCCCAACACCCTTATTTCCCCAACGGCACTTTACGCGATGCACTGGCTTACCCAGAGCCCGCTAGCAAATACGACGATGCAGCCCTGCAAACTGCATTGACAGATGCATTGTTGCCGCAATTAGCAAGCAGATTGGACGACACAGAAGCTTGGGGTCAAATGCTCTCTGGTGGCGAGCAACAGCGCCTAGCCATCGCCCGCGTATTGCTTAAAAAGCCGCAGTGGATATTTGCCGATGAAGCGACCAGTGCACTTGATGTTGAGGCTGAAAATACGCTGTACAAACGACTTCTAGCCGGCGTATTAATTGCCAAAGGTGCTATTATATCTATAGCGCATAGACCTAGCGTGGCTGCGTTTCATAACACAATATGGACGCTCGAAAAAACCAATAATGACACTCCCTCAAACGATTCAACTTCATCAACTTACACGGTAGCAGCTACCCAGCGGTCGTAACCCATCGCTCATAACCTTTTTTCCGCAAATCGCACGCGGGGCAGGTGCCACAGCCATAGCCCCAAGCTTGACGGTGCACACGGTCGCCTAGATAGCAAGTGTGAGTATGTTCGATGATCAAATCGACCAAGGACTGCCCACCCAGCGAAGCGGCCAAAGCCCACGTGTCGGCCTTATCAATCCACATCAACGGCGTTTCAATCAAAAACCGCTTATCCATGCCCAATGAAAGCGCCAGCTGCATAGCTTTCATCGTATCGTCACGGCAATCAGGGTAGCCAGAAAAATCGGTTTCGCAAACGCCAGTCACCATCACTTGTAAGTCACGTCGATACGCCAAGGCAGCAGCTAAAGTCAAAAAAAGCAAATTTCGACCTGGTACAAAGGTGTTCGGCAAACCCGAGCTTTCCATTTTGAAAGCCACATCCCGCGTCAACGACGTTTCACTGACCTGCCCAAGAACGCCCAAATCGAGCAAATGGTCTTCCCCCAGATTGTGCGCCCAGTGAGGGAATTGCTGTTTGATTTGCTCCAGCACACGTAAACGCGCTTGCAACTCAACACTGTGCCGTTGGCGATAATCAAACGCAATCGTCTCGACTCGTTCATATTTGCTCAAAGCAAGTGCTAAGCAGGTGGTGGAGTCTTGACCGCCGGAAAATAAAACGAGTGCGCTGGTATGCATATCAGTTGGCAGGGCTTGTGTAGTGATGTAATGTGTAAGACTTCTATTGCCCAATTTTATACGCCCCATCAAACAGCACCCTCAACATGCTTTGCCCTAGAGCCGTATTACATTAAGCCAAAGGCACGCATAATTTCAGACACATCAGCAGCAAAAAATTGTCAGCTTTGGCTTATTGCGGCAAAACCACAAAAGGTCACCTTCGCGAAGGGGATTTGCGGATATGACTATGTGGTTTACAGTATAACTAAACGGTTTATAAGGTGCAAGCATGAGTAGACGTTCATTCAAAATTGGATTGGTCGATGGTGCCATCATCGTCGCGAGTGGTGCAGCCATCAGCAGCAGCGCCATGGCGCAAGCTCCATCAGCAGCCCCGCTCTGGGAGCTCGGAGCTGCTGCCATCGGCGTGTCGCAACAGGCTTACCCAGGGTCAGACCAGCAAGTCAATACAGGCCTGTTGCTGCCCTTCTTCATTTACCGCGGCGAGGTGCTGCGTGCTGACCGAGACGCGGCCGGCATCCGAGCCTTGAAGACTGAGACATTCGAGATTGACATTGGTGTAGCGGGCTCGTTTGGCGCCGGCAGCGGATCGATCGACGCACGCAAAGGCATGCCTGAACTGGGCACCTTGGTAGAGTTGGGCCCGCGCCTGAAATGGAACCTAGGCGCAGCACCGGGCGGCGGGCGTTGGCGGGCTGAGATTCCGCTGCGCGCGGTCTTCGACCTGAGCGACCGAGGTGAACACAAAGGGCTGAGCTTCGAGCCCAAACTGATCTATGAACGCCAGTCCAGTAACGGTTGGCGTTACAACGCGTCGGTCGGTGCCATCGTTGCCGATAAGAAGCTGGCACGAACCTTCTACGAAGTCAATAGCTCAGAGGCCACGGAACAGCGCCCAGCATACGCCGCGTCGAGCGGACTGGTCGGCTGGCGTCTAGGCACCTCGTTTTCGCGGAGCCTTAACCGTGACTGGCGTCTGTTCGGCTTTGCCCGCGTGGACACGGTCGCAGGCGCGGCCAACAAATCCAGCCCGCTGGTACGTCAGACCACAGGAGCCACAGTGGGCTTGGGCGTTACATACACTTGGTTGCGCTCGGAACAAAGCGCTCAGGATTGAGCGGGTGCTCTGTCAGATGAGTACGCCACCGCCCTCGCTTAACACGCAGCATCTCCTAACCTCCTATTACTGGAGTGGCGACGCCATCCGCAGCCGCAATGTGAGTGATGTTGTGCTGACAAGCAAGGTTAATGTGCCTGCACCATCTGCAAGGCTGATAGCAGATTGGGAAAGAGAGATATCACTGCGCTTAGTGCTACAACCCGGCGACGTGGAAACTTTACCCTTGGCTAGAGCACGTATGCGCTGGCCTGACTATGGCAACTGCTTACAGGCGGTGTCAGACTGGATACAGACGCTAGGTTTACAGGACGTACTGACCGACAGCAGCGTCGCGCTGATGGCCTGCCGTGGTGCGAAGTACCACCATGACGGTGAACATTACGGTGGCGCTGCCTTTTGTAATCTTTTCCTGAGTGATGACAAAGGTTTAGATTTGCATTTCCCGTCTACTGGACATCGCATCCCCTTGGTCAGAGGAACGGTGGTTATCTTCGATACTGGGCAGCCGCACGCTGTTATTCAGCGCAACAGCAATAGCTTCAAAGCGGCCGACTTCCCTACAGAGCTAGATTGCTCGCAAGTCTTTCTCACGTGGGAGCTTCCTATTGAAAATGCTTTTTTTGCAAAAGCACTTCAGATCAACTTTGACACCAACCCTTCAACCGCATTACTTCTTAATGAAGAACAAGTTTGGCTGAAAAACGCACGGGGCAAAGTTTGTTCGGATTCGGGAGAATGGCTTATTCCACAGTGACGCTTTTCGCCAAATTCCTCGGTTTATCAACATCCGTTCCCTTCGCCAGCGCCGTGTGATACGCCAACAATTGCAACGGTACGACATGTAGTAGCGGACTGAGCGCACCATAGTTTTCGGGCATGTGGATGACGTGCAAGCCATCGCCGCTTTCAATTTTGGTATCTGCATCGGCCAGCACATACAGCACACCACCACGGGCACGGACTTCGTGCATATTGCTTTTTAGTTTTTCTAGTAACGCGTCGTTGGGAGCGACGGTGACGACGGGCATTTCGCTCGTGACCAAAGCCAAAGGGCCATGTTTTAGCTCGCCAGCGGCGTAAGCTTCGGCGTGGATATAAGTGATTTCTTTGAGTTTCAATGCGCCTTCAAGCGCAATCGGGTAGTGCACACCACGGCCTAAAAACAACGCATTCTCATGCTTGGCAAAATCCTCAGCCCAGCTGATGATTTGCGGCTCTAAAGCCAGCACTGCTTGCAAAGCGGCAGGCAAGTGGCGCATGGCAACCAAATGCGCGGCTTCTTGTGCCTCAGTGAGGCGCCCTTTGCTTTGCGCCAATGCCAAGGTGAGCAAAAACAAACCGGCTAATTGCGTGGTGAAGGCTTTGGTCGATGCAACGCCGATTTCGACCCCCGCGCGGGTGATATAGGCCAGCGAACACTCGCGCACCATGGCACTGGTGGCGACGTTGCAAATCGTCAGCGTGTGCTTCATACCTAAAGACTGTGCATGTCGTAGCGCAGCCAGGGTGTCTGCCGTCTCGCCAGATTGGGTGATGGTGACAACCAGTGTGTTGGCATCGGGCACCGAATCTCGGTAGCGGTATTCACTAGCTACTTCGACTTGGGTCGGGATTTGGGCGATGCTCTCCAACCAATACTTGGCCGTGCAGCCGCTGTAGTAGCTGGTGCCACAGGCGAGGATGAGGACTTTGTCGATCTTTTTGAACACCGCATGTGCGTTTTCACCAACTTTGTGCGTCATCAAAGCATCGAACAGCTCAGGGACAATCGCCTCGACCCCCTCTAGCGTGTCGGCGATGGCACGTGGTTGTTCAAAAATCTCTTTTTGCATGTAGTGGCGATAGGGGCCAAGTTCTGCAGCACCGCTGTGCGCCAACACGGTTTTGACGGGGCGTTGCGCTGCTGACAATGATTTGAAAGTTTTGTCCAAAATCCAGTATTTGCCGAGCTGTAAGTCAACAACATCGCCCTCTTCGAGGTAAACGATTTGATCCGTAACGCCTGCCAAAGCCATAGCATCGCTGGCTAAATAATTAGCACTATCCGCTTTGCCAACGCCCAAAATCAGTGGCGAACCAGCGCGTGCACCAACGATGCGATGTGGCTCATCTTTGCAAAACACCGCAATCGCATACGCGCCATTCAGCTGCGGCAAGGCGACTTTGACGGCTTCTAGCAAATCACCGGTGTAAAGGCTGTCCACCAAGTGAGCAATCACTTCAGTATCGGTTTGGCTGACAAAAACGTAGCCTTTGGCACGTAACTCAGCACGCAATTCGTCGTGGTTTTCAATGATGCCGTTGTGCACCAGTCCAATTTTTCCTGCTTTGCCAGCGGTTTCGCC
>JANPLX010000032.1:0-13335 GCA_031422495.1 Polaromonas sp. | reverse complement strand
CAAATAGCCTTGTTTGATGGTCATAAAGGCAAAGAATGGAAAGTAAGCTTCAAAGTTGCTGCTGCACAAGACAAGCCTAAAGAAACTTTGTACATGTTCTTCACGGTTTCTGGCAACTTTATCGCTGCGAACCATTCCGGCAAATAAGCTACGACCACGCCTCTGAATTTGACTTATAACGGTACGCGTCCTGTGTAGCACTGTGGTGCGTTGGCGTTTCTTTATGTGCAAATATGGAGGTAGCCGCCGTATTTATTACCTCTATAGCTATTTTATTAATAGCTAAAATTACCCATTCTAAGCATATGTCACGGCAGCTTTGATGCTCGTTGGGTTTGTAAAAAAGCGCGGTAACGGGCAGCAGTCTCGGCCGGAAACTCCATCATGGGTAAGTGACCTGTTGCAGGCAGCATAGCAATTTGAGCCGAAGGTAGATGTTCGCGTAGAACGCCTGTGCTGCTTTGATTAAAGACGCGGTCTTGTTCTCCCCACATGGCTAATGTGGGTGTTTTTAGCTCCGGCATACTAGTCTACAGCAAATAGCCCGCGAATATTTGAACGTAAGGGAGCGCATTTTGCGTAATGTCTTTTGAAGACTTGATCGATTGGTTGACGGTCAAGCTCAAAACGCCCATCTCGCCACGTGGGCTATGAACCGGCATAGTATGCCTGATTTCAAACTAAAATCAGAAGCTTCATCCATCATGCGTTTGCCCAGACCTTCACTCACGGGTTTCAAATCTTGCACCAGTGATCTCTTCAGCCGTGCTGGCTGCTGAAAATTCTTGTAAAACATCGTGGAATTCGGCTATTTTCAAAAACACTCCTCGTCTACTTCGTTTATATAGTTTTCAGCTATCGTGATGCATCATGATAGCAACGTTGCCCTTTTTTCGACCCGTATCAACATAACGATGCGCCTCGACGATTTGTTCGAATGGATAGCTTCTGTCAATCACAGATTTGAATTTGCCCGCAACAGCCAATTCAGCTAGAAAATGCAAATCTTCTGCTTTTCCAAAAACAGGTCCTGCAATCACTTTTATATTGCTCGTCAACGACACCCACAGCGATTGCAGCATGTCAGGCAACCCAGCTAGCACCAACAGAAGGCGTCCTTTGGGTTTTAGTGAGGCTTTGCTGCGGTCAAAAGGAGCCGTACCAGCGGTATCCATAATGACATCATAGGTTTTGCCGTTCTGTGTGAAATCCGACTTGGTGTAGTCGATGACATGGTCTGCGCCTATTGATATCACCAATTGAACGTTCGCTGTGCTGCAAACTGCAGTCACGTCTGCGCCAAAGTGCTTGGCAAGTTGTACAGCAGCCGTACCCACCGCGCCAGAAGCACCGTTGATTAGCACGCTTTCACCACTTCGCAATTTGGCTCTTTTGAAAAAATCTAACGCTGTTGTTCCGCCAAACGAGAGTGCTGCAGCTTCCTCATAGCTCAAATTGGCGGGTTTGAGGGCGATTGCACTGTCTTGCGCCAAGCATTTGTATTGGGCATGACAACCCATTTTGGCATCGGAAAACGCAAATACGGCATCGCCGACTTTAAATAGTGTGACTGCACTGCCAACTGACTCGATCACCCCTGCCAGCTCAGATCCTAATATGGCTTGTTTGGGCTTAGAGAATCCAAACACCAACCTCATCATGAGCTTAAAGCCAGCAGGAACGGTTAGGCTGCGTACACGCCAATCCGCTGAAGTAACCGTTGTTGCAAGAATCTTTATCAGTACCTGATCGTTCTTAGGCGTGGGTTTCTCTACCTCTTTAAACTGAAGAACATCAGGTGAGCCATAGGTTTCGTAAATAACTGCTATCACATAGACCCATTCAAAGAATTCATCACTGTCCTTGGCCAACCCTAGATTTATGAAATATATGCTTGAAGTCGAAAAGTTTTAACGTCATGAATTTGCCCTATTTATTTAAAAAATCACGTGGCTGCATTATTGTTAAAGATAAGCTATCCAGTTAGCTGTCAAATCTGACAGGGTACATGTGATAGCAAAGAACATCAATGCTAGCGTACGCATTGTCAAAGTTATGAGATTTGAGTTGAATAGTTTGCTAATTTTTTAAAAGTAAATATATCTCTAAAAATTAGATATTCTCTTCTATAGCCAGCGTATTGATTTCTTACGTTGCTATTTAATAAATAGCGAAACAGTGCTGGTATAAAGCAGCCAAATGCCCGAGACAATAAAAACAGCATGTTGAATCATCATGCCCACTGCGCCTACCGAAGCAGTTTTGGTGTATAGCATGCCATAGGCGTGCAGTACCCGGCTGATGAAAAATGCAATGGCTAAGACGGCTAATTGAAGCTTAGCCGCACCAGCTAATTCCATCAGCCCAATAACAATCAGCGCCGTAGGCACATATTCAATAAAGTTGCCCTGCGCTCGTATTTTGCGGCGCAAAGTGTCATCGTTAGCATCACCAAAAAAGATACCGCCTAGATGGATACGACGCATTGAAACACTCAAGCTCAGAGCAACAAGCATCAAAATAAATACGCCGGCTAAGATTGAAACAACAGGCAAAGTCATTTTTTATACCCCCTCATATTCTTGTGATCACAAAATATCACGCGTAATATCGTGAACTTTGCATCTATATGTTCATATCTTTAGAATAAATAATACGCACCAAACATCAACCAAAGCCCACATACGGTGAAATAGCCATACTGGATGGTGACTGCAAATGTTCTGATTTGTGGCAAAGGTTGATAGAGACAGCCCATCGCATGCAGAACACGGCTTATGAGCAGAGTAACTGCCAAAATAATAACTTGTAAACGCGATGCGCCACCGAATTCAATCAAGCCCAACAGAATGATAGACATCGGAATATTAAACACAGCACTCATAAAGGCAATTCTTCGGCGATTCAAAATATCATCGCCTGCGCCATCTGTATAGTTTTTAAAGACGTCTCCACCAAGTTGGATCTGTCGAGCCGACAGATGCGCATTGAGCACCATGATGAGCAACGCCATGAAACCAGTTAATACTGAAGTAATGGGAAAATTCATTTTTTTCTACAAACTAAATTCAAAGAGTCAAAATCGATAAACATTTTATGTAACAATGTTGTAAATTATAAATTAAATTTGAATTAATGTATGTTAAATTTGTCACGAAAATCGTTTATCTTGCAGCTATTGATCATTTTCATTCCGCTTTGATACCGTTGTCAGCAATCAATTTTTTGTATAAATTAAATTGATCTTTGGTTGCGCTGCCAAGTTCCGCAGCGCTAGAACCGCGCAGGGTTAGGCCAATCGCAACCAGTTTGTCACGGGTCTCGGGGTCGGCTATGGCTTTGCGCATTTCTGCGTTCAAACGCTCAACGATGTCTTTAGGTGTGCCGGCTGGCACGACCATGGCGAACCAAGAGTTGAAGAAAAAGTCTTTCAAACCGCTTTCATCGACGGTGGGTACATTGGGGTATTGCGCCAAACGCTTCTGGGTAGAGACGGCCAGCAGGCGTAATTTGCCGCCTTGAATCAAGGATGTCACTGTGCCCAAACCTTGAAATGCTGCATCGACCTCACCAGCGGCGACCGCCACAGCGGCTGGCGTCGCGCCTTTGTAGGGAACATGCGTGGCGGTAATGCCAGAACGGTTGCTAAACAATGCCATCGCAATGTGCTGTGGACTACCATTGCCGCCAGAGCCGTAGTTCAATTTACTTGGTGCGACTTTCGCGGCAGCAATGAAGTCTGCCACGGTTTTGTAGGGTGAATCGGTTTTAACAACCAAGCCCCACTCAATCGTTGCGACGAGTGACAAAGGGTCAAAATCGGTCAAAGCATTCCATGTCGATTTCGGGTAAATGTGCGGAATCATAGTCAACACGCTGTCGTTGAAACCACCAATCGTGTAGCCGTCTGGTGCAGCTTTTGCAATACGGTCTGCACCTATCAAACCAGCCGAGCCCGCTTGGTTTTCAATGACGATGTTTTGCCCCAAACCTTGCGACATTTTGGTGGTCAAAATGCGTGCTGCGTTGTCTACTGCGCTGCCCGCTGCCAGCGGGATGATCATTTTGATCGGCTTGTTTGGGTAAGCAGACTGGGCAGTCGCTGCCAAAGATAATGCGGATAGCGCGCAAGCCGCAGCCACGACAAGTGTTCGTGTAAAAAACAAGATGTGTCTCCTAGATGACAGGATTTTTTATGACAGAATTGTGACACAGCGAGCTTAAGAAAATCAAAAAAAAACATGACACACGTCAAGTTTTAGCTTTAATTAGTGCGTCGACTTTCAATTCGATTGCCAAAATATTCAATTCGTTCACTAAATTTGAGGAAATAGGTATTCCCGACTCCGTATAGGTTTTGCGGCGCAGCTCACTTTGCTCACCCGGCAGCCAAATACGCTCCACACCAGGCAAGCGCTGGCTGTTGTGAATGTCAACAACCAATTTGGCAACCGCCGCTTTGAAAAACGTCGGGTCACCAAAAGCTTTGAGATCAATCACCAGAATTGATTGCCCCGTGTTGGTCGGCGTCACATCGTCATGGTTGAAGTCGACCACGTCTTTGCCCATCGCAGCGCCGTTCAGCGTGCCAGCCAGCAAACCGACAATCAATGCCAAACCATAACCTTTGTGGCCACCAATCGGCAGCAAAAAACCCTCTTCCGCGCGTTTCGGGTCGAGTAGCGGCTGTCCTTGTCTGTCTATCATCCAGCCCTCGGGCATCATCTCGCCGCGCTTTGCTTTGGCTTTGACCTTGCCATAGGCTGCTACCGTGGTCGCCATGTCCAACACCACAGGCTGCCCACCCGCACCCGGCACGCCCACGGCGATGGGGTTGGTGGACAACAGCATCTCCATGCCACCCCAAGGCGGCAAGTGGTTGGCATTGCCCACGGCGAAATACAGGCCGATCATGTCGTGCGCTATCGGCATACGCGCGTAGAGCGACGCTGGCCCCGCATGGTTGCTGTGCCGTGCCCCCACCCACGCGACCCCAGCGGTGCGTGCTTTGGCAATCGCCAGCTCCGCCGCAAAACTCATCACCAAATGCCCCATGCCGTTATCGCCATCCACCACCGCCATGGCAGCGCGTTCGTTGACGACATGGATATTCGGCTGTGTGCTGATGCCGCCCGCCTTGATGCGTTTCACATACTGCGGCAGCCGAATCACGCCATGCCCGTCCGACCCTTGCAAATCGGCTTCAGCCATCAAGGTGGCGACTTTGTGGGCGTCTTTTGGGGGTAATCCAGCGGCTTGTAAGCCGTTGGTGATGAAGGTTTGCAGCTGAGCAAAGGTGACCGTGGTTAAATTTGAAGTATCTGACATCTTTGTATTCTATTGAACCTTAATTATTAGCTAAAAATACGCTTTAAATTAGCATCTAGCTACCGTATTTATTAACTATTAAGCTATTTATATCATAGCAATAAATATCATTATTACAGTTTGACAGCTAACCCTATTGCCGTTATATTTTATGTCAACAACCTAGGAGTAACCACCATGAACTACATCGACGGATACGTTTTAGCAGTACCCACAGCCAACCGCGAAGCCTACACCAAATTATCGATGGGCATGGCTCTTTGTTTCAAAAAGTATGGTGCTTTGAGCATTGTTGAAAACTGGGGCGATGATGTGCCAGAAGGCAAATTAACATCGTTCACCATGGCCGTGAAACGCGAAGAAACCGAGTCCATCGTCTTCTCATGGATCAGCTGGCCATCGCGCAAGGTACGCGACGAAGCGTGGAAACTCATCATGCAAGACCCCGTCATGCAAGACGAAAACTACTCAAAGCTATTTGATGGCAAGCGCATGATTTTTGGTGGGTTTCAGACTATTCTTGAGGTTTAAGGCTAAATTAAAGGATATTTTTGGCTCTAGCCGGCGTATTTATTGCCTAAGCTGCTATTTAATTTGTAGTGAAAATGACTATAAAAACAACTATATCAACCCTCTCCGCCCTGCGCGAGATCTACGCGCCCGTCAACCCGCGCTCGGCACTCAAAGAGTTGCCGCAGCTGGACGTTCATGCCAAACGGCTCATCAGTTTGTCGCCCTTTGTGGTGATGGCAAGTTACGGCGCAGACGGTCGGGCTGACACCTCGCCGCGTGGGGGCGATGCTGGCTTTGTCAAAATTGTGGATGCCAATACCCTGCTGATTGCAGATTCGCCGGGTAACAACCGCTTGGACAGCCTAGAAAACATCATCGCCACTGGGCAAGTCGGGCTGCTTTTTATGGTTCCCGGCATGGACGAAACCCTGCGGGTGAATGGCACAGCGTTGCTTTCAACCATCGAGGCAGAGCGAAAACTCTGTGAAGACAGCCGCCGTGTACCCCCATTGGTGATTCGCGTTACCGTGCAGGCCTGCTACTTGCACTGCGCCAAGGCACTGATGCGCTCAGAACTGTGGAACGCGAGTAAACACATTGACCGCAGCCAACTGCCCAGCATGGGCGAAATGATGCATGACCAATTAGCGGGCAAAGTAAGCCCAGATACAGCTGTAGAAACGCAGGTGCAGATGCTGGAGCGGTACAAACAATCGCTGTAAAACGCTGTAGAACTCGTTTTTTACTATTTTTACTATTTTTACGATTTTTAGTGCCTAAATTGGCATGTAGCCATTGTATTTATTGCCTTGGCAGCTATATTATTTATAGCATACTAAGCATCCCAAATGATCAGCATCTGTGTGCTGTCACACAGACAGTTTCGTT
The DNA here is from genome assembly GCA_031422495.1 of Polaromonas sp. Lineage (GTDB taxonomy): Bacteria > Pseudomonadota > Gammaproteobacteria > Burkholderiales > Burkholderiaceae_C > Aalborgiella. The sequence continues at coordinate 6,606 of JANPLX010000032.1, read as the reverse complement.
CTCAAGGGCATAGCATCACTGAAGAGTTACTGATTGGGCCTCATGCTCATTCCGCAGTCAACTGAACCAGGAGAAGCCTATGAACCCATTGATCACCCCGCCATCCAGCATCACGCCTATCGACGAAGACCTTGCCGAGCAGGCCAAACCGGGCCACGGGATTCCTTCACAAGACCCGGATGCTGCGGCTCAGACTCAGTTGGAACCCCATGAAGCCGAACGCGAGGCTAAATCGGTGCTGATAGGCGGTAGCGTGATGGCAGGTGTGGCCACGGGTGCCGCCGTCGGCATAGCTGTGGCCGGCCCAGTAGGGGTTTTGGTAGGAGCCACGGTCGGGGCCGTCGCCGGTGCACTGGGCGGAGTCGCCGCTGGAAACACGGCAAGCACTGATGATTTGGACAGTGCCAGCACATCGCCCTCAGTCACAACTACCGCAGGCTCCGTACGCCTGCACATTGACGACAGCGGTGGTAGCGGCCGACCGGTGGTGCTGATCCATGGCTGGCCGTTGTCAGCACAGGCTTGGGAGCCGCAGGTCTCGGTGCTTCAAGCCGCTGGCTATCGCGTGGTGGCGTACGACAGACGGGGCTTCGGGCGCTCTGATAAGCCGGAATCAGGTTACAGCTACGACGTACTGGCTGACGACTTGCAACGCGTCATGGACCAATGCGGACTGCAAGATGCGACGCTGGTGGGTTTTTCAATGGGTGGAGGCGAAGTAGCGCGCTATATCGCACGCCACGGCGAATCGCGCTTGCACAGCGTGGTGTTTGCCGCTGCCGTGCCACCGTACCTGATGAAATCGGCCGACAACCCCGAAGGGCCTCTCACACCCGAAATGGCACAAGAGAAGAAAAAAGCGCTTGAGCAAAACCGGGGCGCGTACTTCAACCAGTTCACCCAAGCTTTCTTCTCGGCTAACGATGTGGTGCACGTCACCGAATCACAGCTCAGCGATGCGATCATGCTGTGTCTTCAGTCCGCGCAGCACGCAGCGCTGGCGTGTATGGATTCATTTGCTACCACAGACTTCCGCGAAGACCTTAAAAAGGTGACCGTGCCCACGTTGGTTATTCACGGTGACGCAGACGCGATCGTGCCCATCGAAGGCTCAGGTCTGCGTACCCACCGCGCCGTGCCGCACAGCCAATTGGTGACGGTAACTGGCGCACCGCACGGACTGAACGTGTCGCATGCGCAGGCTTTTAACGATGCGCTGCTGTCCTTCCTGCGGGATTGACCCGGATTTTCCTACCCAATTTCAATTATCAAGGATTCGTGATGCCACAAAAATTCTGTAGCGCCATGCGCAAACGTCGGCACGAACATCTCATGGACACCCTGCTTAAAGGCGGTAAGTTAGAGCGTTTGGCTCAAGAGATCGCAGCGCGGATCATCAAGGAGCGGGCGCAGTACCACGAGTCTTTAACCTCTAGCGCCGCTTCGATTAACGACACGTCTTCAGGACGACGCGGTGGCTTGCTCTCTGATCTAGGCACAGGAGAGTGAACTGAGCTTCAGCTACTAGTCCACCACTAGACCTTAACCCACCAACACCGAAGGATCCATCAACATGACCTATCAAAGTATCAACCCCAACACTAGCAAACTGCTCAAGAGCTTCGAGTACATCAGCAATGCCCAGCTCGATAAAGCGCTAGCAGCTGCTGACACCTGCTTTCAAACCTGGAAGCACAAGAGCTTTGCAGAGCGTGCCGTCATTCTCAACAAGGCTGCGGCGATCCTGCACGCTCATGTTTACGATTTTGCCAAACTGGAAACACTAGAGATGGGCAAGCGCATCGTTGAGGCGCGCGGCGAAGTCAAGTTCAGTGGCGATATTTTGGCCTACTACGCCCAGCATGCCGAAGCTTTTCTGGCGCCCGTCAAACTGCAGCCCAAGGTAGGCGAGGCGCACATGCAAAGCTCACCCATCGGCGTGCTGTTCTGCGTCGAGCCCTGGAACTTTCCCTACTACCAATTGGCCCGCGTGGCTGGCCCGCAATTGATGGCCGGTAATGTGCTGGTGGTCAAGCATGCGGGCTGCGTGCCGCAATGCGCCATCGCGTTTGAGAAGCTGCTGCTTGATGCTGGTGCGCCAGTCGGTGCCTACACCAACCTGCTCATCTCCTACGAACAATCGGACATTGTGATTGACGACCCGCGCGTCAAGGGCGTGGCTTTGACCGGCAGTGTGGGTGCAGGGCGCAGCGTGGCGGCCCGCGCTGGCCAGAACCTGAAGAAGTCCACCATGGAGCTGGGTGGCAGCGACGCTTTCATCGTGCTCGACGACGCCGACGTCGACAAAACCATTCCTTGGGCCGTCTGGGGTCGTATGTACAACTGTGGGCAAACCTGTTGTGCATCCAAGCGCTTCATTGTGATGGAAGCAGTGGCCGACCAGTTTCTGGCGAAGTTCAAGACCGCCCTAGAAGCCTTGCAAGCGGGCGACCCGATGATGGAGGCGACCACCCACGGCCCGATGTCGACCGAAGCGGCGCTGGTGCAACTGCTAGCGCAAGTCGATGCCGCTGTCAAAGGCGGTGCGAAGCTGCTGATGGGTGGCAAGCGCATTGATCGTCCTGGCTCGTTCATGCAGACGACGATTCTCACGGACATCAAGCCCGGCAACCCGGCATTCCGCGACGAGTTTTTTGGCCCCGTGGTGTCGTTCTTCCGCGTGAAGACCGAGGACGAGGCTATCGCGCTAGCCAACGACTCCGACTTTGGCCTAGGCGGCTCGGTATGGACCAAAGACGATGCGCGCGGCAAGCGCGTGGCCAGCCTCGTCGACACCGGCATGATGTTCGTCAACAACATCGACTGGACCGATGCGGAGTTACCTTTCGGCGGCATCAAGAACTCGGGTTACGGCCGCGAGCTGGGCAACATGGGTATCCAAGAGTTTGTCAACAAGAAGCTGGTTCGTACCGTGCATCTTCCAGCACCGGTCTGAGTAAAAGGAATATCTATGAATACGCATGTCAGCAACGCCCTCGTCACCGTGCCGCCGGTATGGTTTATTACCGGCTGTTCCACGGGCTTCGGCCTAGAAATGGCCAAACAGGCCATGGAACTTGGCTACCGCACAGTAATCACTGCGCGTGACCCGTCAACTCTAAAAGGCTATGCTGCAACCGACAATGTCCTCGTACTCAAGCTTGACGTCACACAACCTGATCAGGTCGCCGCAGCCATCAAGTCCGCCGAAGACCGTTTCGGTGTCATCGATGTGCTGGTGAACAATGCTGGGATTGGTTACTTCGCCGCCATAGAGGAAGGGGAAGAGGCCGAGGTTCGCAAGATGTTCGAGGTCAATGTGTTCGGCCTATGCGCCATGATCCAGGCTGTGCTGCCCGGCATGCGCAAGCGCCAATCGGGGTGTATTGTCAACTTTTCATCCATAGCCGGCATTCGCGGATTCCCAGCCCTGGGTTACTACAACGCGACCAAGTTCGCAGTAGAAGGTTTGTCCGAGGCGTTGTGGCAAGAGGTCGAGCCCTTGGGCATCCGGGTGATGGTGGTCGAGCCGAGCGGCTTTCGCACCGACTGGGCCGGGCGATCTGCCAACGAAAGTGCGCGCCGGATTGATGACTACGTGGCAACCGCTGGCGCTGTGCGAGCAAGCGTGCGCGATGTCTCAGGCAAGCAACCGGGTGATCCGGTGCGTGCGGCCAAAGCCGTTGTCAAGGCGGTGGCGTCGGGTCTTCCACCACACCATCTGCTGCTCGGCAACGACGCCTTCGAAGGAGCGATGTCCAAGTTGGATGAGCTGCGCAAGGACTTTATGGCGGGAGAGGCTGTGGCACGTGCCGCTGATTTCCCAAAATCGAAGGTGAACACAGTCGCTTGACGGACCGTGTATCGACTCATTCTGCAAATCACAATTCCGTCGTGCTTGCATACTGCTTCGACAGAGCCACAGCAAGTTTACCGATCAGCTCATAGGGAATAGGTTGATCAAGCGGAAAAGCCAAATTGCCTTTTTCATTGCGATAACGAGCGGTCGCCTCTATGAGTAACTTATCCCCCGTTACTGGCGGATAAACGCCAATATGCTTCTTGAACGCCGCGAAGTAGATAAACGTACGACCGAGCTTAAAAGCGGGCATTTGGTAGCTGATGACTTCATGCGCTTCAGGCACTTTGAGGTGGATGAGCTTTCGTATGTCTGCCAATATCAGTTTGGTTTCGGGTGTGACTGTTGCGAGGTAGTCATCTATGGTGATGAATTTAGGTTTTTCTGTCATAAAAGAAACACCTCAAAGAGTTTATTTTGATTATTTCCGTGGCAAAGCTTGCATCATGCTCAAACGATTGCCATCTGTGTCCATAAACGAAACGTACTTGCCGATACCGGGTATTTCATATTGCTCACCCAGTACATTGCCGCCCGCTTGGGCGACTTTTTTCATTGAAGCTTGAATATCTTCAACAGCAATGACGATGGACGGATATTGCACTGGCCAGTCGGGTTTTTTACAGAAGAAACCGCCGTTGATAGCGCCCGCAGATGAGCCTTTTCTAGTATCTGCAATAGCAGTCGTAGCCAGAACATAATTCCCCATTTCTTCGCCTAACATTTCCAACTTCCAATTTCCAAGCAAACGCAGACTCATAAAATTTCGCCATGCGTTCGCGATTTTCGTAAGGAATTTCAAAGTGGACAACTGGATTCATGTTTTTTCTCCTTCGGTTTTAAACGTCGACAAAAACTGCTTTATTGGCTTACTAATCAACTGAGGGAGTCATTCTTGAAAAAGCTGGTCAAAACTGGCAGTAATTGCTTGGCGCTAACCATGTGATCTTGTCCCTTTAACATGACTAGCGTGGCGTTAGGGATTGCATTTACTAATTGTTCTGCGACATTGTGCATCCCAGGTGGACTTTTTTGTCCGACCATGATTTTTATTGGCACTGTCGCCGCCATTGCTCTTGTTACGGGAGGCAGATCGCTAGTCAGCGCGATGTCGTAGGCAAGAGTTGGCGCAAGCGACTTCATGATCTTCCAGCCGGGTAATAATGGAAGAAGGTAAACAAAAACCTTCGGCATGCCAATACCGATTAAGAACCCCTTCATGGCTTCTGCATTTTTTCCTTGCTCAAGAAGCTGATTTACTTTTTGGCTCAACTGAGCGTATTCGACTTTTTCCTTTTGGTCGTGCACATAGGCAGCATCGTAAAGTACTGTCTTTTGCACTTTATTGCCCAGCCGCAAGCTCGCTTCCAGCGCTAGTACGGCACCCGACGAATGCCCATACAAATAGGCGCTGCCCCCGGCAGCATCAATCATCGCTTCGATGTCTTCAACTTCGCGCTCAAGTGCCCAAGGCAGCATGTTGCTGCTATCACCTCGCCCGCGTCGGTCGTAGTTGTAAACAGTAAATACGTCAGCAAATACCTTGGCATCTTGCATTACTGGCTTAAATTTACGGAAACAGCTTGCACCTGTTATGAAGATAAGTGCTGGCCCACTGCCAAGTGTGTCATATGCTAATACTGTGCCGTCTTTTGATCGGGTTGTTTTCATATTTAAATCGCCTTAATCTTTATTCTTACTTTCTATTACGCGTGAGTATTGAAAGCGGCTGGGTTGAACTTGCCTTGCTTCTATGCACGGAATATCTTTCAAGTAGTAATGTGTCGTTGTTTTAAGCATGAAGGTCTTATTACGTTGGACATCATCTATAGCAACCTACTTTGCGGAATTTGGTTGCACTCTTTCTCTTAAAAATACTTCTGCAGTGTCGCCAATCTGCTTTTTCATGGCCTTCATAAGCTTTGCGCTAACTGGTAATAGCTGAGTTCCATCACCCCAAGGCATGAATGCTGTCTGAAACTCGTGGCCGTCCATAGTGCCTGCTACCTTGACCGCTTTGGCTGATCCAAAGTAATTGACTGACCCGGGCCACGTTACGAAAGTCCAACCAAAATTTGGTCTTTTTTCGATTGTCGCAACGAATTTTTTATTAATAGCAGTACTCATAATAAAACCTTCAATTTAGTGATGAAAGGACTGCATGCAGTTCTGGGTTACCTAAATAGCCCCGACGCGCCGCCTCAATAGCGGCAATATCGATTTTCCCCATCTGCATCATGGCCTCAAATGCGCGTTTTGCCACAGCTGGGTCTGGATCGGTAATGGCTTGCATCAAGGCAATCGGCGTGATCTGCCACGACAGCCCCCATTTGTCTTTGCACCAGCCACAAGCGCTCGCTTGCCCGCCGTTGCTGATGATGGCGTTCCAGTATTTGTCGGTCTCGGCTTGATCGACAGTTGAGACCTGGAAAGAAAAAGCATCGCTGTGTTGGCAGCCCGGCCCGCCATTCAATCCCAAGCACGGGATGCCCAGCACGGTGAACTCGACCGTCAAGACATCGCCTTGCTTGCCCGATGGGTAATCTCCGGGGGCGCGATGCACAGCTTTCACTGATGAATCGGGAAACACAGAGGCATAAAACCGAGCGGCTTCTTCGGCATCGCGGTCGTACCAAAGGCAGATCGTGTTCTTCGCGGGAATTGTTGCGGGGGTGGTCATGTTATTTCTCCTAAGTGATTGGTAGAAGATTACTTAAACATCAAGAATCGATTGAAATCCGCCGTAA
>JANPLX010000031.1:0-8252 GCA_031422495.1 Polaromonas sp. | reverse complement strand
TATATTGCAAGCCTAATCCCACAAATTTATCATCTGTCCATGCTGGATGAACTTGGTTTTTAGCGCGTTTGAAGCTCATGTCAGCGTCACCGCGTAAGCTGAGCCTTGGCGTCAAGTCGTATGTGATTCCAACACCCAAAGTTGGGCGGGCTTCACTTTTTGAGTCATTGCCCAATTCATGGTTCACGTAAGCGGCGCCTACTTTAGCGAAGACACGAGTTTGAGATGACAATTGGGTTCCGATAGTTAAACGCGCACCAATCGCAGATGTGTTGCTAGTGCCTGGCGAATTCGTGCCGCTGTAAGTGTGACTTTTTGCAGCTTGGGCGTAAATTTCCCCGCCCAGCATGGCCGTGAAATTCATACCAGCGCCAACCTGCCCAACCAAAAGTGTCGCGTTGCCGCCATCAACATGGCAAATAGCATCGTTCTGTGCTGCCACCATACCAAAAACATAACGTGTTAAGACTACTGGGGGTGGAGGTGGGGGCGGTGCGGGCGCCACTACGACAGGCATCGGCGCTGGCATGGGCGGGGCTACCACGACTGGTGGCGGTGGCGGTGGTGGCGGAGCAACGACAACCGGTGGTGGTGGCGGTGGCGGTGGTGGCGCAGGTATGCTGACAGCCCTAGGCATCGCAGAAGAAAAGCGGTTGTCACAACCTAACATGCTGACCCGCACGACGTTGCCACTGGCATCCAAATAGCTGTTCAAAGGCATAGAAGGGCTGTAGGGCACATACTTGCCTTGCAGTTTGCGATCAACGCCAACACGGCCGCCTTTTATTTTGCCCACACCTATGTCGCAAGCACCCAAGCGGTATTGCTCGCCCAAGTCGCTGATGCGTGAAGTTTTGACACTTTTCTCACCTTTTTGGCGCATGGGTTTGTTTTTAGCCTCAGGCACGTAAAAGCGGGCGGTGCCGTTTTGTACGGCGGCGTCGCATTCTGCTGCTGTGTCATATGCCGTATTGCCACGTGCGTCTGTAGTCATTGCAGCATAAGTTTGTGCAGAAACCAAAATGCCCGCACTGGCGAGCAGCAAAGGCAGCGTTTTCAGTCCGGTGACTGTTTTTAAAATCATAAAGATTCTCCTAAAAAGTGGAAGTTGAATCTTCATGTTATGCGCAAGTATCAATCAAAAACGCAACATGTTGTAAGGCAAGTAAGGCTTGTAAAAGGTTGTCGTTTTTTTAGTCATAAGAGGTATAGCAAACAGAGCGATACCTGGTTGATGTCTATGCTATTGCAACGTTAAATCACAAGCTAGCTCAATCATAGATGATGTCTTGTGATCTTTAGGCGCTATTAATTTTGAAGCGCCATAGTTTTTGAAATTGCGCTTCATCGATTGAAAATACACCGGATCGTAATGGTCAATCAGCAGCTCACGCACCACAGTTTCGCAATCGTTAGCTTGCGCCAAAGCTTGCCACCTTTTCACGACTTCATGTCCGCGCGCTGAAACGAGTGCCTCTAAACGGTCGCAGAAAAACGCAGTATCCTTGACAAAAAAATCATAATCTTCCATCAGCAAAGCGACGCGCTCTTCCAGCTGTAGCTGCAAGTTTAAGCACGGGCTATTGCGCATTTTGTCCATCAGAGAAACGGGCACCACCACATTACCGACTTTTTTGCTCTCAGATTCAACATAAACGGGTCGCGTCGTGTCAAAGTGCCGCAAGGCGTTCCATACCAAGGTGTCGTAAGCTTTTTGAGTAGGTTGCGGCAAGCCAGGTAGAACGCCCAAGACGGAGCTGCGGTGATTGGCCAAGGCTTCTAAATCCAATACTTGTGGCGTAAGTTGAGTCTCAGTTGCAGGAATTGTTGTCATAGCTTGCAACAAGCGCGTTTTACCTGAGCCTGTTGGGCCACAAATCACGATGAAATTCAACTTCTCCACCAAACGCGGAATATCGTCTACCAGCGCGGCTCGGAAGGCTTTGTACCCACCATCGATGATGCGCACTTGAAAGCCAATTTCGCTCAATACCAGCGATAACGAGCCACTGCGTTTGCCGCCGCGCCAGCAGTAGGTCAGCGGCTTCCAGTCGCGTGGTTTGTCCATCACGAAGCTGTCAATGTGCTTTGATATATTCGCCGCCGCCATCGCAGCACCGCGCTTTTTTGCTTCAAACGCGTTGATTTGCTTGTAAGCCGTGCCTACTTCAATGCGTTGGGCGTTATTCAGTGTCGGCCAGTTCAGCGCTGCGGGTAGATGGTCTTCGTCAAACTCGGCCTCAGTGCGGGCATCGATGATGGTGTCGAAACTGTCGATTTGCTGTAGCGCTTCGGCAGCGGGAATGGGCGTCAAACTCATGGGGTCAAAGTCATTTTTAGCATACTTATTAGCTTACTTCTTGGTTTTAGGAGTCGCTGTAGGTTTGAGTTGCTTTTGCAATTCAGGCCAGATATTATTCAAAATGATCGCTTGCGCCGCTTCGGTCGGATGAATGCGGTCGGCTTGGAACAGTTTTGCGAATTCAAGTGAATCGGCCACACCCGTCAACATAAACGGTACCAAACCGACTTTGTTGGTCGAATTGTTCATTTTGGCCACTTTGGGGAAAGTCGCGGCGAACTGTTTGGTAAATTCTGCACCGTAGTTGGGCGGAATTTGAATGCCGACCAGCAGCACTTTGGCGCCAGATTTAAGCGCAACTTGCATCATCGCATTCAAATTTTCTTCGGTTTTTGCCACAGGTAAACCACGCAAGGCATCATTTGCACCCAGTTCAATGATCACATGGGTCGGTCTATGCAGGTCAATCAGCGGTGCTAGGCGCGAGCGTCCGCCTGACGTTGTGTCACCGCTGATGCTGGCATTAATCACAGTGAAATCAGGTGTTATTTTAGAGGCGGAATCGGCTATAGCCGTTGTATTTATTGCCTTAGATGCTACGTTATTTGTAGTATTTTTAGTGCTTACTTGCGTTGATTTTTTGGTTTCATCGTTCTTTTTCGTGTTCTTTTTCTCATTCCAATTAACCGATTCCGCCAAACGGTTTTCCAACAGTGCCACCCAGCCACTGCCGCGCTTTAGGCCATACTCAGCACTGAGTGAATCACCGACGACCAATATCCGCACAGCTTGTGGCTTAGGTTTTTCTACTGTCTTGCTATTCGCAGGACCTGCCACCATGTACAGTGCTAGAAAAAATATTACTAATCGAGAAACAGATGAAGTCATTGAAGAAAGTAGTTGCATGAAAGATTCCATTATTGCTGTAGAGCACGTGTTCAAGTCCGTCACCGATTCCACTGGCACACTAGACATTTTGCGCGATATTGATTTCCAGCTGGCGCCTAAGGAAACCTGCGCCATCGTGGGTGCTTCCGGTTCCGGCAAAAGCACCTTATTGTCCATCATTGCAGGCTTGGACACCCCTAGCAAAGGCACAGTTCATTTGCGTGGGCAAGATATTTTTGCAGTCGACGAAGACGCCCGCGCCCAACTGCGTGCGCAAAGTGTAGGTTTCGTCTTCCAAAGCTTCCAACTCATGGGCAATTACAGCGCGTTAGAAAACGTCATGTTGCCGCTCGAATTGGCGGGACGAAAAGACGCCCGCAAAGCCGCTACCGAAATGCTGGCTCGCGTTGGCCTCAGTTCCCGACTCAACGCCTACCCCAAAACCTTGAGCGGCGGCGAACAGCAGCGCGTCGCTCTAGCTCGGGCTTTCGTCGTGCAACCTAGTGTTTTGCTAGCCGATGAACCCACTGGCAGCCTAGACCATGCCACGGGTGAGAGCATCATGAAGTTGATGTTTGAATTGAACGCCGAACTGGGCACGACGCTGGTATTGGTGACCCATGACCCAGCTATTGCCGGGCGTTGTGAGCGGGTGATCACCATCGAAGCGGGCGAAGTTGTTAAAGTTTAACGCTCAGGTTTAAATAACAAGGCTTGAGGTTATTTTGTAAGGATTTCCAACTTAACCAGCGCAACGCCCGTGCGGGTGATGTCAAGCAGCTGTGCCGCCGTCCGCGATAAATCCACAATTCGCCCATGCACATGCGGCCCGCGGTCGTTCACACGGACGACGACTGATTTCATGTTCCTCAAATTGGTGACTTTGATTTGCGTGCCAAACGGTAAGGTCTGGTGCGCTGCAGTCATCAATTTTGAGTTGTATCTTTCGCCACTTGCCGTACGTCTGCCGTGGAATTTAGCGGCGTAATAGGAAGCTCTGCCAAAGGTTACATAGGCTTCGGCTTGATTGGCGTTGGTTTCCTCTACCTGAGCATTGGCAATGGGTATGTCACCTATTTTTTCGTCTTTTATGACTTGCGTCATGATTTCTTGTGCGCCCAGAGTCAAGCACGCGCAAAGTAACGTACCAGCGATCGCTACCTGCCTAAGGTATCGTTTATTATTGGCGACATTCATCATTTTTAAAGCGATTTTGCACCATGCCATCTACCAATCCAAAAACTTACGAATCTACTCCATCTAAAAAAGTCGCCTTTCTCGGCCTAGGCGTGATGGGCTACCCGATGGCGGGACATTTGCATTTAGCGGGACACCAAGTCACGGTTTATAACCGCTCTACACCTAAATCTGTCGCATTTTGTGCCGAATATGCGCCGGCTAAGCACGGTTTAACCCCTAAATTAGCCGTTCAAGATGCAGACATCGTGTTTTGCTGCGTGGGCAATGATGACGACTTGCGTAGCGTTGTGATGGGTACTGATGGTGCCTTAGCTGGCATGAAAAAAGGAGCAGTTTTGGTGGACCACACCACCGCATCTGCCAGTATTGCGCGTGAAATATACGCGGCGGCCAAGGCAGCTGGTCTGCATTTTATCGATGCGCCAGTCTCAGGCGGACAAGCTGGTGCGCAAAACGGCTTGTTGACCGTCATGTGCGGCGGCGACCAAGCCGCTTTTGACGCGGTGCAAGCCACTGGGATGGCGTTTTCTCGCGCCTTCACCCGCATGGGCGAGGCAGGCGCGGGGCAGCTGACCAAGATGGTGAACCAAATTTGTATCGCCGGCTTGGTGCAAGGCTTGTCGGAAGCCATCGCATTCGGTCAAAAAGCGGGTTTGGACGTGAACTTGGTGCTAGACGTCATCGGCAAAGGCGCAGCCCAAAGCTGGCAGCTAGACAACCGTGGCAAAACCATGGTGGCAGACAAGTTTGACTTCGGCTTCGCGGTCGATTGGATGCGTAAAGATTTAGGTTTGGTACTGGACGAATCCAAACGCAACGGCGCTCGATTGCCCGTCACGGCCTTGGTTGATCAGTTTTATGCTGATGTGCAGGCTCTGGGTGGGCAGCGTTGGGATACGTCTAGCTTGGTGAAGCGTCTGCGTTGATGTTTTAGGTGTAAACTCAAAATTTAGGTGATAAATATGCCAAAATATGGCTCTAGCCAGCGTATTTATTGCCTAAGATGCTATTATTAATATAGCAAAATTCACTAAACTGATACTGGTAAAAACCAAATATGGTAGGCGATGCTCCATATGAGCAGCCCAATCACCACCTCTAAAACCACCCAAGTTCGGGCTTTGGCAAACAGCGGCGTCAGCAGCCGAGCGCCAAAGCCTAGAGTCAAAAACCAGGTGAATGAAGCGATGAGCGCACCCACGGCGTAGTCGTACTGGTTCGGCTTGTATTGCACGCTGATGCCGCCAATCAGCAGCACGGTGTCAAGGTAAACATGCGGGTTCAGCAGCGTGAAGCCTAGCGCAGTGGCGACTGCCGTTTTTAAGGAAATCGTCTGGTTCAACGGCGTTTCCGCCATGGGCTGCGCATGCCGGTAAGCCGTTACAAACGCCCGAAACCCGTAAACCACCAAAAATGCCACCCCCATATATTTCACCCCCAACAGCGCCCACCCATATTGTCCAAACGTCGCCCCTGCAAACGTGACACCCAGCAAAATCAACGCCGCATCCATAAACCCGCACAACAGCGCAATCACCAAAACGTGCTGCCGCATCAACCCCAGCTTCAAAACAAACGCGTTTTGCGCGCCTATGGGGAGGATGAGAGCTAGGCTGGTGAGGAAGCCGGAGAGGAAGGCGTTGGACATAGGTGAGTGTGATTCAAGATCGATTTCGCAATGAATTTAGCACAGAGTTAAACTCACCCCATGATCATCCTAGGCATCGAATCCAGCTGCGACGAAACCGGCGTGGCCATCGTTAAAACCGAGGGCAGCGGACTGCCTGTGCTGCTAGCGGATGCGCTGCATAGTCAGATTGAAATGCACCAAGCATTTGGTGGCGTGGTGCCTGAGCTGGCTAGCCGCGACCATATTCGGCGGGTTTTGCCGTTGACTAAGCAGGTGTTGAGCACCTCGGGGCTGAATCTGGGTGATATTGACGTGGTGGCTTACACCAAGGGACCGGGGCTGGCGGGGGCGCTGCTGGTGGGGTCGGGGGTGGCTTGTGCGCTGGGGGCGGCGTTGGGCAAGCCGGTGCTGGGGGTGCATCACTTAGAGGGGCATTTGCTGTCGCCGTTTTTAAGTGCCGACCCGCCGGAGTTTCCGTTTGTGGCACTGCTAGTGTCGGGCGGGCACACGCAGTTGATGCGGGTGGATGGCGTCGGTAAGTACGACATTTTGGGCGAAAGTGTGGACGACGCGGCAGGGGAGGCGTTTGACAAATCTGCCAAGTTGATGGGGCTGCCGTATCCGGGCGGACCGGGGCTGGCGAAACTGGCTGTGGGCGGCAATGAAAAAGCCTTCAAACTGCCGCGCCCGCTGTTGCACAGTGGCGATTTGAACTTCTCGTTTGCGGGGTTGAAAACGGCGGTGCTGGTGCAGATTAAAAAGTTGGTGGAGCAAGAGGGTGTACCGGTGGAGCAATTCTCCGATCAATTGCGTGCCGATATTGCAGCGTCAACCCAAGCGGCGATTGTGGATGTGCTGGTGCGCAAATCGGGCACAGCACTGCTGCAAACCGGGCTGAAGCGGCTGGTGGTGGCTGGCGGCGTAGGTGCCAACCAGCGGCTGCGGCAGCAGCTCAACGCGGTCTGCGCGCTGAATGGGGTGCGGGTGCATTACCCCGAGCTCGCACTGTGTACCGACAACGGCGCGATGATCGCCATGGCGGCGGCGATGCGGCTGCAAAGCGGGCAGCAAACCGCGAATACAGATTACGCCTTCGACGTGAAACCGCGTTGGCCGCTGGATTCTTTGGCTGTTGCGTAGGTTACACTCGCTGCAATTCTGATGGTGGCTCGGGTTTTCCCGAATTACCTATCTTTTCTATGAATTCCCTTTAAGTGTTTGATTTATATGAATTTTTTCTCTAAATGTGTTGTTAAAAGTATCGCTGTAACTGCTTTGGTTGCAGGTTCAATCGTCAGCGCTTTCGCGCAATCCGCCAGTTCCCCAACCCTCAAAATCGCCATGATCGAAGGCTTGAGCGGCCCGTTTGGCAACACGGGCGAGGCGGTTTTCCGTAATCTGCTGTGGGCGACCGAACGGGTGAATGCCAGAGGCAAGGTGCAACTGGCTCTCAAACGCTACGACAGCAAAGGCCAAGCAGAGGAAGCACTGTCTATGTTGCGCGCGGCGATTGACGATGGCGTGCAGATCATCATGCAAGGCAACTCATCCGCCACGGCAGCAGCGTTGATTGACGCCATAAATAAACACAACGAGCGGGAGCCAACTAAGCGCGTGCTTTTCTTGAACTACGCAGCGGTTGACCCGATTTTGACCAACGAAAAATGCAGCCCTTGGCATTTCCGTTTTGACGCGCATGCAGACATGCGGATGTCGGCGTTGATGGATGTGCTGAAAGACGACAAGGCACTCAAAAGCGTTTACATCATTGGGCAGGATTACAGCTTCGGCCAAGCGGTATCGAAAGAAGCCAAACGTCAGCTCGCATTACAACGTCCCGATGTGGCGATTGTGGGTGATGAATTGCATGCCTTGGGCCGTGTGAAAGACTTTGTGCCCTATGCCGTCAAAATCAAAACCAGCGGAGCGCAGGCGGTGTTGACGGGTAATTTTGGCAACGATTTGACGCTGCTTATCAAAGCTGCCAAAGAGGTCGGCTTTGACGGCAAGTTTTACACTTTCTACGGCAATGCCTTGGGTGCGCCTGCGGCGATTGGTGAGGCAGGTATTGGCAAAGTGATTGCCGTGGCGGACTGGTTGCCGAATGTGCCTACTGCTGCGAGCGAGGCGTTTTACAAATCCTTCAAAGCCCGTTTCCCAAACCCCGCAGACGATTATGTGCACATGCGGATGCAGTTGATGATGGAAGTTTTGGCTAATGCAGTTGATAAA
>JANPLX010000030.1:0-13582 GCA_031422495.1 Polaromonas sp. | reverse complement strand
AGCTGGCGAAACGCCTAAAGATGGCGTTGCGCGCGAAATCAAAGAAGAAACAAATCTTGATGTCAGTGAGCTTAATTTGATTGGTGTTTACGATTTCCAACGTATGAATCAAATCATCATTGCCTACCATGCTGTCGCTTCTGGTGATGTGGTTTTGTCACCTGAACTTGTGGATTTCAGGCTCTTTTCGCCGCAAACCGTTAAATGCTGGCCTTCGAGCACAGGCTATGCATTGGCAGATTGGTTGAAATCTCGCGGCCATGAACCGCAGTTCGTGGAGTGGCCTAAACCTGCAGACCTATCTTAGTTTGTATTTTAAATGCATCGAATTTATTAAAAACCATAAAAAAACCCGTCAAATATTAAATTTAACGGGTTTTTTCAGAGGAAAACTGAATTACTTCAATTTAACTTCTTTGTAATCCACATGCTTACGTGCTTTAGGATCAAATTTCTTGATCAGCATTTTGTCAGGTGTCGTTTTTTTGTTTTTGTCAGTTGTGTAGAAATGACCTGTACCAGCTGTTGATTCCAGCTTGATTTTTTCGCGTCCGCCTTTTGCCATGATGGTTCTCCGTATCTAGGTAAATTGGGTGGATGAATTAAGCTTGACCGCGAGCGCGCATGTCTGCGAGCACGGATTCGATGCCGTTTTTGTCGATCAAACGGATAGCTGCTGCAGAAACGCGCAGGCGAACCCAGCGGTTTTCGGCTTCAATCCAGAAGCGACGATATTGCAAATTCGGTAAAAACCGACGTTTGGTGTGGTTGTTGGCGTGAGAAACATTGTTTCCCGACATGGGGCCTTTGCCCGTTACTTCACATACGCGTGCCATGAGGACACTCCTAATAAAAGCGCAATTCAATGAAAGTCATTGCGCGTTAACGGCTTACGCCGCACCTCGCCATCAGTAAATCGAAAATTTTCAACACAAAATTGAAAGTTTTTCAATATTTAATGGCGGTAAATAATCACTGCAATAAGCAGCAAAGCCTTGGATTATAGCGTTTTTTAAGGCTATTTATGGCCTTAAAACGCCATCAACAACCCCAAAAATCAAGAAAAAATCAAAAATTGAACAAAATTCGTCCGAGTTTTAGTCAGAGTTTTGCTCTAGAAAGCGCTGTGCATCCAATGCAGCCATGCAGCCAGTACCTGCACTGGTGATGGCTTGGCGGTAAACATGATCTTGTACATCGCCAGCGGCAAAAATACCAGGAATGCTGGTCATGGTGGCTAAACCGTTCAATCCTGACTGGGTGATAACGTAGCCATTTTTCATCTCCAATTTGCCTTGGAAAATGTCGGTATTCGGCTGGTGGCCAATAGCGATGAAGCAGCCTTTCAAGGACAAGTTTTCGGTTTTGCCATCGTTCACATTTTTAATGCGAATACCTGTGACGCCGGAGCTATCGCCCAAAACTTCGTCTAGGGTGTTGTGCACTTTTAGTTCAATTTTCCCACTGGCAACTTTGGCTATCAGTTTGTCTATCAAAATAGCTTCGGCTTTGAATTTGTCGCGGCGATGCACTAAATACACCTTACTTGCGATGTTTGACAGGTACAAAGCCTCCTCGACAGCGGTGTTTCCACCACCTACTACAGCACAAACTTCGTTGCGGTAGAAGAATCCATCGCAAGTTGCACATCCCGAAACGCCTTTGCCCATGAATGCAGTTTCAGAGGGCAGACCCAGGTATTTAGCAGACGCTCCAGTGGCTAAAATTAAAGCATCACAGGTATAAACGCCTGAGTCACCAGTGAGCGTGAAAGGACGTTTTGAGAAGTCGACTGTATGGATATGGTCGAAGATGATATTGGTATTGAAGCGTTCGGCATGTGCTTGAAAGCGTTGCATCAGCTCTGGTCCCTGTACACCATCCGCATCCGCTGGCCAGTTGTCTACGTCGGTGGTGGTCATCAATTGCCCACCTTGGGCGATGCCGGTGATGAGCATGGGGCTTAAATTAGCGCGGGCTGCATAAATGGCAGCGGTGTAGCCGGCAGGGCCCGAGCCTAAAATAAGTACTTTTGCGTGTTTTGGGTTTGACATATGGATAAATATTGAAAATACAAATTAATATTTTGTTAAGTTATAAAACTTAAATATACCTAAAAATTCAGGTATAACTAGCAGCTAGTTTGGATTTTAAGTGAAAGTAAAAAGCAACGCTTAGGTACTACTTAAAAGTGGATGGAAGGTGTCAGTACGTGTTTCAGCAAAGTAGACTTGGTTGGTAAGCAGGTACGATTTATAAATTAGAGGTTTTTAGCATGACTATTTTGTCAAATTTAGATTTAATTCGCCGTGTGCCGTTGTTTACGATGCTGTCGGATGTGCAGGCACAAACGATTGCCGAGTCTGTCACCAAGCAACGTTTCCGTCGGGGCGATTTGATTGTTGAAACTGGCAAAAAAGCCAATGCGCTGTACATTATTTTGAACGGCCGTGCCCATGTGGTTGCGACTGATGCGCGTGGGCGCGAGGCCATCATTGCAAATTTGAAACAGGGTGATTACATTGGCGAAATGAGCTTGATCGACAACCAACCACACTCTGCAGATGTGCGCGCTGAAGTGCAAACCGATGTACTGGTGCTTGGTCGTGCGCAGTTCGCGCGCATTTTGCCTGAAAACGCAGCCATGACCTATTCCATCATGAAAGTGCTGGTTCAGCGTTTGCGTCAAGCAGATCGTAAAATTGAGTCACTCGCTTTGATGGACGTTTATGGTCGTGTTGCGAATGCACTTTTAGACTTGTCCGAACTTACCAGTGATGGTCACTCATTTATTAAAGACAAAGTCTCACGCCAAAACATTGCTAAAACGGTAGGTGCTTCTCGTGAGATGGTCAGCCGGGTGATGAAAGACCTGGAAGACAAGGGCTATATTGAGAGCCAAGCTGATGGTTCAATTTTGATTCGCAACAGCAGTCGTACACTGCTTTGATTTGATGAGTTTTTGAAACTTCGTCATATTTTCGATGGCATATTCTTTAAACACCTTAAATAACACCCAGTCAAGCACCGAACCCACGACGGCTGAGCGCTTTGCACAAGAAATCGCTTTGCTGTTAGGTGGTCTCATTCTCATATTTTGGGTCTTGGCACTCGTGAGCTATAGCAGCAACGATGCCGCATGGTCGACCACAGGTATTGGCTCAATCACGCGCAATTGGGGTGGCCGTATTGGCGCCAATGTGGCTGATTTGAGCTACTATTTTTTCGGTTTTTCAATTTGGTGGTGCATTGCAGCTTTGGCCAGCACTTGGTTTGTTTGGTTTGTGCGTTGGCTGCGACATGAAAAAATTGCCTTAACAAGTAGCAAAGAACAAACGCAATTTTGGCTGCCCACTCGTGTTCGTTTTTGGGGTGGTTTAGTACTTCTTCTATCTGTAAGTACGGCTTTAGAGTGGGCGCGTTTGTATCGTTTTGAAGCACTGTTGCCGGGACATTCGGGTGGCGTTTTGGGTTATATCTTGGGGCGATTCAGCGTGACAGCACTGGGTTTTACTGGCGCTGCCTTGGCTTGTATTAGCTTGGGTGTGATAGCTGTGTCCATGTTGTTTCAATTTACTTGGAGCCGAACGGCTCTAAGATTGGGCGAGTGGCTAGAAAATTTCATTGCTGCGCGTCGCCAAAAAAACGAAGTGGCACAAGACATGGCGCTTGGTAAAGCAGCCGCGCTTGAGCGCGAGATTGATTTAGACGATGAACGCGTCGTATTTGCAGATCAACACCCCACGCCAGTACGCGTCGAGCCTGTCATGACCGAAGTGCCGCCTAGTGTGCGTGTCGCCAAAGAGCGCCAAAAACCATTGTTTGTTGACATGTTGGACAGCAAATTGCCGCAAGTCGATTTGCTAGATGGTCAAGTCGCAAGGCAAGAAACAGTGTCGCCAGAGACCTTGGAGATGACATCTCGGTTGATCGAGAAAAAGCTCAAAGATTTTGGCGTTGAAGTACGGGTTGTTTTGGCGTCGCCAGGCCCTGTCATCACCCGCTATGAAATCGAACCTGCCATCGGTGTGAAAGGCTCGCAAATTGTGGGTCTTGCCAAGGATTTAGCGCGCTCTCTCAGCTTGGTGTCGATTCGCGTGGTCGAGACGATTCCTGGCAAAAACTACATGGCTTTGGAGTTGCCAAACGCACGTCGGCAGAACATCAAATTGAGCGAGATTTTGGGCTCAGATGTGTATAACGAAGCCAAATCGATGCTCACCATGGGTTTGGGCAAAGATATCATTGGTAACGCCGTGGTTGCGGATTTGGCAAAAATGCCGCATGTTTTGGTGGCGGGTACGACGGGTTCAGGCAAATCTGTCGGTATCAACGCCATGATTTTGTCCTTGCTCTATAAAGCCGAAGCGCGTGATGTTCGTTTGCTGATGATTGACCCAAAAATGTTGGAAATGAGCGTTTACGAGGGCATTCCGCACCTGTTGGCTCCTGTGGTGACTGATATGCGCCAAGCCGCGCACGGGCTGAACTGGTGCGTGGGCGAGATGGAGCGCCGCTACAAACTGCTCAGCAAAATGGGTGTGCGCAATTTGGCAGGTTACAACACCAAGATTGACGATGCCAAGTCGCGCGGGGAGTTTATTTACAACCCATTCAGCTTGACGCCAGAGGAGCCTGAACCGCTTGACCGTTTACCGCATATCGTGGTCGTTATCGATGAATTGGCCGATTTGATGATGGTGGTGGGTAAAAAGATAGAAGAATTGATTGCCCGCTTGGCTCAAAAAGCCCGCGCGGCTGGCATTCATTTGATTTTGGCAACCCAGCGCCCCAGCGTGGATGTGATTACCGGTTTGATCAAAGCGAATATCCCGACGCGGATTTCCTTCCAAGTCAGCAGCAAAATCGACAGCCGCACCATTTTGGACCAAATGGGCGCTGAGGCGCTACTGGGCATGGGTGACATGCTGTACATGGCTAGCGGCACGGGGTTGCCAATCCGTGTGCATGGTGCCTATGTCAGCGACGAAGAGGTCCACCGCGTTGTATCTTATCTGAAGACCCAAGGCGAGCCAGATTACATAGACGGCGTGCTAGAGGGCGGAACGGTCGATGGCGACGTTGATTTATTGGGCGATGGCTCGGGCAGTGGGAATGAAAAAGACCCGATGTACGACCAAGCGGTAGAAGTGGTGTTGAAGAACCGCAAAGCCAGTATTTCACTCGTTCAGCGGCATTTAAAAATTGGTTATAACCGCGCAGCGAGATTGGTAGAAGATATGGAAAAAGCAGGCATGGTCAGCGCCATGAGCAGCAATGGGCAGCGTGAAATTTTGGTGCCTCAGCGTGCGGAGTAAGCTCTTTATGTTAAAGTATTTTGCTATATTATTTGTAGCTATTCAAGCAATAAATACGCCGGCTGCAGGCTTAAATTCACTCGAAAACTTCTTAAAATCAACGCAAACAGGTAAAGCCGAGTTTAGCCAAGTCGTTACCAGCCCAGCTAAGACTGAAGGTAAGACAGATTCAAAGTCGGAAGCGGCTGAAAAATCCGTTGCTAAGGTCAAAACTTCTACGGGGACATTTGAGTTTTCACGCCCCAATAAATTCAAATTTCTCTACAAAAAACCGTTCGAGCAAACCATAGTCGCAGACGGCACAACGCTGTGGCTGCACGATGTCGATTTGAACCAAGTCACCGCTAGAAAGCAGTCCCAAGCGCTAGGCTCAACTCCTGCAGCCTTGATAGCCACCGCTGCCAGCTTGAAAGCTTTGGAGGCCGAATTCAACCTGCAAGACGCCCCAGATGCCAATGGCTTGCAATGGGTGATTGCCACCCCAAAAGCCAAAGAAGGACAGATTCAAAGCATCAAAGTCGGTCTGAAAAACGCGGGTGACAAAGGCGTTACCCTGTCAGTTTTAGAGATTTTGGACAGCTTTGGTCAGCGCTCGGTGATTACTTTTGCGAATGTGGAGCGAAATTTGACGTTTGGGGCAGATAACTTTAGCTTCAAGCCGCCAGTGGGTGCGGATGTGATTCGGCAGTGAGCGAATTGGGATTTGCGTTTAACGTTTGATATGAGGGGTGCGCAAAAGGCGCAGCTTTTTGGGCATCCCCTCGATGGAAGGGTTAGGGGTTAGGCGTCATGTGGTGCGATGGCCTCACGCCTTGATTATTGTGGTGTCAATCTCAACGAGTTGTCCCACGTAGCCAAGTCCGGCAACGCCGAGCAGGGTAGCTGGTGGAACTTGGCCACCAAACCAACCCGCGACCGCTGACCATGCCGCAGCGAGACTTGCTTGATCTCCGACCACGTACACGACCAACTGTCGAATGTCCGTGACTTGAAATGCGTGTACTGCGAGGAGCCGCTCTAAGTTGCGAAGACACTGCAAGGCTTGTGTACTCGGGTCTTCGGGGCCGACCAACTGGCCATGGGAGTCGAGAGGTACCTGGCCAGCCACGAAAAGGCGATCACCGAGGCGATCCGCGTAGCGGTATTGCGGCGTAGCTGCTAGTCCTGCACTGAGTTCGGTTTCATTCATCGGAGTTGGTCAAGTTGACTACGGTTTCGGGACCTGACTGCAGTCTTTTCAGCCACCGAGAGCGGCGCAGCGTGTGTTTGGTGACGCCTAACGTAATGTATGCCGCAAAAGCTGCAACATAATCTGGTGCTTGCGTATTAATCTGGGCATCAAAATCTCCTGAGAATGGCTAAGTTGTATGGTTTTTAGCTGCACTATAGCCTATAACCGTTGATCCCGCGCCTTCGCTGGAGTGACGCGGTTGAGATGCCCACCAAGCCCTAAAATACCTTGCATGACCCAACCCAAACCCACCCATATGCCCCTAGCCGAACGCATGCGGCCTAAGAAGCTGTCTGAGGTCATTGGGCAGGAGCATGTTTTGGGGGAGGGGATGGCGCTGCGGATTGCTTTTGAGTCGGGGCAGCCGCACAGTTGCATCCTTTGGGGGCCGCCTGGGGTGGGGAAGACGACGATTGCTCGGCTGATGGCGGATGCTTTTGATGCGCAGTTTATTACCATCAGCGCGACTTTGGGTGGGGTGAAGGATATTCGTGAGGCGGTGGAGCAGGCGCTGATTTGGCAGGGTCAAGGTAAGCGGACGATTGTGTTTGTGGACGAGGTGCATCGGTTCAACAAAGCGCAGCAAGACGCGTTTTTGCCGCATGTGGAAAGCGGTTTGCTCACTTTTATCGGGGCGACCACGGAGAACCCTTCTTTTGAAGTCAACTCCGCTTTGCTGTCCAGAGCGGCTGTTTACGTGCTAAAACCCTTAAATAGTGCCAATTTAGAGCAAATTAGCAACTTAGCCGGCGTATTTATTGCCTCTGTAGCTATTGAAAAGATAGCATCCGACAAGTTGATCGCCTACGCAGATGGAGACGCTAGGCGCTTGCTGAACACCTTGGAAAACCTGTACATCGCCGCTGAAAAAGAGAAGGTTTCGACCATTACAGATGCTTGGTTGACGCAAGTCTTAGGTGAGCGCATGCGCCGTTATGACAAGGGGGGTGAGCAGTTTTACGACACCATCAGCGCGCTGCACAAAAGCGTGCGCGGCTCAGACCCGGATGCCTCGTTGTATTGGTTCGTCCGCATGCTGGACGGTGGGGCCGACCCACGCTACATGGCGCGCCGGTTGGTTCGCATGGCCAGTGAAGACATCGGTTTGGCTGACCCACGCGCCTTGTCTATGGCCTTGGATGCTGCCAATACTTACGAGCGGCTGGGCTCGCCTGAGGGCGAGTTAGCCTTGGCGCAATGCGTCGTCTATTTAGCAGTAGCCCCAAAGTCGAACGCGGTTTACAAAGCTTTCAATGCTGTCAAAGCGCATATTAAAAAAGACGGTACCCGCCCCGTGCCTATGCATTTACGCAACGCGCCTACCAAGTTGATGAAAGAGCTGGACTATGGCAAAGGCTATCGCTACGCGCATAACGAAGAGGGTGGTTTTGCCGCTGGCGAGCAATATATGCCAGATGGCATGGAAAATGCTTTGTTCTATGAACCGGTCGAGCGCGGCTTGGAAATTAAGATTGCAGATAAGCTGCGCACATTGAAAAAATTAAACAATAAGCAAAACTAATACTGCATGAATCACGTGGTAGATTCATTGTTTGCTGCATTTTTGAGAGTTAGTTGAGGGTAAACCCACCCGTATTCAGTGGTGTTATTTCGCATTCGGTAGCTACAATTGCGCACGGTTTACAGAATGACCATCTTGGTCACATTCGATATATTGGATAACTTGGAGTATTGAAATGGAAGTCTTGCTACAACAGATCATCAACGGTCTGGTGCTGGGCAGCATGTATGCTTTGGTAGCCTTGGGTTACACCATGGTTTACGGCATTATTGGCTTGATCAACTTTGCGCATGGTGAGGTGTTGATGGTGGGGGCGCTGACCAGCTGGTCCATCATCGGTTTGATGAAAAGTGCCAATCCTGAGATGGCTGGCTGGCTCATTTTGCTGATAGCCACCTTGATAGCCTGTGTGGTGGCAGCCACGCTTAATTTTGTGATCGAAAAAGTGGCCTATCGACCGTTGCGAAACAGTCCCAAGCTTGCGCCGCTGATCACAGCGATTGGTATGTCCATCTTGCTGCAAACGCTTGCCATGATCATTTGGAAGCCAAACTACAAGCCGTATCCAGGTTTGCTGCCACGTGTTCCCTATGAAATAGGTGGCGCGGTGATCACGGTCACTCAGATCTTGATTTTGGGCATCACCGCAGTTGCGTTGGCAGTTTTGATGTACTTGGTCAACCACACCAAGCTAGGCCGTGCGATGCGAGCAACTGCTGAAAACCCGCGCGTTGCGGGTTTGATGGGCGTGAAACCAGACATGGTTATATCCGCCACCTTCATCATTGGTGCCATTTTGGCGGCAATTGCTGGTGTAATGTGGGCTGCCAACTACGGCACCGTGCAACACACCATGGGTTTCTTGCCGGGATTGAAGGCGTTTACGGCTGCAGTGTTTGGCGGTATAGGTAATTTGGCTGGTGCGGTTGTTGGCGGCGTCTTGCTGGGGTTGATTGAATCTATCGCATCAGGCTACATCGGGCAATGGACGGGTGGCGTGTTGGGTAGCCATTACTCAGATATTTTCGCCTTTGTGGTGCTCATCATCATGCTAACTTTGCGTCCATCAGGATTGCTGGGTGAGCGCGTGGCGGATCGAGCGTAGCTACGCCGCTGAAACGCTTCATAAAGAGATAAAAATATGACTAAAAATAAATTACCCCTATACATCGCAGGCGCAATCGCCTTGCTGGTGCTGCCCTTCATTCTGCAGGGCTTTGGCAATGCTTGGGTGCGTATTGCGGACGTTGCCTTGCTTTACGTTTTGCTTGCGCTTGGCTTGAACATTGTTGTTGGTTACGCCGGTTTGCTTGACTTAGGCTACGTCGCTTTCTTTGCACTGGGTGCCTATATGTTTGCTTTGTTGGCTTCGCCACATTTGACGGAAACATTTCCCGCCATTGCCGCGATATTTCCCAACGGTTTGCATACCTCTTTTTGGCTTGTTGTGCCCTTAGCGGCTTTAGTGGCAGGTATATTTGGTGTGATATTGGGTGCGCCTACGTTGAAGTTACGCGGCGACTATTTGGCGATTGTGACTTTGGGTTTCGGTGAAATTATTCGTGTTTTCATGAATAATCTGGATCACCCAGTCAACATCACCAATGGCCCTAAAGGCATCAACCAGATAGATTCAGTCAGTCTTTTTGGATTTGACTTGGGTAAATCGCACACCTTTGGCGGCTATGAAGTGTCATCGGTGACTTTTTACTATTTCTTGTTTTTAGTGTTGGTGATATTTGCCATCATCATCAGCCACCGTTTGCAGCTGTCACGCATTGGTCGCGCCTGGATGGCTATTCGTGAAGACGAAATTGCCGCTAAAGCCATGGGCATCAACACCCGTAATTTGAAACTGCTCGCTTTCGGTATGGGCGCGACATTTGGCGGTGTCTCAGGTGCGATGTTTGCGTCGTTCCAGCACTTTGTGTCGCCGGAGTCGTTTGGTTTGATGGAGTCGGTCATGATTGTTGCTATGGTCGTTTTGGGCGGCATGGGGCATTTGCCAGGCGTGGTGCTCGGCGCGGTTTTGCTGGCCGCATTACCAGAAGTGCTGCGCTATGTGGCATCACCGCTGCAGGCTTTGTCTGGTGGGCGTATTGACGCATCCATCTTGCGCCAATTGCTCATTGCTTTGGCCATGATCGTGGTCATGATGTGGCGTCCAAAGGGCTTGTGGCCTTCGCCTGAACATGGCAAATCACTTCTAACAAAATAAGCAGGAGAACAAATCAATGAGCGATATCGTTCTCAAAGTAGCGGGTATTTCAAAACGCTTTGGTGGGTTACAAGCTTTAAGCGACGTGGGCATCACCATCGAGCGTGGCATGGTTTACGGCCTGATTGGACCTAACGGAGCTGGTAAAACCACTTTTTTCAACGTTATCACAGGTTTGTACACGCCAGACAGCGGCACATTTGAGCTAGCGGGTAAACCGTATCAACCTTCTGCCGTGCATGAAGTAGCTAAAGCGGGCATTGCGCGCACGTTCCAAAATATTCGTTTGTTTGCTGAGATGACGGCGATTGAAAATGTGATGGTGGGTCGTCACATCCGCACCCACTCCGGCTTGTTTGGTGCAATCTTTCGCACGACAAGTTTTAAATCAGAAGAGCAAGCCATCACCAAACGTGCTCACGAGTTGCTTGACTATGTTGGCATTGGTAAATTAGCAGACTACAAAGCGCGCACCTTGAGCTACGGCGACCAGCGCCGCTTAGAAATCGCACGCGCTTTGGCAACTGACCCGCAATTGATCGCGCTAGACGAGCCTGCAGCGGGCATGAACGCGACTGAAAAGGTCTTGCTGCGCGAGCTAATTGACCAAATTCGCAAAGACAACCGCACGATTTTGTTGATTGAACACGATGTGAAGCTCGTCATGGGTTTGTGCGACCGCGTCACCGTGCTGGATTACGGCAAACAAATCGCCGAAGGTACACCAGCGGACGTGCAGAAAAATGAAAAAGTGATTGAAGCTTATTTAGGAACGGGTGGGCATTAAAGATGACAACCAATATGACTAGCAACACGGCGTCAAGCACGGGAAAAACGCTTCTCAAAGTCAGCGGGCTCAAGGTAGGCTACGGCGGTATTCAGGCCGTCAAAGGCGTTGATTTTGAAGTCAAAGAAGGTGAATTGGTTTCCTTGATCGGCTCCAACGGTGCGGGCAAAACGACCACCATGAAAGCCATCACGGGTACTTTGCCTTTCAAGGATGGCGACATTGAATATTTGGGTCAAAGCATCAAAGGCAAAGGCTCATGGGATTTGGTGGCCCAAGGCTTGGCCATGGTGCCAGAAGGACGAGGCGTCTTCACCCGCATGACGATTTTGGAAAACTTGGCGATGGGCGCGTACATCCGCAATGACAAAGCGGAAATCGCTTTAGATGTTGAAAAAGTTTTTGAAATCTTTCCGCGCTTGAAAGAACGCAAAGATCAATTGGCTGGCACCATGAGCGGTGGCGAACAACAAATGCTAGCCATGGGTCGCGCATTGATGAGCCGCCCCAAAGTGCTCTTACTCGACGAGCCATCCATGGGCTTATCCCCCATCATGGTCGATAAAATCTTTGAAGTGATCAAAGAGGTGTCTTCCAAAGGTGTGACAGTTTTACTCGTAGAGCAAAACGCCAGCCGAGCCTTAGGTATTGCGGATCGTGGCTACGTGATGGATTCCGGTTTGATCACCATGAGCGGCGATGCCAAGGTGATGCTGAGCGATCCGAAAGTTCGGGCAGCTTATTTGGGTGAATAAATCACTTTAAAAGATACTATATTTGCTATAAATAATATAGCTGCTTAGTCAATAAATACGCCGGCTAGAGCCAGATTTTCCGCTTTAAGTCGGCTATTTTATATGCTATCCAGTATTGCGCAACCCTGCAGCAATCCCGTTGATCGAAATATGAATCCCGCGCTGTACCCGCTCGTCTGACTGGCCAGCGCGGTAGCGACGCACCAGCTCTACTTGCAGATGGTGCAAGGGGTCGATGTAGGGGAAGCGGTGGCGGATGGAGCGTTGCAGGGCAGCGTTGTTGGTGAGGCGCTGTTTGTCGCCTGTGATCAATTGCAGCGCAGTCACCGTCAAACGCCATTCGGTTTCAATGCGGTTGAAAATCTTTTTGCGCAAGGCGGCATCGGTGACCAATTCGGCGTATCTGGACGCCAAAGCCAAATCACTTTTCGCCAAAACCATGTCAATATTGCTCAGCAGGGTGCGGAAAAACGGCCAGTCTTTGACCATTTTTTGCAACAAGGCGAGTTGTTTTTTCGAGTCTGCAGGTGAATTGTTAGCATTCATAAAAGCATGAACCGCAGAGCCAAAGCCGTACCAACCGGGCAAGGTCAAGCGGCATTGCCCCCAGCTGAAACCCCAAGGAATAGCGCGCAGATCTTCAATTTTCTGCGAAGGTTTGCGAGATGCGGGACGCGAACCTAGGTTCAGCTCCGCAATTTCTCGTAGTGGCGTGGACTGGAAAAAGTAATCCGTAAAACCGGGTGTTTCATAGACTAAAGCACGGTAAGCCGCCATGCTGGACAGCGACAAAGCTGCAGCGGCACCTAAAAACTTGGCACTGGCGGATTTGGTGGGCTGCAGTAAGGTTGCTTCCAAGGTGGCGGCCACCAAGGTTTCTAGATTACGACGGCCAATTTCAGGGTTAGCGTATTTTGAGCCAATCACCTCGCCTTGCTCCGTCAGTCGAATTTGGCCACGCACCGTACCCGGCGGCTGCGCCAAAATGGCTTGGTAGCTCGGGCCACCGCCGCGTCCGACCGTGCCGCCGCGACCGTGGAACATGCGCAGCGTGATGCCGTGCGAGGCGGCGAGTTCGTCAAACAGCTCGACCAGTGCAATCTCAGCGCGGTACAGCTCCCAATTGCTGGTGAAAATACCGCCGTCTTTGTTGCTGTCAGAGTAGCCCAGCATGATGTCCTGCTCGCCACCACTGCGCTGCACTTGCTGCACCATCCCCGTCAGAGCGTAAAACTCGCGCATAATGGGGGCGGCGTTGCGCAGGTCTTCGATGGTTTCAAAGAGGGGTACAACGATCAAATCGTGCGTGGCTTGCTTGTCCAAGGTACCTCGCATCAAACCGACTTCTTTTTGCAACAACAAGACTTCCAGCAAATCGCTGACGGTTTCTGTGTGGCTGATGATGTAGTGGCGAATCGCGTGGTGACCATAACGCTGGCGCATGGTTTTGGCGGCTTCAAAAATAGCCAATTCACCCCGCGTATGGTCAGAATACGTGGCATCCAACACGCGCAAAGGCCGTGCGTCGCTGAGCAATTTGACCAGTAGGCTGCGCTTGGCTTGCTCGTCCAAACTTGAATAATTAGCCTCTAAACGCGCCACGGCCAGCAGTTCCGCGACGACTTCTTCATGCTTGTCAGAGCTTTGGCGTAAATCGACCGTGGCCAGGTGAAAACCAAACACCTCAACTGCGCGTATCAAAGGGTGCAAACGCTGGCTAACCAAAGCCTCGCCGTGGTTGTCTTGCAGTG
>JANPLX010000029.1:0-12166 GCA_031422495.1 Polaromonas sp. | reverse complement strand
GCAAGTCAAAATTGGCGTGTATGAAGCGGGTGGATTTCCACTCGAATTCCCAGTCATGTCGTTGGGCGAGACACTGCTGCGCCCAACCGCGATGTTGTACCGTAATTTGGCAAGTATGGATGTGGAAGAAAGCATTCGCGGCAACCCAATTGATGGTGTAGTGCTGCTCATGGGGTGCGACAAAACAACGCCTTCTCTTGTCATGGGTGCAGCAAGCGTTGACTTGCCAACCATTGGCGTCAGCGGTGGCCCTATGCTCAGCGGCAAATGGCGCGGTCAAGAACTAGGCTCTGGCACGGGCGTGTGGAGTATGAGCGAGCAAGTGCGTGCAGGCACTTTGAAACTGCAAGACTTTTTTGAGGCTGAAAGCTGCATGCACCGTAGCCACGGGTCTTGTATGACTATGGGTACAGCGTCGACCATGGCAAGCATGGTTGAAGCCTTGGGCATTGGCTTACCTGGTAACGCTGCTTACCCTGCGGTGGACGGACGTCGCAATGTACTGGCGCGCATGGCGGGACGACGAGCTGTTGACATGGTGCACGAAGACATGAAGTTGTCTAAAGTAATGACCCGCAAAGCCTTTGAAAATGCCATTGTCACGTTGGCGGCGATTGGTGGATCGACCAACGCGGTTATTCATCTGGTGGCTATGGCAAGGCGTATTGGCGTAGAACTGGCAATTGAAGATTTTGATCACCTTGCAAGTGATTTGTCTTGCCTTGTGAATTTGCAACCTTCAGGCAAATACCTGATGGAAGATTTTTGCTACGCCGGTGGCCTACCTGCGGTAATGAAAGAAATCTCGCACCTGCTACACCAAGACATCATCACTGTCAGCGGGCAAACCGTGGCACAAAACATTGCCAGTGCTGAAAATTACAACACCGATGTGATCACGCCGCTAGCCAAACCGTTCAAAGTAAAAGCTGGTATTGCCATTTTGAAAGGCAACTTGTCACCGCGTGGCGCTGTCATCAAACCCAGCGCTGCAACGCCATCGTTACTCGTTCACACCGGTCGTGCCGTGGTTTTTGAAGATATTGAAGATTTCCACAAGCGGATTGACGATGAAGATTTGGACATCGACGAAACCTGCGTCATGGTACTGAAAAACTGCGGCCCTAAAGGCTACCCCGGCATGGCCGAGGTAGGCAATATGCCGCTACCGCCAAAAATTTTACGTAAGGGTATCACCGACATGGTACGCATCAGCGACGCGCGTATGAGCGGCACGGCTTACGGCACAGTGGTTTTGCATACAGCGCCAGAGGCCGCCGCTGGCGGGCCATTAGCCGTGGTGCAAAACGGGGACATGATTGAATTGAATGTGCCTGAGCGAAAACTGCATTTACACATCAGTGACGAAGAATTAGCACGCCGTTTAGACTTGTGGACACCTCCCAAGCCACCAATGAATTCAGGGTATTGGAAGCTCTACATCGACCATGTGCTGCAAGCCGATGAAGGTGCTGATTTAGATTTTCTCGTTGGTAAACGCGGTTCTGCTGTTCCACGAGATAATCATTAAACTACTTTTTTGTAAAAAATTACTATATTTTTGATAGCTACCTAGTCAATAAATACGCCGGCTACAGCTATATTTAAGCATAAAAAAGCCCTGAAACTCTCGTAGCAGGGCTTTTTGCATCTAATACGCGTGAATACGCGACTGAGCTTATGCAGCTGCGGCTGCCGTCGCCTTATCCACCGATTTTGTCAACTCTGTGAAATCAGGCATCTTGTCAAAATTCATATATTGATAAATGGTATCGCTAGCCGCAGTCAACACGCCCATGTCTGCCATGTATTCGGCTTTGGTCGGAATGCGGCCTAGCTTAGAGCAGATCGCAGCCAACTCAGCAGAACCTAGGTACACATTGCTGTTTTTACCCAAACGGTTCGGGAAGTTACGGGTAGAGGTGGAGAACACGGTTGCGCCTTCTTTCACCTGCGCTTGGTTACCCATACACAAACTGCAGCCAGGCATTTCCATTCGTGCACCAGCGCTTCCCAAAACGCCGTAATGGCCTTCTTCGCTCAACTGATGCGCATCCATCTTGGTCGGAGGTGCAACCCAGAGTTTGACAGGGATGTCGCGCTTGTTTTCCAAAAGCTTTGAAGCTGCGCGAAAATGACCAATATTGGTCATACAGCTGCCGATAAATACTTCGTCGATTTTGCTACCGGCCACATCAGCCAATGTTTTCACATCATCCGGGTCGTTAGGGCAAGCGACGATTGGCTCATGGATATCTGCCAAATCAATGTCGATAACAGCAGCGTAGTCAGCATCTGCATCGCCTTTGAGCAACATAGGGTTTGCCAACCAAGCTTCCATCGCAGCGATGCGGCGGTTGATAGTGCGCACATCGTCATAACCAGTCGCAATCATCCACTTTAGCATGGTGATGTTGCTGTTGATGTACTCGATGATGGGTTCTTTGTTCAGGTGAACGGTGCAACCGCCAGCAGAGCGCTCGGCAGAGGCATCAGATAACTCAAACGCCTGCTCAACTTTGAGGTCTGGCAAGCCTTCAATTTCCAAAATGCGGCCAGAGAAAATGTTGATCTTGCCTTGTTTGGCAACGGTCAATAAACCGGCTTTGATGGCGTACAACGGAATGGCGTTGACCAAATCGCGCAACGTCACGCCCGGTTGCATTTTGCCCTTGAAGCGAACCAACACGCTCTCTGGCATATCCAAAGGCATCACGCCAGTGGCGGCACCAAACGCGACCAAACCTGAGCCTGCTGGGAAGCTGATACCGATGGGGAAACGCGTGTGGCTATCGCCGCCAGTACCCACAGTGTCAGGCAACAACATGCGATTCAGCCAGCTGTGGATGATGCCATCACCCGGGCGCAGGCTGATGCCACCACGGTTTTTGATGAACTCTGGCAACTCGTGGTGCATTTTCACGTCCACGGGTTTTGGGTAGGCAGCCGTGTGGCAGAAGGACTGCATCACCAAATCAGCGCTGAAGCCCAAGCAAGCCAAGTCTTTCAACTCGTCGCGGGTCATCGGGCCGGTGGTGTCTTGTGATCCGACGCTGGTCATTTTTGGTTCGCAGTAGGTGCCTGGGCGCACGCCTTGCTGGTTGCCGTTGACAATTGGCAAACCGCAGGCACGGCCAACCATTTTCTGCGCCAGTGTGAAACCTTTTTTGGTGTCGACTGGGTCTTGCGGCAAACGGAACAAGGTTGATACAGGCAAGCCCAGCGCTTCACGTGCTTTGGCGGTCAAGCCACGGCCGATGATGAGCGGAATACGGCCGCCGGCGCGCACTTCGTCAAATAACACATCGCTTTTCAGCTTGAATTCGGCGATGACTTTGCCGTCTTTCAACGCTTGGCCGTCGTAGGGACGCAGCTCAACCACGTCGCCCATGTTCATGTTGCTCACGTCCAACTCAATCGGCAAAGCGCCTGAATCTTCCATGGTGTTGTAAAAAATAGGTGCGATTTTGTTGCCCAAACAGACACCACCAAAGCGCTTATTGGGCACAAACGGAATGTCTTGGCCGGTGAACCACAGCACCGAGTTGGTAGCTGATTTGCGTGATGAGCCAGTACCCACCACGTCACCGACATATGCTACCAAATTGCCTTTGGCTTTGAGATCGTTGATAAACTTGATCGGGCCGCGTTTGCCGTCTTCTTCGGGCACGATGCCAGGGCGTGCATTTTTGTGCATTGCTAGGGCGTGCATAGGAATGTCTGGACGGCTGAAAGCATCAGGTGCGGGTGACAAATCGTCGGTATTCACTTCGCCAGCTACTTTGAACACCGTCAAAGTGATGGACTTTGGCACTTCTGGGCGGCTGGTGAACCACTCGGCATCAGCCCAGCTTTGTATCACTGCTTTGGCGAAAGCATTGCCTTTGTCGGCTTTTTCTTTCACGTCATGGAATTGGTCAAACATCAGCAAGGTTTTCTTGAGTCCTGCAGCGGCTTCGGCAGCGACTGCCGAATCGTCTAACAAGGCAATCATTGGGCCAATGTTGTAGCCGCCCAGCATGGTGCCCAGCAGCGTTGTCGCTTCAGCGCGGCTGATGACTGGACAAACTTCTGTACCATGCGCAACGGCAGCCAAAAAGCTGGCTTTGACCATGGCGGCGGCATCTACACCGGCTGGCACGCGGTGCGTGATCAGTTCAACCAGCGTGGTTTCTTCGCCGGCTGGCGGGGTTTTGAGCAACTCAATCAGCTCTGCGGTTTGTTTGGCAGACAGCGGCTGCGGTGGAATGCCCAAAGCGGCGCGCTCTGCAACGTGGTTTCGGTAGGCTTGTAACATCTCAATCTCCTAGTTTCAAAAATGACAAAGTTAATCGTTAAAAAAGTGAGCTACTGACGTATCCATAGCTCTTCCTGTTTGGTGCGCTCGCTCTAATACCTGCCAGTAGTAGCGATAACTGGCACGGTCATGCAAGGCGCCTTTGTAGCTGATAGGCGCCCAATCGGCGTCCTCACCTGTCGTGATGATCTGCGTAGCCAAGTCAATGTCGTTCGCATCCGGTGCAAAAGCCGCCAAGATGGGGCGAATTTGGCTCGGGTGAATACTCCACATCCGCGTGAAACCTAATGTATTAGCTGCCTGAAGTGCTGCATTTTTAATAGCATCTACATCAGAAAACTCTGTTACCACGCAGTGCGAAGGTACTTTGCCATGCGCGTGAGCAGCACTGGCAATGGCTAACTTGGCGCGAACAACCAAGGGATGTGTGAACTGCCCTTCCAAACCCATCGCGCAGGCCGGGATAGCGCCGCCGTGGCTAGAGACAAAATCCATCAGTCCAAAACTGAGCGACTGCACACGTGGGTGCGCGGCGATGTCAAAAGCGTTATGGATGGCTTTAGGTGATTCGAGCAACACGTGAATCGGTAGCTGGTTAGTCGATTTGTTTGCCGCGTCAATCAAGGCAACGGCGCGCTCCACATCCGCCACCTTATCAACTTTGGGAACCATCACATGCGACAAATAGCCACCGGCTTTTTCTACGACGATGTCGATATCAGACTCGAAAGACGCATGATCTACGGCATGCACACGCACAGCAACACGGCGTTTGGGCTTTTTATCATCCAGTTTATCGATGGGAATTGCTATTATTTTAGATACTGCAAAGGCAGCAATTACGCCGGCTACAACCATATTTGCATGGTCAATTTCACCGCCTACTGGCGCGCCGTCTTCGCAATCTAAAGTAACATCAAAAACACAAGCTCCGAATTCTTGCATCATCTCAGCTTGCAGCTGCAAGCTTTTGGTGATCCGCGCTTCTACACCACAATAGTGGTCACATACTGGCAGCGATACTGCCCCAGCTTGTGCACCTAAGAGAATATTGCGCGGATGAACCATAGTGCTTTTACAAATTTACAGCAACGATTTACAGCAAATGCGCCACGCCTTTTTGCTCTTCTTGCAGCTCGGCGAGGGTTTTGTTGATGCATTCTTGGCTGAACGCGTCAACGGTCAAACCTTCAACAGTTTTGTATTCGCCGTTTTCACACGTCACAGCAAAGCCGAACATGGTGTCTTTCGGAATACCGTATTGGCCGTCTGATGGAATACCCATAGTCACCCATTTGCCGTTGGTGCCCAAAGCCCAGTCACGCATGTGGTCGATAGCTGCATTGGCTGCAGAAGCTGCAGACGAAACGCCACGTGCCGCGATGATTGCTGCGCCGCGCTTGCCCACGGTTGGCAAGAAAGTGTTGGCGTTCCAGTCGTGGTCGTTGATCATGTCTTTGACAGATGCACCATTGATAGTTGCAAAGCGGTAATCTGCGTACATTGTTGGTGAATGGTTGCCCCAAACGACGAATTTTTCAATTTCAGCGACAGCTTTTCCGGTTTTGGCAGCGATTTGTGACAAGGCACGGTTGTGATCCAAACGCAGCATGGCAGTGAAGTTTTTACGTGGCAAATCAGGTGCACTTTTCATGGCGATGTAGGCATTGGTATTGGCTGGATTGCCTACCACCAAAACACGCACGTCGCGGCTAGCTACAGCGTTCAAAGCTTTGCCTTGTGCGGTAAAAATTTCAGCATTGACAGCCAACAATTCTGCACGCTCCATGCCTGGTCCACGTGGGCGTGAGCCGATGAGCAGCGCGTAGTCAATGTCTTTGAAAGCTGCCATCGGGTCGCTGAATGCTTCCATGCCAGCCAGCAGCGGGAAAGCGCAATCTTGCAATTCCATCATCACACCTTGCAGCGCTTTTTGAGGCCCTTCTACAGGCACTTCGAGCAAATGCAGGATGACGGGCTGGTCTTTTCCGAGCATTTCGCCCGATGCGATGCGAAACAAAATCGCGTAACCAATTTGACCTGCGGCACCTGTAACGGCTACACGAACGGGCTTTTTGCTCATAGAAAACTCCAAAGTTGATAAAAGTAATTAAAAATTAGCGAGATTGCATAGAAAACCAGAAAACGACAACTAAATTAGCCTTCTAGTTTACTCGCGAAAACCCTAATAAGTCAATTTGTCTTATGTCTTATATAAGATATGATTACATCATGGCACAAAATGACAATTCCATACCGTTAGCGCAGGTAATTCCATCTGTTAGTTCGCCACCAAGTGGTGACGCGCAAGGTCCGACTGACTTTTCTGCACCTGCTTTCAGCCCTTTGTATCAGCAAATAAAAGGTTTGATTCTCAAAAGTTTGCAAGGCGGCGAGTGGAAACCTGGTGAAGCTATCCCAAGCGAGATGGACTTAGCCGCACGCTACCGTGTGAGCCAAGGCACAGTTCGAAAAGCAATTGACGAACTGGCAGCCGATAATTTACTCGTGCGCCGCCAAGGCAAAGGCACTTTTGTAGACACCCACGTTGAAAAGCACGTGCAATACCGGTTTTTAAAACTGGTGCCTGACAATGGCGACCCCAGCAGCGAGGGCCCAGCGGATCGCCAAATAACCGAATGCAAGCGCATTCGCGCCTCGGCAGATATTGCCAAATTATTGAGTTTGCGCACGGGCGACCCGGTTTGGCAGGTGCAGCGGGTGCTGTCATTCAGTGGTATAGCCACGATTTTGGAAGATATTTGGCTGCCCGCCGCTCCTTTTAAGGGCTTAACAGCCGAACGGCTAGCAGACTACCATGGCCCAATGTATGCCCTATTTGAAACCGAGTTTGGCGTCAGAATGCTTAGAGCCATAGAGAAAATACGGGCTGTGCCGGCGAATTTATTGCATAGTTCGCTATTAAAAATAGAGCAAAAAACACCATTACTTTGCGTGGAACGCGTGGCCTACACCTACAACGACATGCCCATGGAGCTGCGACGTGGCTATTACCTGACAGATACACACCACTACCGCAATGAATTAAACTAGATGGTCTGAAATATAAACATGTAGTAATTACTGCTCTTTTATGTAATTTTGAGTTAAGTTTGCTGCAGTGCAATAGAATTTACACTTTTACCGATTTAGTACCGCATAGTTTTTGACTATTTCACGTCTATTCGTGACCTTATTGAAAGTTTTTACATGACCGATCCAGCAATGTCGACCAAGCCAAAACGGCCTGAATTTCGCAACATCAATGCCTTCAAAGACCTGACCACCTACCGCATGGCACCAGCAGCTTGGGTGTCCATCTTGCACCGTGCCAGTGGCGCGATCATGTTTTTGCTGATGCCTTTCATCATCTGGATGTTTGACACCTCGGTGAGTTCGGAAATTTCATTCGCCAGATTTACCGCTGTCTTCAATGCGGGCGTGGGCTTCGTTCCTGGCTGGTTCTTCAAATTGATCGCTTTGGCGTTGATTTGGGCTTATTTGCAGCATTTCATTGCCGGTTTACGTCATTTGTTCATGGATTTGAACCACGACAGAGCAACTAAAGAATTCGGCAAATCATCAGCGATGGTGGTCTTGGTTTTGAGCTTAGGTTTGACGTTCATCTTGGCGCTCAAACTGTTTGGCGCATATTGATCTGATTCACACCTAAATAAGAACAAAGGGAAAATAACATGGCAGTTAATTATGGTTCTAAGCGCGTCGTTGTAGGTGCGCACTATGGTGTGCGCGATTGGCTCAGCCAGCGTGTGACGGCAGTCCTCATGGCGCTTTTCACGCTTATCGTTTTGGGTCAAATGATCTTCAACAAAGGAACGATGGGCTACGACAAGTGGGCGGGCATTTTCTCTTCACAGTGGATGAAAACACTGACGTTCGTGGTTATCGTCGCCATGCTGTACCACGTGTGGGTGGGTATGCGTGATATTTGGATGGACTACATCCAACCCGTTGGCATCCGTTTGTTGATGCAAGTATTCACCATCGTTTGG
The DNA here is from genome assembly GCA_031422495.1 of Polaromonas sp. Taxonomy (GTDB): domain Bacteria; phylum Pseudomonadota; class Gammaproteobacteria; order Burkholderiales; family Burkholderiaceae_C; genus Aalborgiella. The sequence continues at coordinate 3,856 of JANPLX010000029.1, read as the reverse complement.
CTGGTCGCATGTGCGGGCTGGGCGATTCAAGTTCTCTGGAGACTATAAGTCATGGCGTCCGCTTCTAGCAATTCCCCTATTTCCTCTTTCACCGCATCAACAGCGGCTGTTTCCAAGCGCAAATTTGACGTTGTCATTGTCGGTGCTGGTGGCTCTGGCATGCGCGCCTCATTGCAGCTAGCACGTGCTGGTTTGAACGTTGCCGTTCTGTCAAAAGTGTTCCCAACCCGATCTCACACCGTTGCTGCGCAAGGCGGCATCGGAGCTTCATTGGGCAACATGAATGCCGACAACTGGCATTACCATTTTTACGACACCGTAAAAGGCTCTGATTGGCTCGGTGACCAAGACGCCATCGAATTCATGTGTCGCGAAGCTGCCAATGTGGTGTATGACCTTGAGCACATGGGCATGCCGTTTGACCGCAACCCGGATGGCACGATTTACCAGCGCCCGTTCGGCGGCCATACGGCCAACTACGGTGAAAAAGCAGTTGAACGCGCTTGCGCAGCCGCTGACCGCACTGGCCACGCCATGCTGCACACGCTGTACCAACAAAACGTGCAAGCCAAGACGCAGTTTTTCGTGGAATGGATGGCGCTTGATTTGATCCGTGATGCCGCTGGCGATGTTGTTGGCGTGACCGCATTAGAGATGGAAACGGGCGAGATTCATGTTTTGGAAGCCAAAACTACGCTGCTCGCTACTGGCGGCGCAGGTCGTATTTTTGCAGCGTCTACCAATGCGTTTATCAACACAGGCGATGGTTTGGGCATGGCGGCGCGTGCCGGCATCCCGCTGCAAGACATGGAGTTTTGGCAATTTCACCCGACTGGCGTTGCCGGCGCTGGTGTGTTGTTGACCGAAGGCTGCCGTGGTGAAGGCGCTATTTTACGCAACAGCAATGGCGAGCGGTTCATGGAGCGTTATGCACCAGCTTATAAAGATTTGGCGCCGCGCGACTACGTGTCTCGCTGCATGGACCAAGAGATCAAAGAAGGCCGTGGCTGTGGCCCGAACAAAGACTACATCAACCTGGACATGACGCATCTGGGTGCCGACACCATCATGAAGCGCCTGCCTTCGGTGTTTGAAATTGGCCACAACTTTGCCAACGTCGACATCACCAAAGAGCCGATTCCAGTCGTACCGACCATCCATTACCAAATGGGCGGTATCCCAACCAATATCAATGGCCAAGTTGTGACGCAAAACGCCGAGAACCAAAGCGAAGTCGTCAATGGCTTGTACGCAGTGGGCGAATGCTCATGCGTCAGCGTGCATGGCGCGAACCGTTTGGGTACGAATTCGCTGCTCGACTTGTTGGTGTTTGGCCGCGCAGCTGGCAACCACATTGTTGAGTTCAACCAGAAAAACAAATTGCACAAGCCGTTGCCTGCGGATGCAGCCGATGCATCACTGGCTCGCGTGGCTCGCTTGGATGCAGCGACTGATGGCGAATATGCACAAGATGTGGCTGACGACATTCGCAACACCATGCAATTCCACGCCGGCGTGTTCCGCACGCAAGCCAGCATGAACGAAGGCGTCTCAAAAGTGGCGGAGCTACGCAAACGCGTGGGCAATATCAACCTCAAAGACAAATCAAAAGTCTTCAACACGGCACGTATTGAAGCGCTTGAAATCGACAACTTGATCGAAGCCGCCGAAGCCACCATCGTATCTGCTGCTGCACGCCAAGAAAGCCGCGGCGCGCATACCGTCAACGACTATGGCGACACCGCAGCGAACCCGAATGGCCGTAACGACACCGACTGGCACAAGCACACCTTGTGGCACAGTGCTTCCAATGCGTTGACCTACAAGCCCGTCAAGATGAAGCCGCTGACTGTTGATTCGATTCCTTTGACCGTTCGTACTTTCTAAAATTTAGAAAATTAATTTAGTGTAATAAATTAGAGTATAAAAAATGACCACACGTACCTTCAAAATCTACCGCTACGACCCAGATACCGACGCCAAGCCGTACATGCAAACCATCAACGTCGAGTTGGATGGCTCTGAGCGCATGCTGTTGGACGCGTTGATGAAACTCAAAGCGCAAGACCCCAGCATCACCTTTCGCCGCTCATGCCGCGAAGGCGTGTGTGGCTCCGATGCTATGAACATCAACGGCAAAAACGGTCTGGCTTGCTTGACCAATATGCTGACGCTTAAAGGCGATATCGTTTTGAAGCCGTTGCCAGGTCTGCCCGTGATTCGCGACTTGATCGTCGACATGACGCAGTTCTTCAAGCAGTACAACTCGATCAAGCCCTACTTGATCAATACCACCACACCGCCTGAAAAAGAGCGTCTGCAGAGCCCGGAAGAGCGCGATGAGCTGAACGGTTTGTACGAGTGCATTTTGTGCGCCAGCTGCTCCACTTCATGCCCAAGCTTTTGGTGGAACCCAGACAAGTTCGTCGGCCCAGCTGGTTTGCTACAAGCCTACCGCTTCATCGCCGACAGCCGCGACGAAGCGACTGCCGAGCGTTTGGATAATTTAGAAGATCCATACCGCCTGTTCCGCTGCCACACCATCATGAACTGCGTCGATGTTTGCCCTAAGGGTTTGAACCCTACCAAGGCCATCGGCAAGATCAAAGAGATGATGGTGATGCGTACAGTTTAATCATGGAAGCCGAACTTTTGAACGAACGTGACTTAAGCAAACTGCGCTGGCGCTGCCGCCGTGGTTTACTGGAGAACGATTTGTTCATTGAGCGCTTCTTCAACACCTTCGAAAAAACGCTGACTGTCAATCAAGCGAAAGGTCTCAATGTCTTAATGGACTTGAGCGACAACGATTTACTGGATTTGCATTTAGCACGCAAAACAATTGAGCAAGTCAGTTTAAGTGCGCCTGCTCTAGATTGCACCGAAGCACGTGACGTGTTGAAAATGCTGCAAAATAAAGCATAGAATTTCAAGTTAACTAAAAACCCCAGCCCACAGAGGACATCCCATGAAACTAGCTGAAAACAAAGCCACGCTGTCCTTTAGCAACGGCAGCCCAAGTATCGACATGCCCATCTACAACGGCAGCGTTGGCCCCGATGTGATCGACATTCGCAAGCTGTATGCCCAGACTGGCATGTTCACCTACGACCCAGGCTTTTTGTCAACAGCGGCTTGCCAGTCTGCTATTACTTATATTGACGGCGACAAAGGCGAGTTGTTGTACCGTGGCTACCCAATTGAACAACTCGCCACCAACTGCGACTTTTTAGAAACCTGCCATTTGTTGTTGTACGGTGAGTTGCCAGATGCCGCTCAAAAAGCAGATTTCACCAAGCGTGTGACCAACCACACCATGGTTAATGAGCAAATGCAGTTCTTCTTGCGTGGTTTTCGCCGTGATGCGCACCCGATGGCGATCATGACTGGCTTGGTGGGCGCTTTATCAGCTTTCTACCACGACAGCACAGACATTACCAACCCACACCACCGCGACATTTCTGCGATTCGATTGATCGCAAAATTGCCTACTTTGGTGGCGATGGCGTACAAATACACGGTTGGTCAGCCTTACATGTACCCGCGTAACGATTTGAGCTACGCTGGCAATTTCTTGCACATGATGTTTGCCACACCGTGCGAGCCGTATGTAGTGAATCCCGTTTTAGAGCGTGCTTTAGACCGCATTTTCACCCTACACGCAGACCACGAGCAAAACGCATCGACATCGACCGTGCGCTTGTGCGGCAGCTCTGGCACCAACCCGTTTGCAGCGATAGCTGCTGGCGTAGCCTGCCTGTGGGGCCCGGCCCACGGCGGCGCTAACGAAGCTTGCCTGAACATGCTGGAAGACATTCAAAAAATGGGTGGCGTCAGCAAAGTTGGCGAGTTCATG
>JANPLX010000028.1:0-32825 GCA_031422495.1 Polaromonas sp. | reverse complement strand
AGCATGTAAGCCAGGTATTCTGGCTCCAGCAGGTCGTTGATACCGACGATTTCGATGTCGCTGAAACTTTGAATCGCTGAGCGAAACACGTTGCGTCCGATGCGGCCAAAGCCGTTGATGCCGATTTTGATGGTCATGGTGGTTTCCTTAGCGGTTCCTAGAAGTTAAAAACGATTGAAGAATTTATAAAAACAGATTACTTTTTAGACAACACTTTTTGCACAGTGGCTGCGACGTTTTCTGCCGTGAAGCCAAAGTGCTTGAACAACTCTGGCGCTGGGGCTGATTCGCCGTAAGTGTCGATGCCGACGACTGCTGCGCAACCGTATTTCCACCAGCCGTCACTAACGCCCATTTCCACCGCGATGCGGGGCAGTTTGGTGGGTAGAACAGCGGTTTTGTACTCGGTGGATTGGCGGTCAAATGTCGTATTACTCGGCATAGAAACGACTTGAACAGCTATTTTTTTAGTAGCAAGAAGCTTCTGTGCAGCAATCGCCAACTGAACTTCAGAGCCAGTTGCAATAATCACCGCTTGCGCTGCTTTGTTCAAACCCACATCGCGAGGCACGGACAGCACGTAAGCGCCTTTGTTGATCTCTTCAAGGTTGGTTTTTGGGATGTAGGCGATGTTTTGACGGCTCAAAAGCAAGGCAGTCGGCTTTGTCTTGTTTTGCAAGGCGACGGCCCAGGCCACAGCGGTTTCAGCTGTGTCACCCGGACGCCAGACGTCCAAATTCGGAATCAAGCGCAGGCTGGCGGCGTGCTCGATGGATTGGTGTGTCGGGCCGTCTTCGCCCAAGCCGATGCTGTCGTGGGTGAAGACATGGATGACGCGCAGCTTCATCAGCGCCGCCATGCGGATGGCGTTGCGTGAGTAGTCGCTGAAGGTCAAAAACGTGCCGCCGTAGGGGATGTAGCCACCGTGCAGCGCCACGCCGTTCATGATGGCGGCCATGCCGAACTCGCGCACGCCGTAGTTGATATGTCTACCGATGCGAGCATCGGGTGTGCCGTCCACTGGATAAGTAACCACATCGCCATTCATGTCAAAACGCAAGCTAGGTGTTGACTTGGTGTTGGTCAAGTTAGAGCCGGTCAAATCGGCCGAGCCACCCAGCATTTCGGGCAAAGCTGCGGTGAAGGATTCCAGCGCTAGTTGGGACGCTTTGCGGGAGGCCACGGTTTCAGCCTTGGTGTGGGCAGCAACCACGGTGTCAAACGCGATTTGGTTGAAGTTTTTCGGTAAATCGCCCTTCATGCGGCGCACGAATTCTTTAGCCAACTCAGGGAATTTGGCTTTGTAGGCGGCGAAAGTGTCATTCCAAGCTTGTTCGTTGGCTTTGCCAGCGGCTTTGGCATCCCAATCTGCGTAGACTTCTTTCGGGATGGTGAAGGCCGGGTAGTTCCAGCCGATGGATTCGCGGGTCAGCTTGATTTCTTCTGCGCCCAATGGTTCGCCGTGGGCTTTGGCGGTGTTGGCGCGGTTCGGGCTGCCTTGGCCGATGTGGGTTTTGCAGATGATGAGTGTCGGTTTGTCTGCACTCGTTTTGGCGTCTGTGATAGCTTGGCTGACGACAGTGGCGCTGTGGCCGTCAATCGGGCCAATCACGTTCCAGCCGCAGGCGGCGAAGCGCAAAGCTGTGTTGTCGATGAACCACGGTGCCACTTGACCGTCAATCGAGATGCCGTTGTCGTCGTACAGGGCGATCAGCTTGTTCAACTTCCACGCGCCAGCTAAGGCGATGGCTTCGTGGCTGATGCCTTCCATCAAGCAGCCGTCGCCCATGAAGGTGTAGGTGTGGTGGTCAACGATGTTGAGCTTTGTTTCGCCGTTGGCATCGTCAGATACGGTACGGTTGAATTCTTTGGCCAGCAACTTCTCAGCTAGCGCCATGCCCACTGCATTGGTGATGCCTTGACCGAGCGGGCCGGTGGTGGTTTCTACGCCTGGCGTGACGCCCACTTCAGGGTGGCCAGCGGTTTTGCTGTGTAACTGACGGAAGTTTTTCAACTCGGCCATGGGCAGTTTGTAGCCAGTCAGGTGCAATACGGCGTAGTTGAGCATGGAGGCGTGGCCGTTGGAGAGCACAAAACGGTCGCGATTCGCCCAATGCGGGTTGGTCGGGTTGTGCTTCAAATGGTCTGACCACAGCGCGACCGCCATATCCGCCATGCCCATAGGCGCGCCGGGGTGGCCGGAATTGGCTTGTTGGACGGCGTCCATTGCGAGTGCGCGAATGGCATTCGCCATGAGGTTGTGATCAGCCATGAGGGAAGTGCTCCAAAATTCGAAAGGAAAGTTGCTTTAAGGGGAAACCCTCGTATTTTAACTAGTTAGCTAGCAGCGTTCTTACGCAAAGTTTGCATGATGCCTTTGTAGCCACCCCCTGCATCCGGCGCGCCAAACACAGCACTGCCTGCCACGCAGGTGTCTGCGCCTGCGCGGACGATGTCGCCAATGTTGTCGGCTTTCACACCGCCATCGACTTCCAGCCAGATCGGTTGCCCACCCGCAGCCATGTGTGCGTCGATTTTGGCGCGGACTTGCTGCAGCTTGTTCAAGGTCGAAGGGATGAACTTTTGTCCCCCAAAACCGGGGTTGACGCTCATCAACAAGACGATGTCCAGCTTATCCATCACATGGTCCAACCATTCAATGGAAGTGGCCGGATTCAGCACCAAACCGGCTTTGCAGCCCAGTTCGCGAATCATGGACAGGGTGCGGTCCACATGTTTGGAAGCTTCAGGGTGAAAGGTGATGATGTTGGCACCGGCTTTGGCGAAGAGCGGAATGATGGCATCGACGGGTTCGACCATCAAATGCACGTCAATCGGGATGCTCACATGCGGGCGAATGGCTTCGCAAACCAGCGGGCCTATTGTCAAATTCGGCACGTAGTGGTTATCCATCACATCAAAATGAACCAAATCAGCGCCCGCAGCTTCAATGGCGCGGACTTCTTCGCCCAGTTTGGCGAAATCTGCGGACAAGATGGAGGGAGCGATGCGAAGGGTTCTGTGGGTCTGTGGCATAAAACTGGGTCAACTAGGTGAAAAATTGTTAAAAATAAGAAAAAAGGTCAAATACGGCATCAAAATAGCCTAAATATGGCGATAGCCGGCGTATTTATTGACTAAACAGCTATTAAATTTGTAGCAAAAAAGGTTAGCGTACGACTTAAAGCCAGCTCAGCTGCTGCTTGATTGTACGAACCACGGTGATCGCAGTTGAAGCCGTGGTTGGCGGCATAGATTTGTACATCAACTTTAGGTTGTGCTGCTATGAAGTCATTCACCGTGTCCATGGGAATGCCGGTATCTTGGTCGCCAAAATGCACCATCACAGGTACTTTGGGTTGTCGTTTGGGCTCTTCTCCCACCGTCATGCCGCCGCCATAGTAGGGCACAGCGGCGCTGATGCCTTTGGTCATTTCGGCAGCGCGCCACGTCAGCAAACCGCCCCAGCAGTAGCCCACCATGCCAACTTTTTTACCTGCTGGCAGTTGTTTGGCAGCAAAATCCACAGCAGCCTGCACGTCTTGCATCACGAGGGGAAGCACGGCTTCGGCAGCCGCTTTCAAGGCAATGCCAGTTTGTATATCTTCGGGGGTATAGCCCAAATTAACGTCAGCTTTGACGCGGTGAAAGGTGCTGGGTGCAACAGCCAAATAGCCCTGCGCTGCATAACCGTCCGTCACGGCTTGAATATGGCTGTTGAGACCGAAGATCTCTTGCAAAACGACAATCGCGCCTTTGGCCGTACCTGCAGGCTGCGCGACGTAAGCAGGTAAGACAAAGCCGTCAGCGGAGGTGATGTTTTGAAAGCTGCCCATGGTGAGATTCCTTTGGTATGAATTGACTGTTGTATTTTACAAATCGGTCCTGAGCTTCCAGATTTCAGGAAACAGCACCACGTCCAGCATACTCCGTAGATAACTGACGCCACCCGTGCCACCTGTACCGCGTTTGAAGCCAATGATACGCTCTACCGTGGTGACGTGACGAAAGCGCCAGAGGCGAAAGCTGTCTTCCAGATCAGTGAGTTTTTCGCCCAACTGGTACAGCTCCCAGTGCTGTTTCGGGTCGCGGTAGGCGACCAGCCAGGCTTGCTCGACAGCGTCGCTGGCTTGGTAGGGCTGGGTCCAGTCGCGCTGGGTGTGCGAGTCGGGGATGACCAAGCCGCGTCTAGCCAGCAGTTTGAGTGATTCGTCGTACAGCGAGGGTGTCTCAAAGGCTGCCTGCACGATTGCCAGCAGGTCTGGGCGGTGCGCGTGGGGCTGCAGCATGGCGGCATTTTTGTTGCCCAGTGCGAACTCGATACAGCGGTATTGCGCGCTTTGAAAGCCGCTGGACTGCGCCAAGTACGGCCGAATCGCGCTGTATTCGGGTGGTGTCATAGTCGCCAGCACGTCCCACGCCGTCACTAGCTGCCCCATGATACGGCTGACCCGTGCCAGCATTTTGAAGGCGCTGTGCAGGTCGTCGGTGGCGATGCAGCGGATGGCGGCGTGCAGCTCGTGCAGCATCAGCTTCATCCACAGCTCGCTGGTTTGGTGCTGGATGATGAAGAGCATCTCATTATGGTCGGGCGAGAGCGGCTTTTGCGCGTTCAAAATCGCGTCCAGCTGCAGGTAGTCGCCGTAGCTCATAGATTGGCTGAAATCGAGCTGTGCGCCAGCTTTGGCGGGGTCGGGCGGGTTAAATGGGCAGGAATTAGGGAAGGAGTCGGCGCTTTGCTTGTCCGTGTCGAGTGATTTGGGTGGTTTCATGTTCTGACGTCCTTTTCTTATATAAGAAGTTATCATTAGCGCTAGTTCAGTGGTGTCGGTTTAATCCAACAAAGTTTCATCAAAAATTTCATAACCTAGATCAAAAAAGTCGCATGATGCAACCCGCTCCTTTTCCAAGCAATCGCCCCAGAAGATTACGCCGTGATGCGTTTACCCGCAACTTGGTGCGCGAAAACGCGGTTAACCCGCACGACTTGATCTACCCCGTTTTCGTGCTGGAAGGTCAAAACCGACGCGAAACCGTCAAATCCATGCCTGGCGTGGAGCGCGTGAGTTTGGATTTGCTGCTGCCCGTGGCCGAAGAGTGCGTCAAACTGGGTATTCCGGTGATGGCGCTCTTTCCCGTGATTGACGCCAGTTTGAAAACACCCGATGGCCGCGAAGCCTTCAACCCAGACGGTTTGGTGCCGCGCGTGGTGCGCGAGTTGAAGAAGCGTTTCCCCGAATTGGGTGTGATGACTGATGTGGCGCTCGACCCGTTTACCAGCCACGGTCAAGATGGTTTGTTGGATCCTGATCCGTTAGAGAACAACTACATCATGAACGACGTCACGGTTGAAGTGTTATGTAAGCAAGCGCTCACTCAGGCTGCAGCCGGTGTGGATATTGTGGCGCCTAGCGACATGATGGATGGCAGGATTGGCGCGATTCGCAGTGCGTTGGAAGCTCATGGCTACATACACACCCGCATCATGGCCTACAGCGCTAAGTACGCCAGTGCGTTTTATGGCCCGTTTCGAGATGCGGTCGGCTCGGCAGCCAACTTGGGTACGGCCAACAAAAAGGTCTACCAAATGGACCCCGGCAACAGCGACGAAGCCCTGCGTGAAGTGGCGCTAGACATCGCTGAGGGTGCCGACATGGTGATGGTCAAGCCAGGCATGCCGTATTTGGACATCGTGCGTCGCGTCAAAGACGAATTCAAAGTACCGACCTTTGCCTACCAAGTCAGTGGCGAATACGCCATGCTGAAAGCCGCTGCGCAAAACGGTTGGCTAGACCATGATGCGGTGATGATGGAAAGCTTGCTGGCGTTTAAGCGAGCTGGTGCGGACGGGATATTAACGTATTTTGCGTTGGATGCAGCGCGCTTGATACGTCGAAATTAGTTCGTCTAAGCTAACCAATCCATGATGCAAATCGTCAACTTCACGCAAGGTAGTCTGCAGTTTGTCGAGCAATTGCCAACGGCTGCGCCTAGTGACGGCTTTGTCTGGGTATTTGTAGATAGGGAAGATTTCGCGGCGCAACTGCCCGCGTTGCAAACCATGGCGCAACAAGTCGGCGGCTCGGCTCTGTTGGATTTGCATTGCCAGGACTTGGGCTCTAAGGTGCATCCCTCGCATTATGATTACACCTCGGTGTATGACTTGGTTATTTTTCGACGACTCGTAACGGCACTTGAAGCGGCAGAAGATGCCAAACAGCGCGATGCCAACACAGCATCGTCAACAAAAACTGGGTTGCTAAAAAAGAAAAATACGGCTCCTGTTTTTCCCCGAATCAGCACGCGTGCCGTGGGTTTTGCACAGTTTGACAAGTTGTTGATCAGCGTCCACGCCGATGGTTGCTATACCGCGAAATCTTTTGTAGAACGCTATCTTCAAGAGGCGACGCAAAACGAAAATGCAAATATTACATCAACCAATTTGCGTAGCAGGTTGCCAACTAGCCCCGCGGATTTGATGTTGCGCATGATCAACATGATGGTCGACAGCTACTTGGATTTACGCAAAGACTTGTCGGCACAACTCGATCACTGGCAAGCAGAATTACTGAATCCGCGCTCACACTTTAGCAACTGGCCCGAACTGATGGCGGCGCGCAATGAGTTGCATACGCTGGAAGACCTGTGCGAAGAGCAGCACGACGCCATGCAAGAGTGGCTGGATACGATGCGTGAGCAATCAGCTACTTTGGTCAAACTCACCAACCAAGCTGAACATGACGGCTTGGTTGCCAGAGCACGCGATGTGATTGAGCATATTGAGCGCGTGGTGCACCATGTGCGGCGCTTAGAGCAGTCGGCAGAATCGGCCATACAAATTCATTTTGGCGCACAAAGCAACCGCACCAACAACATCATGCGTACCTTGACGGCGTTGACCGCGATTTTTTTACCGCTCAATTTGATCACTGGCTTTTTTGGCATGAATTTTGAAATTTTTCCGTGGATTCATAACCCCAATGCTTTGTGGTGGACCTTGGGCTTCATGGTCAGCATCGCAGTTGCGATGGGATTGGTGTTTTGGCGCAAACGATATATCGCTCGAACCAGCCGCTAAGCACGATATTAAAGCTGTAAATTAAAAGTAAAAGGATCAATTGAATGACGCATAAAAAAGTAGTTTTGATCACGGGCGCATCACGCGGCATTGGGGCAGCAACAGCATTGCTTGCAGCCAAGCAGGGTTGGGCTGTCGCGGTGAATTATGTTTCAAACTCGCTCGCGGCAGATGAGGTCGTTCGACAAATACGTGCTGCTGGCGGTACCGCCATGGCGATTCAAGCGGATGTTGCAGTTGAGGAAGACATCATTCGCATGTTTCAAGCGGTTGACGCTAAATTAGGTCGTATCAGCGGCTTGGTCAACAATGCGGGCGTGGTCGATATGCCCTCCCGCGTGGATGGCATGAGCGTTGAGCGTTTAGCCCGTATGTGGACAACGAATATCACCAGCAGCTTTGTTTGTGCCCGCGAAGCCGTCAAGCGCATGAGCACCAAGCTGGGTGGCGAGGGTGGCAGCATTGTTAACTTGTCGAGTGCCGCTGCGAAATTGGGCTCGCCTAGTCAATATGTTGATTACGCTGCTAGCAAAGCCGCGATTGATACTTTCACCATTGGTTTAGCCAAAGAAGTGGTGATGGAAGGCATTCGGGTCAATGCGGTTCGCCCTGGCATCATCGATACAGACATTCACGCTTCAGGAGGCTTGCCAGACCGTGCTGCACAAGTCGCACCCATGGTGCCTATGCAGCGCGCAGGGACAGCCCATGAAGTGGCTGAGGCGATTGTTTGGCTGCTCTCCGAGTCTTCAAGCTACTCCACTGGCTCCTTCATCGACGTGACAGGCGGACGCTGATGGCCGTGGACCTAAAACCGTTGGTCACGCTGCTCGCCATCGTCAACCCCCTGGCCTGCGTGCCGTTTTTCATCCATTACACGCAAAACTTTTCGAAGCAGCAGCGTCAACACACCATCTTGGTCGCCTCGTTCAGTGCCTTTGTGGTTATCGCTGTGAGCGCCTTGTTGGGCTTAGAGATATTGGGGTTTTTCGGCATTTCGTTGGCGAGCTTTCAAGTCAGCGGCGGTTTGCTGTTGATGACATCCGCCCTCAGCATGTTGAACGCGCAACCGGCAGATTCACGCTCTAACCCGGACGAGTTGGAAGAAGCCGAAGTCAAATCCGCCATCGGCGCCAGCATCGCCGTTGTACCGCTGACGATTCCGCTCTTAACCGGCCCAGCAACCATGTCCACGGTGGTGATTTACGCGGATAAAGCACAGAACTATTTGCAAATTCTTACCTTGGTGGGCTATGGCGTCGTCATCGCCCTAGCCACGGCTGTCTGTTTTGCCTTGGCGCAGCCGATTGCCAAATTTTTAGGTAAAACAGGCATCAACATCATGACCCGCTTGATGGGTTTGATCCTTACCGCGCTGTCTGTTGAGTTGATTGCCGAAGGCTTGCACAAGTTGTTTCCGGTGTTGGCGCGTTGAATCTAGAAAAATAAGGATACATGAGATGACTCAGACAATCGACAAAGAACTTTGGGTTGAACAACGCGGCTTGGTGTTGTGGTTGACGATCAACCGCGAAGCGCGGCGCAATGCGATGAGCCACGATGTGCTTGCTGGCATGCAGCAGGCGATCGATGCCGCACAAACGAATCGAGAGATATTAGCCATCGTGATTACTGGCGTGGGCACCAAAGCATTCTGTGCGGGGGCGGATTTGCAATCGGCTCATGCGTTCACTACCGATTATTCTGACCCTACAGGGCATTTAGCGCGTTTGCTGCGCAGTGCAAAGGCCAGCCATATTCCGTTGATCGCTCGGGTTAACGGTGCTTGCATGGCCGGTGGCATGGGGCTGATGGCGATGTGTGACATGGCGGTATGTGCGCCTGAGGCGATATTTGGTCTGCCGGAGGTGAAAGTGGGCGTGTTTCCTGCGCAAGTATTGGCGGTTTTGCAGCACTTGATTCCACGCCGAAAACTAGCTGAAATGTGTTTAACCGGCGAGCCCTTGACGTCAGCGCAAGCACTTGACATCGGCTTGATCAACTATGTCAGTTCGGACGAAGGTTTAGATGCCAAACTGCAGTGGCTGCTAGATCGGGTGCTGGATAAATCACCAGCGGCGATTCGTCGTGGACTTTACACGATGAAGAAAATTGAAACGATGTCGTTTGAAGAGGCGATGTCGTTCACGGAGAGCCAAATTGCGTTGTTCACGCTGACGGAAGATGCGAAAGAAGGGCAAAAAGCCTTTCAAGAAAAGCGAAAACCGGTGTGGACGGGGCGATAAAGTAAGCTGTTAAATAGATAAATGCAATTTTATTGAGAGCTGCTTAGGCAATAAATACGTCGGCTAGAGCCATATTTTTTATAAATAGACATAATTTACGAGCAAGCGCATGTCAGAACCTATTTTCGATTACATCATCATTGGTGCAGGCACTGCCGGTTGTCTGATAGCAAATCGCTTGAGCGCTGATGCTTCTAAGCGCGTGTTGCTCATAGAAGCGGGGCGAAAAGACGACTACCACTGGATCCATATTCCGGTGGGATATCTGTATTGCATTGGCAACCCACGTACCGATTGGTTGTACAACACCGAGCCAGATGCAGGCTTGAACGGCCGTACCTTGCGCTACCCACGCGGTAAAACACTGGGCGGCAGCAGCAGCATCAACGGCATGATTTACATGCGCGGCCAATCGCGTGACTACGACCAATGGGCGAAGCTAACGGGTGACGATACCTGGACTTGGAACAATGCACTGCCTTATTTCAAGCTGCACGAAGACCATTACAAAGGCGGCGATGCCATGCATGGCGCACGTGGTGTGCCGTCAGAGTTGCTGCCGCCCAACGGCAATGATTACCAAAAAGTATTGCGGCATCGCCAAGCCGGCGGTGAATGGCGGATTGAAAAGCAGCGCTTGCGCTGGGATATTTTGGATGCGTTTTCTGAGGCAGCGCAACAAGCTGGAATTCCTGCGACAGATGATTTCAACCGTGGCAGCAATGAGGGGGTTTCTTACTTCGAAGTGAATCAGAAAAACGGCTGGCGCTGGAACACAGCCAAAGCGTTTTTACGCCCAACTTGCTATGCTCGACCGAATTTTGAAATGTGGACGGGAACACAGGTTGCCAAGCTGGTGGTTCAAACACAGGCGAGTGCTGATGGGACACAGCAGCGTTGTACCGGCGTACAAGTTTGGAGTGGTACAGAGTTGGTGACGGTGGAATGCCGTGGCGAGGTAATTTTGAGTGCTGGCAGCATCGGAACACCGCAGATCTTGCAGCTCTCTGGCGTTGGGCCTGCCAGCTTGTTACAGCAACACGGCATAGATGTAACTCATGATTTGCCCGGTGTAGGCAGCAATTTGCAAGATCATTTGCAAATTCGGAGTGTTTACAAAGTGAAGTCGCCCAAAGGCAAACACATCACACTGAACACGCAAGTCAACAACTGGTGGGGCAAAGCGAAAATTGGCTTAGAGTTTGCCTGGAAGCAAACGGGCCCGATGAGCATGGCACCCTCACAACTAGGTGCATTCACCCGAAGCTCGCCTGACCAGCCCTACCCAAACATTGAATACCATGTGCAACCACTGAGTTTGGACGCCTTTGGCGAACCGTTGCACAACTTTGCTGCGTTCACCGCAAGTGTCTGCAACCTCAACCCCACCAGCCGTGGAAGCGTACAAATCAAAAGCAATAACTTCAACGATGCACCGGCCATAGCGCCGAATTATTTGAGTACCGCAGAAGACAGAAAAGTAGCCGCAGATTCGCTGCGTGTGACGCGCAAGATTGTGTCACAAAGTGCATTGGCAAAGTATCAACCGGAAGAATTCAAACCCGGCATGCAGTACCAATCAGATGACCAGTTGGCGACACTGGCTGGCGATATCGCCACCACGATTTTTCACCCGGTAGGTACTGCCAAAATGGGCAAGCAAGACGATGTGATGGCCGTGGTTGATTCGCGGCTCAGGGTTTATGGTGTTGCGGGTTTGCGCGTGGTTGATGCCAGCGTCATGCCACTGATCACCAGCGGCAATACCAACTCGCCAACCTTGATGATGGCCGAAAAAGCCGCAGAATGGATTGCGCAAGAAGCTGCTGCAGCTAATCGTTAAGAATAAAGAATCCAATACCGCGGGAAACTCCTAATTGATCACAGCAAGGTTGCGGTTTAAATTACAGCTATCGTTTGTGAAGCTACTTTGGACCGACACAATTGGGCAAAGCAAGCCGCAAACCAGGAGCGTGAGGGGACGCGATCAAACGGCACATTTACCCATGTAGCGTTTGAAAATACGCAGCTATAGCAATAAAAAGCACTTAAAGTGCACCATAAAAGCATCAGTTGATCTGGTGCTTTTTTTTGCCTGCGACAATACACGCCATGGAACTCTTAATCGTCACATTGGCATCTTTACTAGCAGGCTTTGTGGATGCCATAGTCGGCGGTGGCGGTTTAATTTTGATACCCGCCTTGTTTGCGGTCTACCCTGCAGCAGCGCCCGCTGCGCTGTTGGGTACGAGCAAGAGTGCATCCGTTTGGGGCTCGGCATTTGCCAGCTGGCAATACAGTCGCAAAGTAACCATCACATGGCAGGTGGTGTTGCCGGGAATAGCAACAGCTTTTATTGGTTCATTTTTGGGGGCTTGGATACTGACGCTCATAGCCCCCGGTTTTTTGCGTAAAAGTTTACCCATCATTCTATTGGCTATCTTGGTTTACACCGTGGCTAAAAAAGATTTTGGCCACCAACATACACCCAGATTCAAAGGCGCCTACGAAATGATGGCAAGCGCTGCGGTTGGTTTTGTGATTGGTTTTTACGATGGGTTTTTTGGACCAGGAACAGGTAGTTTTTTGGTGTTTATCTTTGTGCGTTGGTTGGGCTATGACTTTTTAAATGCCTCGGTATCCGCAAAACTTATCAACACAGCTTCCAATTTTGCAGCAGTGTTGCTGTTTGCTTACAAAGGGTTTGTATGGTGGCATCTGGCGCTGCCAATGGCTATTGCTAATGTGGTGGGCAGTTTGCTGGGGGCACGTATGGCGATGAAGCATGGTTCAGGATTTGTACGCATCATGTTTATCTTCGTCGTGAGTGCGTTGATTTTTAAAACCAGTTACGACGCCTATTTCAAGGGTTGATTCAAGAGACGAACTGACTCTTCAACAGTCTGAGCGGTTGGAACCAAGGGCACATCTGCTGCCATACGTGGTTTCCCAAGTGGCGGACCGCCTTTGCCACTTCGCAAAGAGGCCATATCTTCCAAACTGGGGTACTGCTTAAGTAGCCAATAGTCAAAAATTCGACGCGTGATGGGTGCTGCACTGTCGGAGCCAAAACCAGCATTCTCGACAACAATGGCTAAAGCAATTTTAGGGTCATCTGCTGGCGCAAAAGCAATGTACAAAGCATGGTCACGCTGGTGTTCATCAAGGCGTTTTGCGTCGTATTTTTCATTCCTGCCAATGCCTACAGCCTGTGCGGTACCGGTTTTACCGCCACTGACGTACCCAGCGCCTGTGAATGATCGTATAGACGTCCCCTCTTTGGTGACGCCAACCATCGCGTTACGAATGATGGCGACATTTTCAGGGCTGTAGCCTAAATTTTCAGGCGCTACGGACTGAATAGCTTGTTTAGTTCGGCTGACAGCATCTTGTGTGGCAATCACAATTTTGGGTTTGTATTTCAAACCGCCATTGACCAAAGTTGACGTGGCTTGTGCTAGCTGCAACATGGTGAAGTTGTTGTAGCCTTGGCCAATACCCAAAGAAATCGTCTCGCCAGCGTACCATTTCTTTTGCTCTGAGCGTTTGTAGGCGTTTTTCTTCCAATCGGTGCTGGGCAGCACGCCGCGTACTTCGCCGTTAACGTCAATCCCTGTGATTTGACCAAACCCCAAAGGTTTCATGAAATCATGCATGGCATCGACGCCCAGTTCATTGGCCAGGGAGTAGTAATACACGTTACTTGACTTGACGATGCTGCGATACATGTCAACAGCGCCCAAACCGCCGTCGCCATGGCTGCGAAACGTGTGTCCGCCGAAAGTCCATGAACCTGCATCGTTAATGATGGTCGTGGCAGAGCGTTTGCCGCTTTGCAAAGCTGCCATGGCCATGAAGGGTTTGTAAGTTGAACCGGGCGGGTAAGTGCCGCGAAGTGCGCGGTTCAGCAAAGGTTTGTCAATCGATTCGCTCAACTCTTTCCAACTCTCAGAATCGATGCCTTCAACAAACAAGTTTGGGTCAAACGTTGGCTTGCTCACAAAAGCAAGCACTTCACCTGATTTTGGGTCAAGCGCAACAACTGCACCGCGCCGGTCGCCAAACATATCTTCAATCAGCTTTTGCAACTTCATGTCGATAGACAGCATGATGGTGTCGCCGGGGGTGGCTGGGCTGCTTGCAAGTTTACGCACTGCGCGGCCACCAGCAGATGTTTCTAAGTCTTCGACGCCCGTTAAACCATGTAATTGTTTCTCAAAACTTTGCTCTACACCCAGCTTACCCATGTAGTCGGTGCCGCGGTAGTTACTCTCGTCTTCGGATTCTTCAAGTTTGTCTTTGTCCGCTTGGTTGATGCGGCCGATGTAGCCGATCACATGGCTTGCTGTTTCACCATATGGGTAACTGCGGTACAAACGTGCTTTGACATCTACACCAGGAAAACGAAAGCGCTGTGCAGAAAATTTTGCCACCTCTACATCAGTCAAACGTGTGCGCAGAGGTAAAGAATCTAATCCTTTCGATTCTTCGAGTAGTTTTTTGAGTCGTTTTCTATCACGCGGAAGAATCTCAATCAGGCGCGATAAGTCATCAATAACCTGATCCAAATTGCTGATTTTGGAAGGTGTGATTTCAAGCGTATAGGCGGAATAATTGGTGGCAACAACCACGCCGTTGCGGTCTAATATCAAACCACGATTTGGCACAACTGGCACTGCGGTGATGCGATTGTTATCAGCCTGCTCTCGCAGGTCGTCATGTCTAAAAACTTGCAAATAGACCAGCCTAGCGCTGAGCAATAAAAAAGCAAACACAACCAACAAAACAGCCACCAAGACGCGGTTACGAAAGCGCGATAAATCTGCTTGAATGTTTCTTAGTTCAGACATCTCGAGAGCGGTCTATCGTTAAAGTGGCCGATGCGCATCACGATCAGGTGCTCGGCGCTGGGGTGCTAGCAAAATAGAGCTCAATAGAGGCCACAACACTGCCTCTATCAAGGGCGAAAAGGCAATCGCATAACCAGGAAACACGCCACCCGCCATGAGCCTAACCAACAGCTCAATCGCATGCGCGATGGCAAACAAGGGAAGAATTTGAACGGCTTGAGAAAATACGCTGTACCAGACCAAGCGGCGGTGAATCACGAGCGCCATAAAGCTAAGTAAGGTGTAAGCCAAAGCATGTTGTCCGAGCATGGCAGACTGTTGCACATCTACCAATAAGCCCATGAAAAACGCAGTGCCCATGCCAATTTTATGCGGCTGGTGAACGCTCCAAAAAACCAAGATAATTGCTAAGATATCGGGTACCCAAGCGATACGACCCAAAGGCAGCATGTGCAGCATCAAACCGATCAGCAAACTTCCCCATATGAAAAACGCATTGACGGGAAGCAGCAGCTGCTGGCCACGTGGCATGATCATTTTTTTACCCCCCGTTTGTTGGCTGGCGTTGCTATTTCATCTGCAGGTCGCGGCGTTTCGATGGTTGTCAACGGGTTCAAAATCAGTACATGTTTGGCACCTAAAACATTAGCTTTTGGTGTACAAAAGATTTTTGCAAAACCCGAATCAGCGCGTCGCTCCACCTTCTCAATTTTGGCAACTTGCAAGCCAGCTGGATAGACACCATCAACGCCGCTGGTGGTCAGCACATCACCCGCTAGCACATCTGCATTGCCTGATATGAAGCGTAGTTCAAGCACATCGCCATGTGCAGACGGGTTGCCATATGCCACACTACGCACGCCTGTGCGAGTGTTCAGGACGGGGGTGGTTTGCTCGCGGTCGATGATCATCGCGACCTCGCTGGTTAAAGGAAAGACGCGAACGACCTGACCCAAAACACCCAGCTCATCCAACACCGGCGAACCGATTTGCACCGCATGCACACTGCCTTTGTTGACGATCACTTTTCGAGAATATGGATCTATTGCGTCGTACAACACTTCTGCTGCTTGTGAAGGTGTTTTGAGTGTTTCTTTCAAGCTTAGCAGTTGTCGCAAACGCGTATTTTCAAGCGTTAATGCTTCAACTTGGTTAGCGCGCTGTGATTGCAGCAGGAGTTTTTTATGCGCTTCTTGTTCAGAAATCTTAACGGCACTGATGGTATCAACATATTTGAAACTGTCTCGCATAGCCAGCACTGGCGTGGCGATCGTAGTGGCGATGGGGTTCAGCACGGCAGCTAGGCTAATGCGAACAATTTTGCCAATTTCAAAACGTTTGTCAGCGACCATCAAAAATAAAGCCAATGCGCTTAGCAACAGCAATTTTGATAACGAGGTTGGCCCTTGTTTGAAAAAAGGCGGCGGTGTTCTGTCAAGTGAACCGTAGGGCATGTGGATTAGCCTACATCAATCACAAAAATATTCCGTTTATAACTTCTTTTCCGCGTCTTACTCCGACGTGAAAATGCTACCTAAGCGATCCATTCGATCCAAAGCAATACCGCAACCGCGCACCACGCAAGTCAAAGGGTCTTCTGCAACAAAAACGGGCAAGCCAGTTTCTTCGGATAGCAAACGGTTCAAGTCACGTAAGAGTGCGCCGCCGCCCGTCAGCATCATGCCGCGTTCAGCGATGTCAGCGCCTAACTCAGGTGGGGTTTGCTCCAACGCATTTTTGACGGCAGAGACGATGTTGTTCAACGGGTCGGTCAAAGCTTCTAGTACTTCATTGCTAGAGATGGTGAAACTGCGAGGCACACCTTCCGCAAGGTTGCGACCACGTACTTCCATTTCACGCACTTCGCTACCGGGAAATGCTGAGCCGATGGTTTTCTTGATGTGCTCTGCCGTCGGTTCACCAATCAACATGCCGTAGTTACGACGTATGTAGTTGATGATGGCTTCGTCAAACTTGTCACCACCCACGCGCACAGAGCCTTTGTAGACCATGCCACCGAGTGAAATGACGCCAACTTCTGTCGTACCGCCACCAATATCCACGACCATGGAACCGCTAGCTTCAGAGACTGGTAAACCTGCACCGATAGCCGCAGCCATCGGTTCTTCAATCAAATAGACGGTCGATGCGCCCGCTGCTTCCGCAGCGTCTTTGATCGCACGGCGCTCCACTTGTGTAGAACCACAGGGTACGCAGATGATGATGCGTGGACTGGGTGTGAAAAAGCTGCGCGGGTGCACCATTTTGATGAACTGCTTGATCATCTGCTCGGTGATGACAAAGTCAGCGATCACGCCGTCTTTCATTGGGCGAATGGCTTCGATATTGCCAGGCACTTTGCCCAACATGGCCTTGGCTTCGCGGCCAACCGCTTGAATCACCTTTTTGCCGTGGGGGCCGCCTTCGTGGCGAATGGCAACAACAGAAGGTTCGTCGAGGACGATACCCTTGTCGCGCGCAACGATAAGCGTATTGGCGGTACCTAAATCGATAGCCAAGTCAGTCGCAAAATAGCGACGAAAAGATCCGAACATAATAAAAAATTCCTCAAAAGCACGACACCAGGCTTAAGGCGTCATCGCTTTAAAACTAATAACTAAACCGATAATCAAACCGGCTTCAAAATCGGGAGATAGCATCAAAATCGTGCAAATTCGCACAATCTAGCCAGCAAACACAGGATAATACCGTATCCGCATTGAAAACTCCCGATTTCACGCTCTAATTTGTATAATTTTGTTCTGGGCTGCTAGCCCACTTCACACGCCTGCACTATGTCCTTAAATTCCCAAGATATTGCCCGAATTGCCAATTTGGCTCGCCTTGAGCTCAGTCCCGATGAAAGTGCACGTTTACTGACTCAAACCAACGATTTCTTCAGCATTGTTGAGAAAATGAGGGCAGTTGACACCACTGGCATCGAGCCTTTAGCGCACCCTGTGATGACGATTTGCGACGTCATCATTAGTCAACAGGTGGGTAAATTGCGTCTGCGCGAGGATATCGCCAGCGAGCCCAACAACCGCGAAGCCAACCAGCGAACAGCCCCAGCGGTTGAAAATGGCCTATTTTTAGTGCCCAAGGTCATCGAATAAGCAGATTGAACGCCGTATATGCCCCTAATTCCATCAAATCTTCATGATTTAACCGTCGCTCAACTCGCTGCCAAGCTGCGTACCAAAGACATCTCCGCCGTCGAGGTCACCCAGCATTTCCTCGCCCGCTCCCACGCGGCGGAGAACCTGGGCGCTTATCTGGCGCTCAACGATGAATTCAGCCTGTCCCAAGCCAAAGCTGCGGATGCTCGAATTGCTTCAGGTGATGTTTCCCCGTTGACGGGTGTCCCCATCGCCCACAAAGACATTTTTGCTACCAAAGACTTCCCCAGCACGGCCGGCTCCAAAATGCTAGGTGGTTATTACTCATCTTTTGATAGCACTGTAGTCAATAAATTAGCCGGCTCAGGTATGATTTCATTGGGTAAGCTGAATTGCGACGAGTTTGCGATGGGTTCTGGCAATGAAAACTCGGCGTTCAAGAAGGTCTTGAACCCGTGGGACCACGCCCGCATCCCCGGCGGCTCTTCGGGCGGCAGCGCCGCCGCAGTCGCTGCTCGCCTGACGCCCGCCGCCACCGGCACCGATACTGGCGGTTCCATCCGTCAACCCGCCGCGTTTTGCGGCATCACCGGCATCAAGCCTACCTATGGCCGCGCCTCCCGCTACGGCATGATTGCCTTTGCGTCGAGCTTGGACCAAGCCGGCCCGATGGCCCGCACCGCCGAAGACTGCGCCTTGCTGCTCTCCGCCATGTGCGGCCCCGATCTGGACCGCGATTCCACCTCGCTGGACGTGCCCGCTGAAGACTACAGCCGTTCTTTGAACGACAGTCTGGACGGCCTGCGCATCGGCATCCCGAAAGAATTCTTTGGCGAAGGCTTGTCCGCCGACGTGCGCGCGGCTGTCGATGCTGCGTTACAAGAATACGAAAAACTGGGTGCGAAACTCGTTCCCATCAGCCTGCCGCGCACCGAGTTGTCCATCCCCGTGTACTACATCATCGCGCCCGCTGAAGCTTCCAGCAATTTGAGCCGCTTTGACGGTGTGAAATTCGGCCACCGTGCCCAAAATTACACCGATTTGAACGACATGTACAAAAAAACCCGTTCTGAGGGCTTTGGCGACGAGGTGAAGCGCCGCATCATGATCGGCACCTACGTGCTGAGCCACGGCTATTACGACGCCTACTACCTGCAAGCCCAAAAAATCCGCCGCATGATTGCGGACGATTTCCAGCAAGCCTTCCAGCAATGCGACGTCATCGCCGGCCCCGTGGCCCCCACTGTGGCGTGGAAACTGGGTGAAAAGTCCAGCGACCCGGTCGCCAATTACCTTGCCGACATCTTCACCTTGCCTGCTTCTCTCGCTGGTTTACCGGGTATGAGCGTCCCTGCCGGTTTTGGCGAAGATGGCATGCCCGTTGGTCTACAACTTATCGGCAACTACTTTTCAGAAGCAAAATTGCTCAACATGGCGCACCGTTTGCAGCAGGCGACTGATTTCCATTCCCGCAAACCCCCTACCTTAGCGGAGGGCATTTGATATGACAACAGCTTCTTCCGTCAAAACCACCATTGAAACCGCTGTGGAATCCGCCATCGATTTCAAGGACGATCGCCCGCTGGACCGCGCCTTGCTGGTCCAAGGCTACGAAGTCGTCATCGGCTTTGAAACCCATTCCCAGCTTTCCACTCAGAGCAAAATTTTCAGCCGCGCCTCCACCGCTTTCGGTGCCGAGCCAAACACCCAAGCTTGCGCGGTTGATCTGGCGCTGCCCGGCACCTTGCCGGTGATGAACAAGGGCGCGGTCGAACGCGCCATCCAGTTCGGCCTCGCCATCGGCGCCCGCATCGCCCCGCGCAGCATTTTTGCGCGTAAAAACTACTTTTACCCCGATTTGCCCAAGGGCTACCAGATCAGCCAGTTTGAGATTCCAGTGGTGCAGGGTGGCTCGGTTGAGTTTTTCTTGGATGATGTCAAGAAAAGTGTGCGATTGGTGCGCGCCCACCTTGAAGAAGACGCCGGCAAGTCAATTCATGGATACTTTGCGGAAGACTATGTGGAAGAAGGTTATGTAGAAGGTCCTTCGCACGAACAGACTGCTATCGACTTAAATAGAGCCGGTACACCGTTACTGGAAATCGTCACCGAGCCTGACATGCGCTCCAGTGCTGAAGCGGTGGCCTATGCCAAAGAGCTGCACAAAATCGTCACCTGGATCGGTATTTGTGACGGTAACATGCAAGAAGGCAGCTTCCGCTGCGACGCCAACGTGTCGGTGCGCAAGCCCGGCGACAAGTTTGGCACGCGCCGCGAGATCAAAAACTTGAACAGCTTCAAGTTCATGCAGCAGGCGATTGACTACGAGGTGCGCTGGCAGATCGAGCAGATCGAAGACGGCCACACCATCGAGCAAGCCACGGTGCTGTTCAACCCCGATACGGGCGAAACCCGCGCCATGCGCACCAAGGAAGACGCCGCCGATTACCGCTATTTTCCCGACCCAGACTTGCCGCCGCTGGTGATTGCCGACGAGTGGGTGGCGCGGGTGCGCTCCGAGATGACCGAGCTGCCGCGCGTGATGGCGGCGCGCTTTGTGACTGACTACGGATTGTCAGAATATGACGCGACGCAGTTGACGCAGAGTAAGAAGGTGGCAACGTACTTTGAATCTGCGACGCAGATTAGTGGGGAAGCGAAGCTGACAGCTAACTGGGTACTAGGCGAAGTTTCTGCATTCATCAACAAAAAAGGCATTGAGATTGATGATGTGGAAGTGCCTGATCCAGTCGCGCTTGGATACGTTATCAAAAAGGTAGTTAGTGGTGAAATCAATGGAAACGGTGCTAAAACTGCATTCCAAGAAATGTGTATCAGAATACATAACGACATTTCCGATTTGGCAGAGTTTGTTGATCAAATCATCAAAGATCGTGATCTCAAACAAATGAGCGACACCGGCGAGCTGGAAGCCATCATCGACACGGTTTTAGCATCCAACCCCAAATCCGTCGAAGAATACAAAGCCGGCAATGCCAAAGCCTTCAACGCCCTGGTCGGCCAAGCCATGAAAGCTACCAAAGGCAAAGGCAACCCGGCGCAGGTGAACGAGTTGTTGAAGAAGAAGTTGGCTTGAATTTACGTCAATTTACTATAATATTTATAGCAATATAGGCAATAAATACGCCGGCTAGAGACGTAAAATGGCCTCTAAAACCGGATTTAAGCCGATTTCAAGGCATTTACACCCCATAACGATCCCGATACGCCTTGATCGCTTCCTCGTGCACCTGCTGCGCGGGGTCGGCTGTTGTGGCTAGGTAATCCAGCAAATCCTTCAAACTCGCAATAGTGCAGACCTGCATGCCCAGCTGGCTACGGACGAACTGCACGGCGCTGTAAGGGACGTCGACAACTGCACCCGTCGCGTCTTTTTCGGTCGCTTTTTCTTGCCGGTCCAAGGCAATCGCCACCGCAGCGGGCGTCGCACCAGCGGCTTTGATGAGGGCGATGGACTCGCGGGTGGCGGTGCCGGCGGACATCACGTCGTCGACGATCAACACACGGCCTTTGAGTGGTGCGCCGACCAGCGTGCCGCCTTCGCCGTGGTCTTTGGCTTCCTTGCGGTTGTAGGCAAAGGGCACATTGCGGCCTTGGCGCGCCAGTTCCACCGCCACGGCCGCGCCCAGCGGAATGCCTTTGTAGGCGGGGCCAAAAATCATGTCGAACTCAATACCGCTGGCTATCAAGCTTTTGGCATAAAACTCAGCCAATTTGCCCAATTTCGCGCCGTCGTCAAACAAACCAGCGTTGAAAAAATAAGGGCTCATTCGTCCCGCTTTGGTTTTAAACTCACCAAATCCCAAAACGCCGCATTCAAGGGCGAATTTGACGAAATCCTGAGCCAAGTTATCAAAATTACCAGTATTGTTCTTATTCATAGTCAATCTTTATGTCCAAAAATCTATTCAAACTCACCAGTCTCAACCTCAACGGTATCCGCTCCGCCAGCAGCAAAGGCTTGGCCGCTTGGATTGAAAAGTCACAACCTGATTGTATTTGCGTCCAAGAGGTTAAAGCGCAGTACGAGGACGTGAAGGACAAGTTTGAGGAAATAGCGGGCATGAAGGGCTATTTTCACTTTGCTGAGAAAAAAGGCTACTCCGGCGTGGGCGTTTATACCAAAGAGACGCCGACCGAGGTGATTGTGGGTTTTGGGAATGGAGAGGGCAACAACCCAGCATTTGACGAATTCAATGCCGAAGGCCGCTATGTGGAGCTGCGGTTTGACACACCGTCGCGCAAATTCTCCATCATCAGCTGCTATTACCCCAGCGGTTCGTCGGGCGAAGAGCGGCAGCAGGCGAAGTTTCGGTTTTTGGCGCTGATTTACCCGCATTTGATGCAGCTAAAAACCGAGCGTGAGTTTATTTTGTGCGGTGACATCAACATCGCACATCAAGAGGCTGATTTGAAAAACTACAAAGGCAACAAGAAAAACAGCGGCTTTTTGCCCGAAGAGCGGGCTTGGATGTCGCAGCTCTTGCACGAAGCAAACGGTGGTTTGATAGATGTTTATCGCTTGCTGCAGCCCGACACAACAGAGACTTGCTACACATGGTGGAGCAACCGCGGCCAAGCCTATGCGAACAATGTGGGTTGGCGGCTGGACTACCACTTAGCTACAACAAAAGTAGCAGCATTAGCCAAACACGAAGAGATTTACAAAACTGAACGCTTTTCAGACCACGCGCCCATGACGATCAGTTACGATTTTTCGGGGTTTTGAGGCGAATTGACTACATGCTTTTTGCGACTTTGGTGGCATGATAGATCAATCACTTAGGAGTATTCTTGTATGAATCGTATGAACAAATCATTCAAACTTATTTTAAGCGGCGCTGCTGTGGTGGCGCTTGCGGCTTGCAGCGGCAGCATTGACGACTCGTTTTTTCAGGCAGACGCTATCAGTCCAGCGGTAGGTAATGTGTGCATAGAAGGCGCAAAAATTTCACCAAATGGCAATGACGCTAAAGACACTGTAACGCGCTTGAAGAAGTTTTACGGTGGCGATGTGACCACTGGTGCGACCGTGCATGCTGGTATTGGGCCTGATGCAACTTGCACCGCTTACAAAGACAAACCTGCTGCAAACACCATCATCACCAAAGACTATTACGAAAATACGATCGTTCCTGCAACACCGCTGTAAATCGGTTGTTTGTGCCGCTAGCTCAGCCTTTATGATGGCGGAATGACCACCCGCCATCAAGCGTTCGCCCAATCCGCACCCACTGCTGCCAAACGCAGCTGGGCAGAAACTCTCAAAGTTTACTTAGAGCCGCCCACACTGCGTATGTTGCTGCTGGGCTTCGCAGCAGGTCTACCGCTGCTGCTGGTGCTAGGCACGCTCAGCTTTCGCCTGCGCGAAGCGGGCATTGATCGCACCACCATTGGGTTTTTAAGCTGGGTTGGCTTGGCTTATGGCTTCAAATGGGTCTGGTCGCCTTTAGTGGACAGAATGCCGATTCCGCTGCTCACCCCGTGGCTAGGTCGCCGCAGAAGCTGGCTGCTGCTGTCGCAAACCGCCATTATTGGCGGTTTGGTCGGCATGGCGTTGACGAATCCTCAAAACGACTTGCAAAGCATGGTGTGGTTTGCGGTGGCGGTGGCGTTTGGCTCTGCCACGCAGGACATAGCGCTAGATGCTTACCGCATAGAAATGGCCGATGTTGACAGACAAGCCGCCTTAGCCAGCGCCTACATGACGGGTTACCGCATTGCGATGATTTGGGCGGGGGCGGGCGTGTTTTGGGTGGCGGCTTTTGCAGAAGTTGCACCTGTAGCCCCTGTAGCTGCCGCTGCTGGTGTCGCGGTAAAAGCGGTTTACCAAAACAATGCGTGGCAGACGGCGTATTTGGTCATGGCAGCATCCATGTTGCTGGGCGTCGTTACCGTTTTGTGGTCACCTAAACCCGCTGAACGCGCTTACCAACCTGCCAAAAACGCGGCGGACTGGCTCCAAGGCGCATTGATCGAGCCGTTTGCCGACTTCATTCGCCGTTACAAATGGCATGCCGCGTTGATTTTGGCGCTGATTGCCACCTACCGCATCTCTGACGTGGTCATGGGCATCATGGCGAACCCGTTTTATGTCGACATGGGCTACACCAAGTTGGAAGTGGCGAACGTCACCAAGGTCTTTGGCGTCATCATGACGCTGGTCGGCGCGTTCATAGGCGGCGTGCTGTCCATGCGCTATGGCGTGATGCGAATTTTGATGTTGGGCGCGATTTTGAGCGCGGTGAGCAACCTGCTATTTGCTTGGCTGGGCGGCCGTGGGCATGATGTTACCGCGCTGATTTGGGTGATTTCGGCTGATAATTTGTCCAGCGGCATCGCCTCAGCTGCGTTCATTGCCTATTTGTCTAGCCTCACGAATGTGAACTACTCTGCCACCCAATACGCGTTGTTCAGCTCCATGATGTTGCTGCTGCCCAAGTTTATAGCGGGTTATTCGGGCAAGTATGTGGATGCCTTTGGCTACATTGACTTTTTCACCGCCACAGCGATGTTGGGTATGCCGGTGCTGCTGCTGGTTTGGTTGGCAAGTCGCATCAAAACGCCAGAAAATGCAGTGCAGAACGCGCCAGATGTGCCCATTAGCCGTGAAAACAGCGTAAATACTTAAAATTAACGATAAAATACGGCTCTAGCCGGCGTATTTATTGCTTATATAGCTATCAATAATATAGCGTTTTGAAGGTTTTCAACGCAGTTTTACATAACTTTACAGAACCGATACGCTGTAAAACGAACCCCAAGCGCATGATTGAAACGTTATTTGTACTATCGCAACGCACCGTTTGACAAACCATGACACAACAACTTTTGATGATTGAAGACGACGCCCGCTTGGCCAACATGGTCAGTGAGTACCTGCGGCAAGCAGGTTTTGACTTCAAACACGCCTTAGACGGCGCCAGTGGTTTGGCTGCGCTGCAAAAGTCGCCGCCTGCACTGGTCGTTTTAGACTTGATGTTGCCCGACATGGATGGTCTAGAAATTTGCCGCCGGATTCGGGGGATTGGTGGCGCTGTCGGTAAAACGCCGATTTTGATGCTCACCGCTAAGGGCGACCCGATGGACCGCGTGATTGGTTTAGAAGTGGGTGCAGATGATTATTTGGCTAAACCTTTCGAGCCGCGCGAACTGCTAGCCCGTATTCGGGCGATTTTGCGTCGCAGCGCCGATGCGGGTGTGGTCGACGATGCCAGCAAAGCCAACCTGAGTTTTGGCAGTTTAGAGATTGACCGCGACGCACGCATTGTCACCTTGGCAGGCAAAGAGGTTGATTTAACCTCATACCAGTTCGATTTGCTCCTCGCCGTGGCCGAGCGCGCTGGCCGTGTGTTGACGCGAGACCAAATCATGGAGGCCGTGCGTGGCCGCGAGTTAGAAGCATTTGACCGCTCTATCGACGTGCACATGGGCCGCATCCGTGCCGCCATAGAGGCGGATGCCAAAGATCCGAAGCGGATTTTGACGGTGCGGGGTGTGGGTTATGTCTTCGCAAAACAGCAAGACTGAGATATGACCCCCACGCTTGCCACTACGTGTGCTACGCTGCCCCCCGAGGGGGCTGTCCCGCCTAAGGGCGGCCTGTCGGCGGGACGTGCTCTATGAAATCAGCCACCCCCTTTTTCAACCGCCTGTACGTCCGCATCTGGCTGGCCGTGGTCTTGGCTGTGGCTGTGTTGACGCTGCTGGTCGGCTGGGCTTGGCGCGAGAGCGCAGAGCGCAAAATGGCTGAGTTGGGAGCTGCCGGCACTGCGCCCGTGGTGCGCGAAGTGCTGATTAAAAACGCTGCGGGTGAAACCATAGGCACAGCGACGGCAGCACCGCGCGTGCCGGGCATGGGCACCGAATTTTCAGTAAAACTTGATAAACCCTTAGCCGCTGGCGATACCATAGGCTTGCAAATGCCAAGACCGCGTCGCCTGAACCCACAAACGGGTGAATTTGAGCCGATGCGCCCGCTAGAGATGCGCGAGCGATTTGAACGATTGGACCGCAGGAATCGCCCAGAGCGTTTGGATAATGCATTTGGTCTTGGCAGCCCTGCGGACAAAACCTGGTTTAAGCCACCGTTTGGGTTTGTTTGGATGCTCGGTTTGGTTGGCCTCGCCGTGGCACTGGGCACGTACCCGCTGATTCGCCGGCTGACAAAGCGGTTAGAGTCATTACAGCGTGGTGTTGAGCAATGGGGGCAGGGCGACTTGGCGACCCGCGTTCCAGTCATTGGCAACGACGAGGTGGCATTTTTGGCGAAACGCTTCAACACGGCGGCTGAGCGCATAGAGGCTTTGGTCGGGTCGCACAAATCGCTGCTGGCCAACGCATCTCACGAGCTCAGATCGCCCTTAACCCGCATCAAAATGGGCTTGGAGCTGATGCACGGCAGAGTAAGTGCCCCCACGGTCGGCACTGGCGTGTCCTCTCTGCCCCCCGAGGGGGCTTTCGCGACTTGGGGCGGCCCAGCGTCGCTCAAATCTTTCAATTTGCTGAAAGACGAAATCAGTCGCAATATTAACGAGTTAGATCAACTGATTGATGAAATTCTCCTTGCCAGTCGGTTAGATTCTGCGCAGGCAGATGTAGGTTCGTTTGAAACTGTTGATTTAACCGGTTTGGCCGCAGAAGAGTGCGCCAAATCAGGCGCAGAGCTACAAGTATTGTCCGAATCCGCTATCGCCGTGCAAGGTGTGCCTAAGTTGCTGCGCCGTTTGATGCGCAATTTACTGGAAAACGCGAACCGCTATTCAAAAGTGGCTACCAAAGTTGACCCATCGCGCCCCGTCATTTTGAGTTTGAACATCGAGACGCTGGGTCAATCAAAACAAGTCGTCTTGCGTGTGACCGACCATGGCCCAGGCGTGCCAAGTGAGCTGCGACAGCGCATTTTTGAGCCGTTTTACCGCGTGCCCGGAGCCAGCGAGGTTGACGGCGGTGTTGGTCTAGGCTTGGCATTGGTCAAATCCATCGCCCAGCGCCACGGCGGCAGCGTGCGCTGCGAAGGCACAGGGGCGCATACGGGGGCTTGTTTTGTGGTAACTTTGCCGCTTTAAGCAAAGTTACACACCATGGCAAATAGACTCTCACAAATCGCCACCCGCACGGGCGACCAAGGCACCACGGGGCTGGGCGACAACACCCGCGTTTCTAAAGACCACTTACGTGTCCACGCCATGGGCGATGTGGATGAGCTGAACTCGCATATCGGTGTGTTGCTGTGCGAAACCATGCCTGAGGGCGTGCGTCATTTATTGGTTGAAATCCAGCACCAACTCTTCAATTTAGGTGGCGAATTGTCCATTCCAGGCTTTGAGTTGCTTAAAAAAGAGGCGCTTTTGGAGCTGGACGATGCGCTAGAAACCTACAACGCAACCCTGCCGAAACTTGCCGAATTCATCCTGCCCGCGGGCAACCGCGCCGCCTCGCAAGCGCACGTGTGCCGCACTGTGGCACGGCGGGCGGAACGTGCAGTTGTCGCTTTGGGTGAATCGGAAACCATCAACGACGCACCGCGCCAATACCTGAATCGGCTCAGCGACTTGATGTTTGTGCTCTCCCGAGTGCTGAATCGCATGCTCGTTGATGGCAAGGCGGGCGACGACGTGTATTGGAAAAGCGAGCGCATGGCACGCCAAAACGTGAAGCCGGAGGATGTACTGGACGCATCAGCAGACGCATGATCAGCAGCGCTAGGAACAGATTTTCGTATGTTATTTAAGTTAAAATATGCTATATTATTAATAGCTATTAAGGCAATAAACACGCCGGCTATAGCCGAAAATACCTCTAAAAATGAGGTTTTTTGCCAAACCATGGTCAAGCACTTGCCTAATGTCTCTGCGCAGCTGTGTTTGCAGGCCAACTTGGTCGATACCGGTGCGCGCTCGGTCAAAGGTGCGCCATTGCTCAAGCGCGACATGCCGCCCGTGCGTAGCGCTGCCGATACGCCCACCTTGCGTGTGCTGGTGGTCGGTGGTATTCATGGTGACGAGTTGTCATCTAGCGCCGTGGCATTGCATTGGATCAAACTTGCCGCCCAAGCCCCTTCCAATGCGCCCAACCCCGTGCATTGGCGCTTTATCCCGATGCTGAACCCTGATGGCCTGATGGCGCGGCCAGCTAAACGGGTGAATGCCCATGGCGTCGATCTGAACCGCAATTTCCCTACGCCCAACTGGTCACGTGATGCCAAAACCTACTGGGAGCAGCGCACCAAAAAAGACCCACGTCGCTGGCCGGGGCCAGAGCCGCTGTCAGAGCCAGAATCCAAGTTTCTGCACGACGACATGGTCAGCTTCAAGCCGCATCTCATCGTCAGCATCCATGCACCCTACGGCGTGCTAGATTTTGATGGCCCAGTTGTACCGCCGTCTAAACTTGGCAGGCTGTACCTCGACCAAGTAGGCATTTTCCCAGGCTCGTTAGGCAACTACGGCGGCGTTCACAAAGGTATGCCCGTCGTCACCATCGAGTTGCCCAACGCCCAGCGCACCCCGCTAGACGCCGAAACGCGACAAATGTGGCTGGATTTGCTGCGGTGGATGGGGGAGAAGGTGCGGCCGGAGAAGCCTTAATTAGCTAACCGTACGGATAAATCCCCACTAGCTCCCCCTTTTTTAAAGTGGGGGATAAGTTACATCAATCCCCACTATTTTGCTGCAGCGCCCACATTTGCGCATAAACGCCATTCATCGCCAGCAGCTGAGCATGGTTACCCCGCTCAGCGATGTGCCCCGCATCCATGACCAAAATCTCATGCGCATCCACCACTGTGGATAACCTGTGGGCAATCACCAGTGTCGTCTTGTTTTGTGCCACGCTTTGCAACTCGGCTTGAATGGCGCGCTCGTTGGCGCTGTCTAAGGCTGAGGTGGCTTCGTCAAAAATCAGGATCGGCGGGTTTTTCAGCAGGGTACGGGCGATGGCGACGCGTTGTTTCTCGCCGCCAGAGAGCTTCAAACCCCGCTCACCCACCATGGTTTTGTAGCCTAAGGGCGTGGAGGCGATGAAGTCGTGAATCCGCGCCGATTTGGCCGCTTCTTCCACCTGTTCTTGTGTTGCCCCCGTTCTGCCGTAGGCAATGTTGTAGGCCACGGTGTCGTTGAACAGCACAGTGTCTTGCGGCACAATGCCAATCGCTTCGCGCACGCTGGCTTGGGTGACGGTTTTGATGTCTTGGCCAGCAATTGAAATCGTGCCCTGTTGTACGTCATAAAACCTGAACAGCAACCGCGCCAAGGTCGATTTCCCCGCCCCTGACGGTCCGACGACTGCCACGGTTTTGCCAGCAGGCACAGTGAAGCTGATGCCGTGCAAGATCGGGCGGCTGGCCTCGTACGCAAAATGCACGTTTTGGAAGCTGATTTCGGGTGAATTGATGCTGTTTGAGATGTTATTTGCTATATTGTTTGTAGCTGTTGAGGCAATAAATACGCCGGCTAGAGTCGAATTTTTCTCTAAAATGGTTGATTTTGATGAAATTACGAGTTTTTGAGCACCTGGCACATCTGCAATCTCGCGTTCCCGCTCTAAAAGGACAAACATTTTGTCCAAATCGGTCAAACTTTGTTTGATTTCGCGGTAAATCACGCCCAAAAAGTTCAGCGGAATGTACAGCTGAATCATGAAGGCGTTGACCATCACCAAATCACCCAGCGTCATGCGGCCCTCGACCACGCCTTGGGTGGCACGCCACAGCATGGCAACAAGTGCAGTGGCGATGATCAGCTGCTGACCCGTGTTCAGCAAGCTCAGCGTGGTTTGGCTTTTGACCGAGGCAGCACGGAATTTCTCTAAATTCTCGTCGTAGCGTTTGGCTTCAAATTCCTCATTGTTGAAGTATTTGACGGTTTCGTAGTTCAGCAGTGAGTCGATCGCTCGGGTGTGCGCTTGGCCGTCCATCTCGTTCATTTTGATGCGAAATTGCGTGCGCCATTCAGTGACCGTGATGGTGTAGGTGATGTACAGCACCAGGGCTGCGACAGTGATCCAGGCAAACCAAGCATCAAATTTAACCGCCAAAAGCGTCAGTACCAATGCCATTTCTATCAGCGTGGGCGCAATGTTGAACAGGGTAAAACCAATCAGCGTACGCACGGCACGGGTACCGCGCTCGATGTCGCGCGTCATGCCGCCGGTTTGGCGTTCTAGGTGAAAACGCAGGCTTAAATTGTGTAAATGGCGGAAAACTTCGAGTGAAATGCTGCGCGCAGCGCCTTCAGTCGCCTTAGAAAACACCAGTTCACGTAACTCTGTGAAAAGACTTGTGGATAACCTTAATAAGCCATAGCCCAAGAGCAGTGCAACGGGGACGACTAGTAATGCGTTTGTGCCTGAAATCAGATTGGGGTTCATGGCATCCACCAGCTCTTTGAGTAGCAGCGGCACCCCCACATTGGCGACCTTGGCGCCCACCATGAAGGCCAGCGCTGCCATCACGCGCCATTTGTAGTACCAAAGGTATGGAAATAGTCGTGCTAAAGTCGCCCAGTCTGAACGGGGCGCTACTTTTAGTGGTGAGCTTGCTACAGCTTCCGGTGCAACAGATGCAACATTTGTATGGCCATGGGGTCGCATCGTAGACAGTCTTTCGTTTCGCGTTTATCGTTATCAATTAATCACATGTACACATATTGTCACTGATGTCCAACAATTCAAGCGAGCCTGCATCTGTAGCCCTTCCGACCGATAAAGAATTGGTCCTTAAAGTCATCCCTATGCCGGGTGACTGTAATGCCAACGGCGATATTTTCGGTGGCTGGGTCATGGCGCAGGTTGACTTAGCGGGCAGCGTCATCCCTGCAAGGCACACCCAAGGGCGCATGGCCACGGTTGCGGTTAACGAGTTTATTTTCAAGCAACCCGTGCGTGTTGGGGATATTTTGTCATTTTTCTCAGAAGTCACACGCATTGGCCGCACGTCTGTGACTGTGAAGGTGGAGGTGTTTGCCGAACGCTTTAGAAGTCAAGGTAGGTACATAAAAGTGACGGAGGCATCCGTTACCTATGTGGCCATAGATGACCAAGGGCGGCCACGAGAAATCACCAAATGATGTTTAAAAAAATATAAGCCGTATTGGATAAAAAGTTTAAATTCAACGACTTACATAACTTAAGTAAAGCAATATATTTCAATTAATGTGAAATAAATCACGATAGCATGTTGTTTTACGGTTAGTAGGCGACCGCAACTTGATATGTTATTTTGTAATTTAGTGTAATTGTCTGATAATACTTAGTAGTACTTATTGCCTACCTCCGCTCACGAATTGTGGCTGGGGGTTTTTTTACAGCCGAAAAAAATGAAACTATTCATCAAAATGATCACTAGCAATCAGTCGATTAAAAAGTTGCGAGAGACAAGCTTGCACCAAATTTTGACGGCATGCATGTTTTCGGCAATCTTTGCCATGCCTATGGCGGCAAATGCGCAAGCATCGGCTTGTGTAGCTGGTGAGACGCTGCAAACCTTCTCGTTTCCTGCTGGTAGCTGGACAAATGGCACCACCGGCCCCTATGCCTTTACTGTCGGTGCCGGCGCAACTGCGGTAAATCTTACTTTTCAGATTGTTGCCACTCAACCTTTTTCTGGTGGTTCACCAACCCAAGGTATTCTGGGTAATATTGCCAACACCGTTCGCGCTGAGCATACCGTTGGCGGCACTAACATTTTGTTGTCTACGCAAAATCTTACTTTTAATCGTCCGGTCAATAAACTGAACTTCATATCGGCAGACGTTGACAGCCAGGGTTTTCAGGACGTCATTCGTACACGTGTCAACGGCACCGTCATTCCAACATCGTTGGTGCCAGTGACCCCAGCCAATATCACCGTCAATGCAGCAGCAGGTACAGCTACTGCTAACTTCAACGGCTCGCAATGCGCGACAAACAGCAACGCTTGTAATGTCACGTCAAATTTCAACACAACAGGCATAACGTCAGCTTCGCAGGCTTTTGAAACGGGACCCTCACATGTAAATAACACGCAATTTGTTGGTTGGAACTCATTTTCATGGTGTTTGCCTGCGCGCGCCAACATCACGCTACGCAAAACATGGGTCAATGCCACGGTTAATGATGCAGTCACGGTGGCTGCAGCTGGCGGTACGCCCGCATTGACCAGTTTGGCATCCGTTGCCAATACTGCCAACGAAACCGATACTGGGGCCGTGCAATTAGTCCCAGTGAACAGTGTATTGACACTGTCAGAGGTTTTCACCACCGGTAGCGCTGCCAATTACAATACTGCCTTGGCATGTACGGGTACGTCTGGCTTGGTGGGTAGCACTTTGACGGTGGGTGCGGCGGACACCGCGATTGTGTGTACGTACACCAATACGAAAAAACCAACGCTGACAGTCACCAAGACAGCCAGTCTGAGTAACTTTGTGGTAGGCAAGACAGGCCAGTTCTACACCATCAACATTGCGGTGGCGAACGGACCCACGACAGCGGCCATCACATTAGCAGACACCCTGCCAACGGGCATCACCTTGAGCGGCACCCCGACAGCCACAGGCGGCACAATGACACTGTGTCCAACGACAGGCAGCAACTTGACAGGCTGCTCGATAGCGGCGGGCGCAGCCGGACCGATCGTCATCACCGTACCGGTGAACGTTGCCTCAACCGCGACGACAGCGACCAACACCGCGACAGCGACAGGCGGCGGCGACCCCCTGTGCACAGGAACCGCGCCAGCATGTACCGGTACGACACCGAACACACCGGTGATTGACGCCATTGACGAGACGGTGACCAAGCAGCCCGCGATCACCAGCACGACCGACGTCGCGCTGAACGACCAAAAGCCAGCCGGCTCGGTCTACACGCAAACTGCGACCACCTGCTCACCAGCTGGGACGATGACAACAGCTGGCGTGGCCAGCTACACCACCCCAGTGGCCAACAGCAGCTGTACCGTGACCTACAGCGTGTGTCCGACAGCGGGCGCAGTCGCAGCGTTGTGCGACACCGCGGTGTTGACCATCAATACAGGGGCTTCGGTTGTAAGCATCACGACACCGCAAACGGTAGCCGAAGGCACCGCCACACAAAACGAGATCACCCTGAGCGCGGCCTCGGCCTCGTCGGTGACAGTGACCTTAGCGACAGCAGGCAGCGGCACCAACCCAACAGTAGCGGCTGACTTAGGTGCACAGACCTTCTCGGTTGATAACAGCGTGACATTTAACCCTGTACCGGCCAACGGCCTCATCACGATTCCAGCGGGCGTGACCGCGGTACAAGTGCGCACAGCGACCATCGACGACACGACAGGCGAGCCAGCTGAGAACTTCAACTTGACGCTCAGCGCGCCAAGCAACGCGACCCTGGGTACCGCGACCGTGCAGAACACCATCAGTGCCAGCGACCCGGTCACCGTCAGTGTCACCAACGGCACCACCGTACCTGAAGGCACCAACAGCGTGTTCACGGTCAGTCTGTCTAACCCAAGCTCGGTCGCGACCACCGTCACGTTCAACACCAGCAA
>JANPLX010000027.1:0-3831 GCA_031422495.1 Polaromonas sp. | reverse complement strand
GCTGATTTGCCAGCTGGTGGGCTGAAAAAAGTCATTGCCTTTGTCCCATTCAACGTTAACCAAAGCAGCCATAGCTGGGGCGAACTTGTGAATCGGATTTGCTGCTAAGTGCGGGTAAGCGATGTGGCCCTGCACGCCTTT
Organism: Polaromonas sp.; assembly: GCA_031422495.1. Taxonomy (GTDB): domain Bacteria; phylum Pseudomonadota; class Gammaproteobacteria; order Burkholderiales; family Burkholderiaceae_C; genus Aalborgiella. Next base: position 3,690 of record JANPLX010000027.1, on the reverse strand, counting down.
GATGGTGAGTTTGCCGCTCATGGTGCCACGGCGGCCGTTTTTGATCATGTCGCCAGTGCGTTCGACCGAAGTCGGTTCGCCAACAATGCAGTAATCCAGCTTTTCACCGCGTTCAGTCAGCCATTTGCACATGATGACGGTACCGTCCACAGAGGGGCCTTCTTCGTCGCTGGTGAGTAAAAAAGCCAATGAAAGCGCGGGGTTAGGATTGGCTTTGAGGAATTCTTCAACCGCGACCACGAAGGCCGCGATCGAAGTTTTCATGTCGCTGGCGCCACGGCCGTACAACTTACCGTCGCGGTGGCTAGGGACAAAGGGGTTGCTGCTCCATTTCTCTAGCGGACCGGTGGGGACGACATCGGTGTGGCCTGCAAATACCAGAAGCTTAGAATTAGCAGGCTTATTTACTGTACCTTTTGCTACATTATTAATAGCTGTTGAGGCATTAAATACAACGGCTAGAGGATTTTTTTTCTCTCCAGAAACTCTTTTTGCCCATAAATTAACGACTCTGAAGTCTGCTGGGCCACTTTCCACCGTTTCGCACACAAAACCCAGCGGTGTGAGTCGCTCGGCGATGATTTTTTGGCAATCGCCATCCAGTGGGGTGATAGAGGGGCGGGAGATCAGCTGTTCAGCCAATATCAGAGTACGGTGCATAGATGGGTTCTATTCTGACAAATAAATCAACGAATTCAATAAATTCAATAAAATCAATGTGTTACAGAAACGCCGCTGATACTGATGTCGCTGAACGACGGCTCTTCGTACTCAGGTTGCACCGGCATAGGCGACAACATGTCTTTGCCTTTGGGTGTGTTGTCCAAGCGCCAAATCAAGTTGGTGGGTGAATCTGCGTAAGACAAACCTTCTTCGCGGGTGATGATGTCTTCGCGAATCATACGCGCCAAATCATCCTCAAAGGTTTGTGAGCCTGGCGCCATAGATTTTTCCATCGCGTCTTTCACGCCAGAGAAATCACCTTTTTCAATCATTTCGGCGACGTATTGGGTGTTCAACATCAGCTCTACGGCGGGTCGGCGTTCGTTTTTGATGGTTTTGACCAAGCGCTGTGAAATCACGGCTTTCAGCGTGGTGGACAGATCGCTCAGCAGCGTTGGACGCACTTCGACGGGGTAGAAACTTAAAATGCGATTAAGCGCATGGTAGCTGTTGTTAGCGTGTAGCGTAGCGATGCACAGGTGGCCGGTTTGGGCGTAGGCGATGGCGGCGGTCATGGTTTCGCGATCGCGAATCTCGCCAATGAAAAACACATCGGGCGCCTGGCGCAGGCCGTTGCGTAGCGCAGTTTGCAGCGTCAGCGTGTCAGAGCCGACTTCGCGTTGGTTGACGACCGAGCGTTTCGAGGTAAAGAGGTATTCAACAGGGTCTTCCACTGTCAAAATATGCCCAGCGACGCGCTCGTTGCGGTAGTCCAGCATAGAAGCCAATGTCGTGCTTTTGCCAGAGCCAGTGGAGCCAACCATCAACACCAAACCCAATTTCGCCATCACCAAATGGGTGAGTTGTGTTGGCAAGTACAAGGTGTCAAATGGTGGAATATTCAGCGGAATATAGCGAATCACCACTGCATAGCTACCGCGCTGACGCATCGCGCTGATGCGGAAGTTACCCAACTCTTGCAATTGAATCGACATGTTCAGTTCGCCGGTTTCTTTGAGTTCTTCAATGTCTGCGCTGCTGACGATTTCTGACAACAAGTTCAAGGGCGTGGTTGCGCCTAGCACTTGGTTGTTGAAGGACACGCTGGTACCGTTGATTTTGATCAGCGCCACCGCATGGGCGGACAAATAAACGTCTGAGGCATGTTTATCAACCATCAGTTCCAAAATTCGTTTCATTGCGCTCATGGGTTGCCTTTTTTAAAATAAACCCGTTCGGACTGAGCTTGTCGAAGTCTTTACGAACCCTTCGACAGGCTCAGGGCAAACGGAATAGGGGTTATCGTACCGAGCTTAATCCCGTAGCAAGTCGTTGATGCTGGTTTTAGAACGAGTTTGTGCATCTACTTTTTTAACAATCACGGCGCAATACAAACTGTATTTGCCGCCAGCTTTGGGCAAGTTGCCACTGACAACGACGGAGCCACTTGGCACGCGCCCGTAGGTGACGGTGTCTAGCTCGCGGTCATAAATCGGCGTGCTTTGGCCGATGTAAACACCCATACCGAGTACTGAGTTTTCTTCTACAATCACGCCCTCTACCACTTCTGAGCGGGCGCCTATAAAGCAGTTGTCTTCAATGATGGTCGGATTCGCCTGCATGGGCTCCAGCACGCCGCCAATGCCGACGCCGCCAGACAAATGCACATGTTTGCCGATCTGCGCGCAAGAGCCGACAGTAGCCCATGCATCAACCATCGTGCCTTCATCCACATAAGCGCCAATGTTGACAAAACTTGGCATCAAAATCGCGCCTTTGGCGATGTAGCTGCCGCGACGCGCCACTGCTGGTGGCACCACGCGTACGCCGGTGGCTTTGAGTTCTGCTTCAGACAAATGGGCGAACTTAGTCGGTACTTTGTCGTAAAAAGCCAAATCGCCAGATTTCATCACCATGTTGTCTTTCAGGCGGAAGCTCAGCAGCACGGCTTTTTTGAGCCATTGGTGCACTGTCCATTGACCAACGCTTTGCTTTGTGGCAATGCGTAAGCTGCCGTTGTTCAGCTGGGAGATGACGTGTTCAACAGCGTCTTGTATTTCTTTGCTACCGCTAGAGATCGAAATATTGGCACGGTCTTCCCAGGCGGCGTCGATGATGTTTTGTAGTTGTTGTGTCATGGTGATTTACAGTTGATTTTAAGAAAAAGTGATTAAAAAATTTATACAGATCTATAGAGCTTTGACGAATTGCACAATCCGCTTTGCAGCTTCTACGCATTCAGCAGTCGATGCCACCAAAGCCATGCGAATATAGTTGTCGCCTGGGTTGATGCCATTCGCCTCACGCGCCAAGTAGCTACCTGGTAATACCGTGACATTGTATTGTTCAAGCAGGGCTTTGGCGAAAGCAGTGTCGTCTAAGTTCAAATGCACTGGAATTTTCGCCCAAAGGTAAAAACCAGCGTCGGGTAGTTTGACATCTAAAACCTCAGCCAACAGCGGCGTCACCTGCATGAATTTGTCTCGGTACAAAGCTCGGTTGGCGACGACATGTTCCTCGTCGCTCCACGCTGCGATGCTGGCAGCTTGCACCACCAAACTCATCGCGCTGCCATGGTAGGTACGGTACAGGGCAAACTGCTTCAAAATAGCCGCGTCACCTGCCACAAAACCGCTACGCATACCTGGCACATTGCTGCGTTTGGACAGACTGGTGAAGGAAACGATGTTTTTGTAGTCTGTTCTGCCACATTTTTGGGCAGCTTCTAAGCCACCTAAAGGCGCTTTAAATTCTCCATCAGCGCCGTCCTGGAAGTAAATTTCGCTGTAGCATTCGTCGCTGGCGATGACAAAACCGTAGCGGTCAGACAGGTCGAACAGCTTTTTCCATTCGCCTAGCGGCATCACCGCGCCGGCAGGGTTGCCCGGGGAGCAGACGAAGATCATCTGAGTGCGTTGCCAAATGGCTGCGGGTACTTGGTCCCAATCAACACCAAAGTTTCGCGCTGGGTCGCTGTTGACGTAATAAGGCTCAGCACCCGCTAAAAGCGCTGCACCTTCATATATT
>JANPLX010000026.1:0-25809 GCA_031422495.1 Polaromonas sp. | reverse complement strand
CTGGCCGCTTGCAGCGATTTAGCAAAGCTACCTGTTGAGGCAGGTTATGGTGCACAGCCAATCCTGCCTTCACCTAATCAAACGCTTATTCCAACGGTGAATATCGCACCAGCCAAAGGTTGGAACGCGGGAGACAAGCCTGTTGCAGCAGTGGGTACGCGGGTTGATAAATTTGCAATTGGACTTGAACATCCACGCTGGTTACACGTATTGCCCAATGGCGATGTTTTGGTGGCAGAGTCTAATGCGCCAACTAAACCGAAAGCGGATACAGGCATCAAGTCTTGGGTGATGGGATTGGTGATGAAGTTGGCGGGAGCAGGGGTTGTAAGCCCAAATCGTATCACCCTATTACGTGACACGGACGGGGACGGAGTTGCAGATTTCCAGTCTGTGCTATTAGATGGACTGAATTCACCATTTGGCATGGCATTGGTAGGTGGCGAGCTTTATGTTGCGAATACAGACGCAGTTTTGCGATTCCCCTACAGCATTGGAGACACCCAGATTAAGGTGGCGGGTAGAAAATTATTAGACTTGCCAGCTGGCCAGATTAACCGACATTGGACGAAAAACATCATCGTTAGCGCAGATACCAATAAGTTATACGTGACAGTAGGCTCTAACAGCAACGTGGCTGAAAATGGCATGGACGTAGAGTTTGAACGCGCTGCTATCTGGGAAGTGGATATCAAAACAGGTAGTCATCAAATCTTCGCTTCAGGGCTGCGTAATCCTAACGGTTTAGCTTGGGAGCCTGTTACTGGCGCATTGTGGACAGTGGTGAACGAGCGCGACGAGCTTGGCAGTGATTTGGTGCCGGACTACATGACCTCGGTTCGTAAAGACGGATTTTATGGCTGGCCATACAGCTATTTTGGGCAATTCATTGATCAGCGTGTTCAACCCCAGCAACCCACTATGGTGGCTAAAGCTATTGTTCCAGACTATGCGCTGGGTTCCCATACAGCATCTCTAGGCTTAGCGTTTTCAGAAGGTACCAAATTACCTATCAATATGCGTAGTGGCATGTTTATTGGACAACACGGCTCGTGGAATCGACGTCCACACAGCGGTTATAAGGTGGTTTATGTGCCTTTTCAAAATGGCAAACCCAGTGGACTTCCCTTGGATGTATTGACTGGCTTTTTAAGCGATGACAACAGGGCGAAAGGTCGGCCAGTAGGAGTCGTAGTCGATAAGCAAGGCGCACTGTTGGTAGCTGATGATGTCGGAAACGTCATTTGGCGAGTGACGTCAAATTGACTAATCTCTTTTGGACATTCTCTGTAATACGGCACAGTTGCAGGTTGATTGCATTAGACTTGTGTTGAAAGTCTAACGCTCAGACTCAACAATTATCGAAGATCTATAACGTTTGGAACAATTGTTCCTTTGTAAAAATTAATATCGATTATTAAATCGGGAGTTGGAATTACGTTCGCTGTTGGGCCACCACACACTGTCGGCGCCGAATAGGCTAAGCTAATTGGATTTGCATACAGATCTTTTATTCCGTAGTAGTTAAGCAAATCTCGAGCCATTAATTGGCCTTCAACGGAATACGCATCCACAAACGCATCGTTGACACAGACGACGCCTTTGCCTGTATTGCTAACAGACAAAAATGAATTCGCTGGTGGTGTTTCTTTCTCGTCACTGCTTCCGCCGCAGGCGCTAAGTATTGCTATCGAAATGATACTTAGGACTAATTTTATAGAAGGTTTCATTTGTTTCCTTTTGCTGATCGATTAAATTAAGCTTTAATCATTACTCAAGTTAGATTTTTTGTATGTTCGCAAGCACACATATGAAAAGTAAATTTAAAGCGCCGTCATTCAGTAGTATTGCCTAACGACGGGAGCTCAATCGTTTTAATTGAAACTTGATACGTAATACACCAAAGGCTGTGACAATGCGGTTGATGAGTCACTCTTTAGCTGTTAGATAGCTAAAAGAAAAAAATAAAACAAAAAAGCCCCGACGATTTCTCGTCAGGGCTTGATTTGATTCAATATTTTTGGCTCCTCGACCTGGGCTCGAACCAGGGACCTACGGATTAACAGTCCGGCGCTCTACCAACTGAGCTATCGAGGAACAAGCCTCAAATTATAGCGCGATTTCAGGTCGATTTGTGTAGTTCCCCCCGATTCACAGCGCAATTTGCACAGAAAGTCGTGCCGTCCTAGGTGCGCCAGGGAACAAATACACGTGTCCAAACTGGTAAGGTGACTCTTTGTAGTAGCTTTTGTTCATCACGTTATCAATGCCAAAAGACCATGTCGTTTGCGTATTGGCGATTTTGGTGCTGTAGCTGGCACCCACATCTAAACGCGTCCAAGCAGGGATATTGACGCTGTTGTCTGGCAAAACAGCGCGTTTCCCTTCATGAGAGATATGGGCGGTAACTTGCAGACCCGGAACGGCTGTGATTTTGTAAGCGGCGTTCAAACGCAGCACCCAATCCGGCACATTGGTAGGCCGCAAGCCGTTTTGAGCGGCATCTATGGTGCTGCCATCACGTTTTGCGTTGATAAGTGTCACACCACCATTTAAATACCATGGCTGCGTGGCGCTGGCGGTTGGCGTGGACGCTATGAGCTCCAAGCCACGGTGTTTGGCGCTACCGTCAACTTGGCGCGTGCAAGTGGCGGTTTTGCTGCAACTGCCCAAATCACCAAACATGGGGCGCGTGATGTCGAAATAGGCGGCTGACCAACGGACTTGGTCAAGCGCGCCTTTGATGCCAATTTCAAACTGCTTGCTGGTCAAGGCTGGTAGCGCCTCGCCAGCATTGGTATAGCGCGAGCGACCGGGCGCAACTTCAGACTCTACGCCTTGGCCAAAGCTGGCATAGACCATATGGGCAGGGTTGATTTGGTAACTGGCCGCGACAAACCGCGTCGTTAAATCTTGATCATAATCAGTAGCTCGGGTGCCGTCAGTGCGAACGCTTGAGCGATTCAAGCGTGTGTAACGTACGCCCGACCAAGTGGTGAAATCAGTCGTCCAGTTGTGTGAACTGTTGAAATACAGCTCCGTACTGCGTTCATCGCGGTTGGTGTTTTCACCCGTCAAGCTGCCATCAGCGGGCAGGGCGGCTAGGCTGTTGAGGTTACCCGTACCTGAGAAGTTGTAGGCTTGCATCTCATATCGGTCTTTCACCTTGTTCACCAAAATGCCGACAGTCGGGTTGATTTTGGCAAACTTTGTGTCCATTTGGCCTTTGATTTCTAGCTTGGCACTGGTCGTTTTGCGGCTTTCATTGTCACTGCGGTAGTCAAATAAGTCGTAGTCGCCATTCGGGCAATAGCGGTCTGCAAAGTAGTCTATGCCATTGGCATCCGTGCAACCGAATGGGAAGGCTACGCGGTCTTGCGATTTCAAGTTTTGTGACCCTGCTTGGGCAGACCAACGCCATTGTGGGTTGATGGCTTGTTCAAATTTGACGCTTCCTGTCAATCCTTCAAGCACCACGGGCTGAGACCATGGCTGGTTGTTGATGTTGAGCTTGGTGTTGGGCGCTGGCAGCGTGTTACCCGTCAAACTAATACCTGGAACGCTGGGCTGAGAGCGACGTGAGTATTCAAATTCAGCCTCCAAAAGGCTGTCTTTGTTGATGCGCCAATCGGCTGCAATAGCCAATAATTGCCGATTCCCTTTGGTTGCAGGGGCGTAGCTGTCAACTTTTTCAGTGGCTGCATTGATGCGATAGCCAAATTCTTTGCTCTCTCCAGCGCGACCACCCAAATCAACAGCACCCAATAGACTGCCATAGCTGGTTGCTTCAAGTTTGATAGTACGCACATCAGTATTGGTAGGGCGCTTAACGTTGTAATTGATCAATCCACCTGGAGCGCTGGTGCCAGCTTGTATGCCACTGGTGCCTTTGAGGATTTCTACGCTTTCTTTGTTGTCCAAAGCGATGAACGTTTCAGCGCTGATGGGCAAGCCTTCGCGGCGATAGTTGAATTTATTGTCGAGTACGAAACCACGCACGGTGGCGTAATCCCAGTAACCAGCGGTGTTGTACGCATCACTGACGGAGGCGTCAAACTTGGTCAAATCAGCCAAACGCTTAGCGCCCACAGATTCGATTTGTTCCGAACCAATCACAGTTGCGCTGATAGGCGTACGCGCAAGGGGCGCATCGCCAATGCTAGTTACGCCTGACGCTGCTTGGTCAGCAGCTCTGCCGGTGACGATAACTGGCTTTAAAGTTGCCGTGGTTTCTGGCGCTGTTTGAGCTGATGCAGTATTGTAATTTGCTATAATTAAAATAGCAGATGAAGCAATAAATACGCCGGCTACAGCCTGATTTATCTTGTTTTTCTTAAATAATGGTGCCATAACGTCTTTTCTTGAGTTATAGCAGGTCGGCTTGCTGGATACACGTGGGTTTGCTGAGCTTCAAACCCGATCTTTGCAATGCTTCCCTGCGCGAGGATTACCTCAATCAGGTTCAAAGGGACTTTCTCAGTCGCTACATCGTTGTTAAACAATGCGGCAACACCCCTAGCGAATTGTCACTTAGCTTCGAAAAACTTAAGATTTAACGATCTAAACAATAACCTTGATTTTAATCGAAACAATATATCTATAGAAAATTATGGTTTTATTTATAGCCGTTTGATTGGTTTTTTACGCCAAACCAGCCTGTAATACGTGGCTTGCAAGGCCAGCATGCTTAAAAAAGTGATCGGGTATGCTGCCCAAATGCCGTTGATGCCATAAATGTTACTCAGCACCCAAGCCGACGGAATTTCGATGCAGATGATGCAAAACATGGTGATTGCCGTTGGCATGACCACTTCGCCGCTGGCGCGCATCAAACCAGAAAGCACCATCGACATACCCATGATAACGCTGCTCCATAACATGATGTCGAGCAGCGTTTTTGCCACATCCACCACTGCAGGGTCAGTGATAAACAGGCCAATGATGGTTCGAGAAAACAGCAAACCTATGATGACCAACGAACCTGTGAGCACCAAATTCAACACAATACCCGTCTGAGCAATCTTGCCTAACATATGGCCTCGCCCTGCACCGATAGCTTGTGCTCCTAAAATAGAAGCAGCAATAGCAATGGATATGGCGGGGAACTGCACATAGTTAACAATTTGGTTAACAGCGCCATAAGCTGCTGTTGCCTGCGAACCATAGCGGTTGACAAGGAAAAGCACGGCGATTTCGGCAAGTGAAATCGTGATCATAGACATGCCTGTAGGTAGCCCGATTTTGAGTACTTTACCCAAAATAACTCTGTCAATTTTCAAATGCTTAAAAAACCTTGCATCTGGCGCTAATGGATGTTTGCCCGAGTGAGTTTTCGGGTGTTGCTGTCGAAGCAAGTACCAAGCCATCCAGCCCATCGCAATCAAAAACGAAGCACCTGCAGCATACGCACCACTGACTACGCCTAACTGCGGCAATCCGCCCCATCCGCGAATCAAAGCAGGCGTCAGCAGCATGCTCAAAGCCGTAGATATGAGCAGGGTGAACAGAGGGGTTTTGGTGTCGCCCACGCCGCGCAGCATGGACGTGGTCAATAAAAAGATGAAAATAACCGGTGCAGCGATCAGCATCACCCGTCCATAGGCAGTTGCTCCCGGCAAAATGTCGGCTGGTGTGCCCAAAGCCACCAAGATCGGCTCTGTATAGGTCCCGCCAAACAAGGCTACCACCGTGCCTGATACAAGCCCGACCATCAGCGTCGTGCCGGCGATAGCTTTCACCCGGTCAAGTTCGTTAGCTCCCCAAGCCTGCCCGATAAGCACCGCAGCACCAGAGCCCAAGCCGATCATGAAGGCGATCAAGAAAAACAGCACTGGGAATACCGCCGAGACAGAAGCCATAGCGCCCACGCCCAGCATTTGTCCTAAATAAATGTTGTTGACGGTGCCTGAGGTCGCCTGCAGCATGTTGCTGGCGATCATGGGTATCAAGAAAGCGATGTAGTTTTTCCACAAGACGGGGGATGTTGGCTGATCTTGAGCTCGAGATGAGGATATCGCTAATGAAGCTGAAGCCTCATCAAACAGAGCTTGAGGTTTTGATACTGACTTTGACATGGCTTTTTATATGGGTCCCATTTCACCACTCAAAAGCCTCCAAACTTAGTTTTTTAAGGTGAATATTCACATCCTCAGGCCAGTTTTTTATGATTTGCTCGAATTTAGGCAATAGCTTGCAGAGTTCTAAGCGAAGCTATTTCTGAGTTTTGAATGCCCAATTCTTGCAAGATCGCATCTGTATGCTCGCCCCTCGTAGGAGGATTCAGGCGCACGCCAAGCCGCTGACCATCCATGGTAAAGGGGAAAAGGGTGGTCTGCGTGGTTTCGCCCGCACGGTCACCATCTGGAAGCACAATGTCGGCCAAACCGCCGCTAGCGATCAGGTGTTCGTCGTCGTAGAGCTCTTCTGGGCGCGTAATCGGCGCAAAAGGTAACCCTTTGGTTTCGAAAATCGTCGCAATCTCAGTGACGGTTAATCTAGCCAAACGCGCACGTAAGTCTGGCATCATGGTCGGGCGCATGCGGACGCGGTCGTTGTTACTGGTCAAGCTAACGTCTGCTTTGAGGTCGGCAAAGTCAAAAGCGTCACAAAAAGTGAGCCATTGCGCGTCGCTTACCGTGGCTAAAAAGATCTGCTCATCGTTTTTAACCGTGAAAACGTCATACAAACCCCATGGCGAGATGCGTTCAGGCATAGGTGCAGCCGCTTTGCCAGTCATGGCGAATTGCAACATGTGCTGGCCAACTAGAAAGACATTGTTTTCAAACAGGGCAGATTGCACCTCTTGCCCACGCCCTGTGATACCGCGCTGGACCAGTGCACCCAAAGTGCCAATCGCGCCAAACATGCCGCCCATGATGTCGTTCACGCTGCTGCCAGCCCGCAGTGGATCGCCGGGCCGCCCCGTCATATAGGCCAAGCCCCCCATCATCTGCACCACTTCATCTAACGCCGTGCGGTGCTCGTAAGGGCCAGGTAAAAAGCCTTTGTGCGCAACGTAGATGAGCTTGTGGTTGGTTTTAGACAAGCTGGCGTAATCCAGACCGTATTTGTTCATGGTGCCGGGTTTGAAGTTTTCTAAAACAACATCAGCAGAAGTGGCGAGTTGTCTTGCAACCGCTGCACCTTCTGCCTTTTGTAGGTCAATGGCGATACTTTTCTTGTTGCGATTAAACATAGGAAAAAACCCAGTGCCCGCACCCAGCAGATGGCGAGTGCGGTCACCATCGATGGGTTCGACTTTGATGACTTCTGCACCCATGTCTGCTAACACCATGCCGCATGTGGGACCCATGACCATGTGGGTAAATTCGACAACACGGAGTCCCTTTAGTGGTAAATCCTTTGTCGTACTAACAAGTTTAGTTTGCAGGACGAACTCCTAGTCGCTGGTGCAACTGCGTACTGGTGGTGGTGTATTGCAGATGAATTGGCGTACCAGGAAACACAATCGCTGAAGCAGCAAAAACCGCCATGGTGCACTCGTGAAAGCCACAATGAATCAGCTTGCGTTTACCAGGATAAGTATTGATATCGCCTATGGCAAAAATGCCAGGCTCACTGGTTTCACACGTTGCAGGGTTCACTTTGATTTGATGCCGCTCAATCTCTAAGCCCCAATCACTGATGGGGCCGAGCTTGGGGGAAATGCCGAGGTATGCCAACAGCGTATCGACGGGTACGGTATCAACCTTGCCATCGGTGTCTGACACCTTCAAACCAGTGAGCTGATGATTAAATTCTTCTATATCGGTTAACTGGCCGATTAGCAAACTTAACTTGCCAGTTGCGACCAAGTGCCGCACTGTGAAAACATCAGGGTTTTGTTTGGCATGCTCTTCTGTGAAAATATCGCGTCTGTGAATCAAAGTCACGCTTTTTGGCGGGTTGTTCACATTGTTCGCAAGGCTAATGACGGTACGCAGCGCGGCGTCTTCACCACCCAAAACAACCACATTGTCGCCCGCAAAATTGGCATTCGGGTTTAAATGATAAAAAAGCTGCGTATCGACGTAGGACTGCAGACGCGTCAGGGGTATTTTTTTAGACTGAAATGCGCCCAAACCAGCAGCAACAAAAATGGTTTTAACTATGAAGGTGGTATTTAAAGAAGTACGCACAAAAAAGCGACCATCATCCTGCCGCTCAATGGTGTTGACTTGCTGCTGCAAGTGAAACTGTGGCTTGAACGGTTTGATTTGCGCGAGCAAAGACTCAATCAAACGTCGCCCAGTTGTTTCTAGTACTGCAGGGATACCATAAATCGGTTTGTCTGGGTAAAGCTCAATGCATTGCCCGCCCGCATGCGGCAAAACATCGACCAAATGAGCTGTCATGCCCATCAAACCTAATTCAAAGACTTGAAATAAACCGACTGGTCCGCCGCCTATGACCAAGGCATCGACTTCTATGGTCGCTTGGTTTGAAGGGATGACGAGATCGGCTGCTGCAACAGCAGAGCGCTTAACAATTGGACTCACAAGTAAATTCTCAAAGTTAACGCACTAGCAAGCCGATTTTGCTTTTCACGTCTTTCCAATCGTCGGCATCAGGCAGGGCTGGCTTGCGTTTGGTGATGCTTTTCCAACCTTCTGCGCGAGACAGTTCGACGTTCAGCTTGATGAACGCAAGCTGGTCCGCTGGCAGGTCTTCTTCGGCGTAGATCGCGTTGACCGGGCACTCGGGAATGCAGACGGCGCAGTCGATGCATTCATCAGGGTCGATGACCAGCATGTTCGGGCCTTCGCGGAAGCAGTCAACCGGGCAGACGTCCACGCAGTCGGTGTATTTGCATTTGATGCAGGATTCAGAAACGATATGGGTCATAGTGTGCTCAGGGGGGAAATGTAACTTTATGAAGTCAAGTCATTGATTTTACGAGATTCAGACGCTGAAATCAGGATATCAGTACTGCACCTGAGGTTTTATGACTCGCTGTATCGACCAACACCAGCGACCCCATACCGCGCGACAGCTTGTATGGCACGGTAGCAATCGGCTCTTGCAGGCTGATTTCAACATGACCAATCGCGTTGGGCTCCAGCTGCGTCGCATCAAGTTCAGCCAAATTGTTGATATCTAGCTTGTGAACGACCCGCTTGATTTTGGCTTTCACCCAGCGGTGGCCATGCAGCGCCCAATACAAACGACCCGCCACCAAAGGCTCATCATCTAACCAAGCAATCGTCGCTTTGATCTCACGACTAGGGGTGAATGAATCCGTCGCCAACAGCCAATCACCCCGCGATACGTCAACTTCACGGTCCAAAACAATGCCTGCACTTTGATTGGCTAATACTGAGTCTGGCCTACGCGCTCTGTCTAGCACTTGCGCCACAGTGGCGGTTTGGCCACTTGGCAAAATGCTGATTTGTTGACCGACGCTGACGCTGCCCGTCGCCACGCGACCCCAAAACACGCGGCGGCCTTGTGATGTGTCAGCGCTGCTGGAGAACTTTTCCACCCATTGCACTGGGAAGGAAAATGGCTGCTCGGTTTCAGCGGCAGTTGTCGGTAAAGACTCTAAAATCTGTAGCAAACTCGGGCCCTTATACGACGACCAACCCGCTTTTGAGTCCACCACGTTCCAACCTTTGAGGGCAGAAATCGGCACGATAGCTGCAACGGTGATGTCGGCAGCGGTGGTAAATTTATTCAAAGCCGCGCTGATGTTGGCAAAAGCGAGTTCCGCATTCTCAACGGCGTCCAGCTTGTTAACCGTGAAAACAATCGACCGCACCCGCAACAAATGCGCGAGCAAGCTGTGGCGGCGGGTTTGGGGGAGTAATTCCAGGGCGGGGTTTTGCCAATCCAACTTGCTGGCATCGACCAAAACAACCGCTGCATCTGCGCTGGAGGCGGCGGTCACCATGTTGCGGGTGTATTGCTCATGGCCTGGCGCGTCGCCGATGATGAACTTGCGGTTTTCGGTGGCGAAATAGCGGTAAGCCACGTCAATGGTGATGCCTTGCTCGCGCTCGGCCGACAGCCCATCTGTCAACAATGCCAAATCCGTCTCGCCCGAGCGCTGCACGCCAGCCAAGTGGTCTTGCAGCACGGCTTTGGTGTCGACGAGTAAACGCCCAATCAGCGTGCTTTTGCCGTCGTCCACGCTGCCGCAAGTGATGAATTTGAGTGCGCCTTGGGTTTCTAACATTGTCGTATTTTCAGTAGTCATGGTGAATGGGTCTCGGCTAGTCATCAGAAATACCCGTCTTTCTTGCGCTTTTCCATAGACGCATCAGACGTTTTGTCATCCATCCGCGTCGCGCCGCGCTCGCTCATGTCGGCGGCTAGGGTTTCAATCACCACATCGGCGGCGTTGGCGGCCAAGCTCTCGACCGGGCAGGTGCAGGTGATGTCGCCTACGGTGCGGAAGCGCACGTCACGCATCTCGGACGTTTCACCGGCTTTGAGCGGCGTCAACTCGGTCACAGGGACCAGCAAACCTTTGCGTTCCACCACTTCACGCTGGTGGGTGTAATACAGCGACGGCAGCGCAATCTGCTCGCGCTCGATGTACTGCCACACGTCCAGCTCGGTCCAGTTGCTGATCGGGAAGACGCGGAAATGCTCACCGGGCTGCAGCTTGGTGTTGAACAGGTTCCACAGCTCGGGTCGCTGCGCCTTAGGCTGCCATTGGCCAAAACTGTCGCGGTGGCTGAAAATGCGCTCTTTGGCTCTGGCCTTTTCTTCGTCGCGGCGGGCACCGCCAATCAGGGCGTCAAAGCGGAACTCGTCAATCGACTCCAGCAGGGTGACCGATTGGTGCACATTGCGCGATTCGCCCGGATGCGCTAAGCGCACCGTGCCACGTTTCATGGAATCTTCAACGCTGCGAACGATTAATTCTGCCCCTAATTCCGCAGCGCGAAAATCCCTAAAATCGGTGACTTCATGAAAATTGTGGCCGGTGTCGATCATCAACAGCGGGTAGGGGATTTTTCCCGTCTTAGAGTTGCCATGATTCCCCAAAAACGCCTTCTCAGCACATTTCAGCAGAACCAGCGAGTCTTTACCGCCCGAAAACAGCAGGGTCGGGCGCTCAAACGTGGCGGCCACTTCGCGCAGGATGAAGATGGTTTCCTCTTCCAGCGCGTCCAGATGCGCGTTGCTCAGATGCACATTGGTCAAGTGCAAATCCGTCAAATGCTTGGCAGATGGTTTGTTCGATAATTCTTCTGTTCGTGCATTCATAAATTCGTTCTTTTCAGTATTCTATTTTCTATCTTCTCTTATTCCCCGCTTTGAAAAAGGGGGGCTAGGGGGGATTTAAGCGGTGGGCGGGGAGCTACCCCGTCGCTGCGCGCCACCCCCTTCAAATTGAAGGGGAATTTAAGCCGCCATGTGCAGCCCACATTCCTTAGCAGTCTCATCCTCCCACCACCACCGCCCAGCGCGGAAATCTTCACCTAGGCTGATAGCACGCGTACAAGGCGCACAGCCAATGCTAGGGAAAAACTGGTCGTGCAGCGGGTTGTAGGCCACGTTGTTGATTTTGATGTAATGCCACACATCGCCCCACGTCCAATTTGCCAGCGGGTTGAATTTGAAACGACCTTTGGACTCGAACTCTGCCTCGTCCAGCAAAGGCACATCCGCCCGCGCGCCTGATTGCTCACGGCGCAGGCCAGTCACCCACGCAGTTTTGCCTTTCAACGCACGGTCTAGTGGTTCGATTTTGCGGATGTGGCAGCAGGCTTTGCGCAGCTCTATGCTTTTGTACATCGGCTCTTCACCTTCTTTGGCGACGAATTGGATCACAGACTCGTTGTTGGGCGTAAAAATTGTGAACTTGTCGCCCAGCTCGGCTTTCATTTTGTCCATGAGTGCCAGTGTTTCGGGGTTCAGCTTGCCGGTTTCCAGCACGAACGCCGGAATATCAATGTTCAACGCCTTCACCAAATGCGCGATCACCACGTCTTCAGCGCCCAGGCTGTTGGCTTGGGTGATTTTGCTGGCATGAGTTTTTGCGGCTACGCGCAGCAAAGCTTTAGTTTCGGCCAGTTTGGCATCAAACGTGGCTGATGCGCGGGCGTTTAACTCGATGGCGCTCATGCAGTTACTTTCTCTGTGTTGTTAGCAAAATGCGGCGCTTTCTGCACCACATCAGCTTGGTAAAACTCGGCATAACGGTCTAACTGGCGTTGTCCAGCAGCCAAATCTTGATCCGCCCGCAACTCAGCCACGTCAAACCCGCTGCGCGCCATTTGCTGCAATTGATCGACTAAAACATCACCCGTTGCGCGGATTTCGCCTGTGAAACCGGCGCGTTTACGTAGCATCACGGCCTGGGTGAAGGCGCGACCATCGGTGAATTTGGGGAAGTGCAAATCGACGCGCTTGATGCCTTCTAGCTTCGATTCCAGCGGATTTACATCGTTCGAAATGATTAAAACACCATTTTCAGAGACGTTTTCGTCTGTAGCCGGCGTATTTGTTTCCTGAGTAGCTATTAATTTCATAGTATTTTTACCAATATCAATCTATTTACATCATCCGTTCGCCCTGAGCCTGTCGAAGGGTTCTGCAGGACTTCGACAAGCTCAGTCCGAACGGGAAGGGTTGGCTTTTTTGTTAAGCTTCTTGCCCATCTTTGGCAAAACCACCGATTTTAGGCAACTGGTGCAATTCTTCATGTTTGTCTGCCAAGCGGGCGGCGTTGGCCGCCGCTTTGAAGGGTTCCATGCCAACGCGTTTGAAGGCATCAATAAACGTTTCGCGGCCTTGGCGATTCAGACGGAAGGTGTCCAGCAGCGCCTCAATCACGCCCGGCACTTCCAAAGCGCCAAACGACGGGCCGACAACCTTGCCGGCCACGGCGTCGCCGCTCAAAGCCGAGCCGTCCGAGCCACCTAGCGACACCTGATACCACTCTTTGCCGTCCTTATCCACCCCCAAAATGCCGATGTGGCCGCTGTGGTGGTGGCCGCAGGAGTTGATGCAGCCGCTGATGTGCAGATCAATCTCACCCAAGTCATGCAGCTCGTCCATGTCCTGGTAGCGTTCGGTGATCTGCGCCGCAATCGGGATGGAGCGCGCATTCGCCAATGAGCAAAAGTCGCCGCCTGGGCAGGCGATCATGTCGGTCAGCAGGCGGATGTTCGACCGTGCCAAACCGGCGTGGCTGGCTGCGACCCACAGGGCAGGCAGGTCTTCCACCCGCACCCACGGCAACAACAGGTTTTGGTCATGCGTGACGCGGGCTTCGCCGGCGGAGAACTGGTCGGCAAACGCAGCGGCGGTGTCCAATTGGTCAGCATCCGCATCGCCAGGGGCTTGGCCGAGGCGTTTGAACGACAGCGTCACAGAACGTAGTTTCGGATTCTTATGCGCTGCGACGTTCTGCTGCAACCAGCGGTCGTAGTCTTTGTGACGCTCAGGTGGCACGGTGGCGACTTTGGTTTCAGAGACTGCGTCCAGCTTGGGTGGCACGAAGCAAGCTGTCACGCGGTCCAGCTCCGCCTGCGTGATAGTGTGTGGTGCGCCGTCTTGCGTCAGGATGTTTTGGTACTCGGCTTCCACCTCGTCAATGTAGCGCTGACCTTCGGCCTTGACCAAAATCTTGATACGCGCCTTGTAGATGTTGTCGCGGCGGCCCCAGCGGTTGTACACGCGGACCACGGCTTCCAAGAAGTTCATGATCTGGTTCCACGGCAAAAATGCGCGGATTTCGGTGCCGATGATGGGCGTGCGGCCCATGCCGCCGCCCACGAGAACGCGGAAACCGAGTTCGCCGGCTTCGTTTTTAATCAGGTACAAGCCCACATCGTGCCAGCGCACCGCAGCACGGTCATCCGTCGCGCCGGTGATGGCGATCTTGAACTTGCGCGGCAAAAATGCAAACTCGGGGTGCAGCGTGCTCCATTGGCGCAAAATTTCAGCAAACGGGCGCGGGTCGGCAATCTCGTCCGCCGCCACACCGGCCAGCTCGTCGGTGGTGATGTTGCGGATGCAGTTGCCGCTGGTCTGGATGCCGTGCATGTTCACCGTGGCCAGCAAATCCATCACGTCCGCGCTGTCCACCAGCGGAATCCAGTTGAACTGCACGTTTTGGCGCGTGGTGAAATGGCCGTAGCCGACGGGCAAATGGGTCGTGCCCCAGGTGGCTTGCGTGCCAATGGCTTTGTCAAACACCGCCTTGCTAGGCTGGTCAAACTCGCGGGCGATGCGGCCCATGACGCGCAATTGGTCAGCCGAGATCTCGCCATAAGGAACAGCCACGCGCAACATAGGCGCGTAACGCTGCACATACCAGCCGTTTTGCAGGCGCAGTGGGCGGAACTCTTCGTCGCTCAGCGTGCCAGCCAGGTTGCGCTCCAATTGGTCGCGGTGCTGCTGGGCTCTGAGCTTGACGAAGTTTTTGTCGAATTCGGTGTATTGGTACATGGCGATATAGCTGGTGAGAAATATAAAAATTGTTAAAAATTAAAAACTCTGTCATTCCCGCGAAGGCGGGAATCCACGGTGGGTCATTGTTGAAGCGGGGTCATGGATTCCCGCCTTCGCGGGAATGACGGCTAACTTCATAGCATCAAAAGCTTGGTTCCCGCGTAAGCCAGCAAGATAGACAAAGCACCACGAATCACGCGATCCGGCGTTTTCAGCATCAAATGTGAGCCAATCCAAATACCCGGCAACGAGCCAGCGAGCAGCAGCGTCAGTAAGGACCAATCGACCGAGCCGATCGATGCATGCCCAAAGCCCGCCACCAGCGTCAGCGGCACAGCATGGGCAATGTCAGCCGCCACAATGCGTGGCAACGGCAGGGCGGGGTACAGCAGCATCAGCGCTGTCACGCCAATGGCACCCGCGCCCACCGAGGTCAGCGTCACCAGCGCACCAATAATCACGCCAAACAGCACTGGCAGGCTCCAATGTTTCGGTTTTGTCGCCGCTTTGATGTCGTCCGCATGGATGTGGCGCGAAATCGCCTTACCCAAAACTGCTTTGTACAGCGTGGCAGCCGCCGTCAACAGCAGCGCAAAGCCCAGCGTCGTGGTCATCACATGTTGCACCGCAGGGTCCGTCGTGCCCACTTTGCTTAATATATAGAGCGTCACCAGCGAAGCCGGCACACTCCCAATCGCCATCTGCCCCACCACAGGCCAGTCAATCACCCGCGCCCGCGCCAGCTTGACAGACCCACCCAGCTTGGTAAACGCCGCAAACAGCAAGTCCGTACCAATAGCCAAGTGTGGCTTCACCCCAAAAAAGAAGATCAACAACGGCGTCATCAACGACCCGCCACCCACACCCGTGAGCCCGACCACAAAGCCAACAAAGAAACCCGCAAATACAAAAGCTAAATCATGCATGAGGATGACTTTATGGGAAAGTCTATATATCTCAAAATACTTTGTTGTGAGATTGTTATATCAATTAATGCATATAAAGGCGATATTTAAGCTTGAATCAAGTGTTTAGAATGATTGCATGAGTGAAATCACAGTGCCCCAAATGCAGTCTATTGAAATTTTGCATGATCAGAGGTCCGGCTATGGTCCGAATGGATCAATGAAAAGGGGTGATTGGCGTAAAGAATGTATTGCGCGCTTGTATTCTGGTGAGAAGAAGTTTAAGGCTTGGCAAGAGGATGTGATTGCAAGGCATACAGGAACTGAAGAGGCATCATTTGGTTTAAAGCTAAATGGAAATCCGAAACAAAGCTTAGCAACTTATAGTTGTACATTGGATTTTGAAGGGTATCTTTTTGAGGCAGACTTTCACAGTAGTGGCATTGAATTTTTGCTGCCATGCAGTTTTAACTATGCCGTTTTTAAATCTAACGCTATTTTTAAAGACACGATATTCAAAGATTCCGCATGGTTCAGTGGTGTCAAATTCAACCAATTTGCGTGGTTTGAGAACGCTGTTTTTTGTAAACTTGCCAGTTTTTCTGACGCAGAGTTTTATGGACAAAATTCCTTTGAAAGAGCAACATTTGAGAAAGGTTGTATATTCAATTGTGCAGTTTTTAAAAGCGTAGGAAATTTTGTAGATGCACATTTCAATGCTGTACCACCTAATTTTCGAGGTGCAGATATAGCTACGACACGACTAGAATTTTCCGATGATCGCTATTTCCCGAAAGTTCACGCAGATGGTTCTGATTGGCACGGAGTAGTCAAAGACATTGGATTTCTAAAGCGCTTGTCCGACGAGCATGGCCAAGCTGATCAAGCGCTAAACTTTAACGCTATGGAGCTGCGTGCTAAGCGTTTGTTGCCTGATGTGAGCTGGCAGTTTAAGGTGGTGACTTGGTTGTATGAGGTGGTTTCTGACTTTGGACGTTCGTTTACAAAACCATTGAAGTGGTATCTTCTTTTATTGTTTGTAACTTATTATTTGGCAATTTCCAACGCTATTATTTTTTCAGCTAAAGGTTGTGATAATGAAAAATGGTATTTATTTACAAACTTATGGCGTGAACAAATTGAATGTGTAGATAAAACTAAAATTGGCGAAACTAAAATTCCATTATCTGGTTGGCGTGCAGCATTTGAATATACTTCTTATCGAGCTTCAGGCATATTAGATTTTGCCGATGCAGATAAACAAACTATTGCAGTTGCAAGCCGATTATTTGATCAACCCATTGAGCCGTGGTGGATGCGTGGTTGGGGCGTTTTCAAAGCCATTGCCAGCACCGCACTCCTATTCTTAGCCGCCCTAGGCCTACGCAACAAATACCGCATAAAATAGGCATAAAAATGGCTGTAGCCGGCGTATCTATTGTCTAACGTGCTATCAAAAGTATAGTAAATTTAGTGATTTTAAAGTTTGAGGTCACAATTTGCGACCTCAAACATGGGCAGTTGCAGCGTTTAAATCCCCCTCAACTCCCCTTTTCCGAAGTGGGAGGTAAAACCACACAAGTGACAGTTTGTAGTTTATAAAGTACAATCCAGCATGACGATTGAAATCAAGCAAACTGAGCTGTTTAGGCTATGGGAGTCAAAGCTCAAGGATCGTCGGGTTCGAACGATCATTGCTACTCGGGTGATGCGTTTGGCCGAGGGGCTGCCTGGGGACGTTGCACCAGTGGGTGAGGGTGTGAGCGAGTTGCGGATTCACTATGGGGCGGGTTTTAGGGTGTATTTTCAAATGCGCGGAAACATATTGGTTGTTTTACTCTGCGGTGGTATTAAGAAAACGCAACCGCAAGATATTGAAATAGCTAAAAAATTAGCCAAAGAATGGAGCGAATAATATGACAAAGACATTAACTGATTCAACCAAAAAGCTAAGCACTTACGACCCTGCTGCTGCATTGGTTAATGACGAAGAAATTGCTTTTTTCATGGCTGATGCGCTGGAAACGGGCGATGCGTCATATATTGCCAAAGCCCTAGGCATCGTCGCCCGCGCCAAGGGTATGGCGCAAATTGCTGGGCAAACGGGGTTATCTCGTGAGCAACTTTACCGCTCTTTCAGTGAGAACGGAAACCCAACTTTGAAGACGACTTTAGCTGTTATGAAAGCGCTTGGGATTGAGTTATCTGCCAAAGTGCCTACGATGGCTTGATAAGATTTATTTTAAGTGATTTTAGGGCTTAAATTAACCTCTAGCCGATGTATTTATTGCCTAAGGTGCTATTAAAAGTATAGTAATTTGAGTGAGTTTAAAGTTTGAGGTCACAATTTGCGACCTCAAACATGGGTGGTTGCTGCGTTTAAATCTCTCTTTTTCAAAGTGAGACAGAAGAATTAAAGCTGTACAAAAATACAGTCATAACGTAAAATGATTGCACCATGAATATAGCCACTTCATCTCCTGTAGCCGAGTTGCCACCCCAAGTTTTAGCGGGGCGAATACTTGTCATTCGGGGGCAGCGGGTGGTTTTGGACTCGGACTTGGCGCAGTTGTATGAGGTGGAGACGCGCGCTTTTAACCAAGCGGTGAAGCGGAATTTAAAGCGGTTTCCGGCTGATTTCATGTTTCAGCTGACGGAGCTTGAGTTTGAATGTTTGATATCACAATCTGTGACATCAAAGCAGGGGCGAGGCGGTCGCCGCAAGTTGCCTTTGGTCTTCACCGAGCACGGCGCTATCATGGCAGCTAGTGTTCTGAATTCTGAGCGGGCGGTGCAAATGAGTGTCTATGTCGTGCGCGCGTTTGTGCAGCTGCGTGAGCTGATGGTGGACCACAAAGTGCTGGCTGATAAGCTGGACGCCCTTGAGCGCCGCGTCTCGCATCACGACAATTCACTGGTCGCACTGATAGATGCCATTCGCGCTTTGACCGAGCAGCCCAAACCCGTCAAACGACCGATTGGGTTTACGGCAGATGTGCTGAAAAAGTAAAAAAAATATGACGATAACCGGCGTATTTATTGCCTGTAATGCTATTAAATTTATAGCTGTTTAAGACCACTAAAAAATCAAGCATCACTGTTCAAAATAACGGTCAATTTGCTGTCTAATGGTGATCTGAGATTTTTTTACAATCATTAAATATTTGACATGCTTTATATCAAAACAGACGCTGGTAAAGATGCGATCACAGTTCGCTCTGATCTATTAAGCTCGAAGCAGCGTGCGGGACTCATTCTTGTCAATGGTGAGCGCTCACTTGACGATATTTTAAAAATGGTTGGCGGCATAGGTTTCACCATGGCAGATGTCAGCCATCTGGCAGAACTTGGTTTGATTGTGGTGTTGTCGGAAAGCGCGTCAGCTAGTTCAAACTCCTCAAAACTCGCATCTGCTGAGCCTCTTGGTGGTCTTGTAGATACAGAAACAGCGCAGTCTCGCTACAAGTCGGCTTACCCCTTGGCCACGCAGCTGACAGCAAGTATGGGTTTACGCGGTTTTCGATTGAACTTGGCTGTAGAAGCAGCAGGAAGCTATGCCCAGCTGGTGCAACTTTTCCCGAAGATCAAAGAGGCCACTGGTGCTGAAAAATCTAAGGCTTTGGAAGACTCGCTTCGAGGTAGCCTCTGAAGAATAGGTTTATAAAAGCAAGTTCATTCACTAAATTAGATTTAGATTAGATTAGATTAAATTAGATTAACAGGAGATTCATGTGAGCATATTGATTATTGGGCTGATTATTTTCTTGGGTTTGCACTCTGTACGCATATTCGCTGATGGCTGGCGCATGCGTGTGCTAGCTCAGCGGGGTGAGGGCGCTTGGAAAGGCTTGTATTCTGTATTCTCCCTCATCGGCTTTGCGCTGATCATTTGGGGCTATGGCTTGGCCCGACAGCAGCCGGTGGTACTGTGGGTGCCGCCAGTGGCCATGCGGCATATCGCTGCGCTGTTGATGCTGTTCGCCATCATCATGCTGGTGGCAGCGTATGTGCCGGGCAACGCGATCAAGGCCAAACTGCATCACCCTATGACTTTAAGCGTGAAAACGTGGGCATTGGCGCATCTGCTGGCGAATGGGAACTTGGCCGATGTGCTGCTGTTTGGTTCGTTTTTAGCCTGGGCCGTGTTCTGCTTCATCGCCGCCCGTAAGCGTGACCGCGTGGCTGGCACGATTTACCCCGCAGGCCGAGCACTGCCGACAGTGATGACTGTGGTCATCGGTTTGGTGGCTTATGGTGTTTTTGCGGTGTATTTGCACAAATGGCTGATTGGTGTGCCTGTTTTTGGATGATGGGGTTGATTTAGGTGTCAAATATGACCCTAGCCAGCGTATTTATTGCTTAAATTGCTATTAAAAATATAGCATTTGATTTTTATATCATTTAGACTAATTTTTACGCTGCTGACCCTACAATAACTCTAATTTCCTCAAATTCTTCATGCAAGCCGTTTTGACTCTTTCTAAGCTACAAAACCAACAACAAAAGCACTCGTTTGAGTCAGCTCGCATGACTTTGCCCGTTTCAACAACGCGGCACGCCTCGGTTTTAACTTCTGGAGCTTCCCCATGTCTACACTCTTTAGCCCGACCGCACTGGTCGTTCCGTTTGAGAACCTGAGAAATTCTGACGTCGAGTCGGTTGGCGGTAAAAACGCCAGCTTGGGCGAGATGATTTCGCAGCTCCCCATGGGCGTGCGCGTCCCGACGGGGTTTGCGACGACTGCCCACGCTTTCCGCGAGTTTTTGAAACTAGGCGGTTTGGACGACAAAATTAACGCTTTGCTGAACGCGCTCAACACCGAAGATGTACGCGATTTGGCCAAAGTGGGGGCGCAGATTCGCGCCATGGTTGAGGCGCAGCCGTTTTCTGATGAGTTGGATGCTGCTATTCGTGCTGCGTTCATTACTCTACAGGGTGGTAATGCAGAGGCTTCGTTTGCTGTGCGTTCGTCTGCTACAGCGGAAGATTTGCCGGATGCATCTTTTGCAGGCCAGCAAGAGAGCTTTTTGAACGTGGTCGGTATCGACACCGTGCTGCACAAAATCAAAGAAGTGTTTGCCTCGCTGTACAACGACCGAGCTATTTCTTACCGTGTCCACAAAGGTTTTGCCCACGCAGACGTGGCCTTGAGCGCAGGTATTCAGCGCATGGTGCGCTCTGACAAAGGCGCAGCGGGCGTGATGTTCACCATGGACACCGAGTCTGGCTTTGACCAAGTTGTTTTCATCACTTCCAGCTACGGCTTGGGTGAAACTGTGGTGCAGGGCTCGGTCAATCCTGACGAGTTTTACGTGCACAAACCGATGCTGGCTGCAGGCAACCGCGCGGTGATTCGTCGCAATTTGGGCTCCAAACAGATTCAAATGGAGTTTGCCAGTGCGGCTGAAAAAGCGGCATCGGGCAAGTTGGTTAAAACGACGGACGTGCCTATTGATTTACGCAACCGCTATTCGCTGACCGACGCGGAAGTCGAGCAATTGGCCAAATACGCCATGATCATTGAGGCGCATTACGGCCGCGCGATGGACATTGAGTGGGGCAAAGACGGCTTGGACGGTCATATCTACATCTTGCAAGCGCGCCCTGAAACGGTGAAAAGCCAAAGCGCGGGCAAGGCTGAGTTGCGTTACAAGCTGAAGGGTTCAAGCGCGATTTTGGCGCAAGGCCGTGCCATCGGTCAAAAAATCGGCACGGGCCGTGTGCGCTTGGTGCACAGCATTGACGAGATGGACCAAGTGCAAGTCGGTGATATTTTGGTCACCGACATGACCGACCCGAACTGGGAGCCGGTCATGAAGCGCGCCAGCGCGATTGTGACCAACCGGGGCGGCCGCACCTGCCACGCCGCCATCATCGCGCGTGAATTGGGTATTGCCGCCGTGGTGGGCTGCGGCGACGCAACCGAGATGTTGAAAGACGGCACGCTGGTGACGGTGAGTTGCGCAGAAGGTGACACAGGATTCATTTACGACGGTTTGCTAGAAACCGAAGTGACCGAAGTTCAGCGCGGCGTGATGCCGGAGATCAAAACCAAAATCACCATGAATATTGGTAACCCGCAATTGGCGTTTGATTTTTGTCAGTTGCCTAATGAAGGCGTGGGTTTGGCGCGTTTGGAATTCATCATCAACAACAACATTGGTGTGCATCCCAAAGCGATTTTGGATTACCCAAGCATTGATGCGGATTTGAAGAAAGCGGTGGAATCTGTCGCTCGCGGCCACGCCTCACCACGTGCTTTTTACGTCGACAAAGTGGCAGAGGGCGTTGCCACCATCGGTGCGGCGTTTTGGCCCAAGCAGGTGATTGTGCGTTTCAGTGATTTCAAATCCAACGAATACCGCAAGCTGATTGGTGGCTCACGCTACGAGCCCGAAGAAGAAAACCCAATGTTGGGTTTCCGTGGTGCCGTGCGCTACACCAGTGTTGAGTTTGGCGAAGCGTTTGCGATGGAGTGCCAGGCTCTCAAGCGAGTGCGTAACGAGATGGGTTTGACCAACGTCGCCGTGATGGTGCCGTTTGTCCGCACCTTGGGTCAAGCAGCTAAAGTCACCGAGCTGTTGGCTAAAAACGGCTTGAAGCGTGGTGACAACGGCTTGAAAGTGATGATGATGTGCGAAGTGCCGAGCAATGCTATTTTGGCGGATGCGTTTTTGGAGTATTTTGACGGCTTCTCGATTGGCTCCAACGATTTGACGCAGTTGACGCTGGGACTTGACCGTGACTCAGGCTTGGAGTTGCTGGCAGCTGATTTTGATGAACGTGACCCGGCGGTCAAAGCGATGTTGACCTTAGCCATCAGTGCGTGCAAGCGGCAAAACAAGTATGTTGGTATTTGCGGTCAAGGCCCAAGCGACCACCCTGATTTTGCGCAGTGGTTGGTGGACCAAGGGATTGAGTCGATTTCACTAAACCCCGACAGTGTGGTGGCGACTTGGCAGGCGTTGGCTAAGTAAGCTGGTTAAGTAAATTTGAGCGTTAGATTGAATATCAACTAAAAAAACTAACATGGTGACTGATATTTCTCATCGAAATTCGTCACC
Organism: Polaromonas sp.; assembly: GCA_031422495.1. Lineage (GTDB taxonomy): Bacteria > Pseudomonadota > Gammaproteobacteria > Burkholderiales > Burkholderiaceae_C > Aalborgiella. The sequence goes on along the minus strand of JANPLX010000026.1, from coordinate 3,431 downwards.
CGAACCATCCAACCTCCGTGCGGGTTTGTTGATTTTTTGGTTGATCGTTGCTTTTGGTGGTGTGTATTTTGCGCGCGACATGTCTGCAGTCGTCGCAGGTTGGCCGTTTAACTTTTGGTATGCGTCGCAAGGGGCGATTCTGATGTTTGTTTGCATCGTCGCCGTGTATGCGTGGTGGCGTAACAAAACCAGTTCAGAGTCGTCAGTGCACGCGTGGGAAGCTCAAGCCTACTCGCACTACAAGATGCGTTTGCACCGCATCATGGCGATGTATATCGTTGGTATGCTGTCGTTTTTGTTCATCATGTTTGCTGCTGAACGTGCAGGTCTACCGCGCTATTTTTTAGGAGGCATCTTTTTAGCAGCAACGATTGGTTTGTATACCTGCATCGGCATTTATAGCCGTACCGCAGAGCCAAATGAGTACTACGTTGCTGGTCGACGCATTCCTGCCATATACAACGGCATGGCGACGGCTGCAGACTGGATGAGTGCGGCATCCTTCATCAGCTTGGCGGGTGGTTTGTATTTGCAGGGCTTTTCGGGTACACCGTCGCAGCCAGGTGGCTTGGCCTATTTGCTAGGTTGGACGGGCGGTTTTTGTTTGATTGGTTTATTGGTTGCACCGCATTTACGGCGTGTGGAGGTCGACACCGTGCCTGATTATTTTCAACTGCGGTATGGTGGCATGTGGCCGCGTATCATCGCTGCGTTAGCCGCGGTATTGTGCTCGTTTACCTATGTCGTGGCGCAGATTTATGGTGTGGGCTTGATCACAACGCGGCTCACTGGCGTGCAATTTGAAATTGGTATTTTGCTAGGTTTGGGCGGTGTGCTGGTCTGTTCATTTTTGGGTGGCATGCGCGCGGTAACCTGGACGCAAGTGGCGCAATATGTCATCATCATTTTGGCGTTTTTGATTCCCGTGTCGTGGCTGGCTTACAAACAGTTGGGCAACCCGGTTGCGACTATTTCTTACGGACAACAAATTGCCAAAATCAGCGCATTAGAAGATGGTTTGATGAACTCAACCGCTGAAATGTCTGTGTTGCAAGAATACGCACGCCGAGCAAATGTTTACGAAGGCAAGTTATTGAATATAGAAGCTTCGCTCGCGCAAGATTACAAAGATGCGCAAGCGAAGTTGAGGCTGTTGAACATGCAGCGGGCTGATGCGTCGATCATTTTTGCTGCGACGCGTGAGCTGGCTGCTTTACCTAAAGATGTGGATACTGCTCGCGAGCGTTGGACGGCCGCAAAGCAAGATTACACCGAACGCGCCAAACCTTTGGCTGGTATGCCGCGCCATGCCCAGCCGTTTGCGGGCGACCCTAACGGTACGAAAGAAGAGCAAAGAGCTTTCCAATCATCACGCCTCAATTTTTTAGCACTCATGTTTTGTTTGATGATAGGCACGACGGGCTTGCCGCATGTGTTGACACGTTATTACACGACACCCAGCGTGGCCGAGACCCGAAGCTCGGTGGCTTGGTCGCTGTTTTTTATCGCCATCTTATATTTGTCAGTACCAGCGCTGGCCGTGATGGTGAAATACGAAATCATGAGTCATTTGGTGGGGCTTAATTTTGATAATTTACCAACTTGGATTGCGCAGTGGTCAAAAGTAGATTCAACCCTGATTTCGGTAAGTGATGTTAACGGTGACGGCATTTTGCAATTTGCCGAGCTTCGTTTGGGTGCAGACATTGTGATGCTGGCAACGCCTGAGATCGGCGGTTTGCCATACGTGGTGTCGGGTTTGGTTGCTGCCGGTGGTTTAGCAGCGGCTTTGTCCACGGCAGATGGCTTGCTGTTGACGATTGGCAATGCGCTGGCGCATGACATTTACAAACCAAAAGCAAGCGGTTTGAACAATGCCTTGCATCGTGTGATGCTGTCTAAATTCACGCTGATGTTGGTGGCATTGGCGGCGGCTTATGTGGCTTCATTGCGACCAGCGGCTATTTTGTGGTTGGTCGCGGCATCGTTTTCACTCGCTGGAGCAGCTTTTGTACCTGCCATGGTTTTGGGTATTTTCTGGAAACGAGCCAGCAGACTTGGCGCTGTTTCTGGCATGCTAGCGGGTTTGTGTATGACGTTGTATTACATGTTTGTGCATACGTCGGCAGTTCAGACTGCAATGGGCAAGTTTGCGCCCGCGCTGTGGTTTGATATTGCGCCTATTTCTGCTGGGGTTTTTGGCGTTCCCGTGGGGATTTTGACAGTGGTGGCTGTCAGTTTGGCGTATCCTGACACAAGTGCGCCAAAACAGCATATAATCTAAGGCTTTCCCTTGCCACACCGCTACAGGGTACTAAGTTCCATTCTGGACTTGGAGTCATGTAGACGCAGCGGGTGGCTTTATCCCTAAAGGAGTGTCTATGCGTCATTATGAGATCGTTTTGTTGATCCACCCGGATCAAAGTGAACAAGTTCCAGCTATGCTGGAGCGTTACAAGGGCATGATTACCGCTGGCGGCGGCAAGGTGCACCGTGTTGAAGATTGGGGCCGTCGTCAGATGGTTTACCAAATCAACAAGCTGTCAAAAGCACACTACCTGTGCGTGAATATCGAAGCTGACCAAGCCGTGATGGCTGAACTTGAGCACGCGTTCAAGTTCAACGATGCCGTTTTGCGTCACCTCACCGTTTTGCGTAAAGCGGCAGACACAGCCCCATCAGCAATGATGAAAACTGTTGAGCGCGAAGAAACACGTAAAACCCAACAATCTGAGTACGCAGCACAATAATTTTTAACGCTTTGGTGTGAACCAACTTGTTTTAACAGCGTGTCTTGTCGAGGTTTCCCCTCTGCGATACACACCAGCCGGATTGCCAGCCTTGAATTTTTCACTAGAGAGTGACACGGAAGTTCAGGAAATGGGAACCAAGAGGCAAGTTAAAGTTAGTTTGAAAGCGCTTGCAATCGGTCATCTTGCTGAATCCATCGGCAAACAGACTTTAGGCAGTGTTTGGAAGTTCACCGGCTTTTTAGGAGCCGCTCGCCAAGGTAAAAATGTCGTGTTTCATATTCAAGAATTTGCCCATATTTAATCATTTTTTTAGGAGTCCATCATGCCCGGACCAAAACGTTTTAATAAAGACAAGCGCCCTAAGCGCCCAGCACAAAATTTGTTGTTCAAGCGCAAGCGCTACTGCCGTTTCACGGTGGCTGACGTTGTCGAGATTGACTACAAAGACGTCGACACATTGCGTGATTTCATCGGTGAAAACGGTAAAATCATCCCAGCGCGCTTGACTGGCACCCGTGCCATTTACCAGCGTCAACTCAACACCGCTATCAAACGTGCGCGTTTCTTGGCTTTGGTCCCGTACAGCGACCAGCACCGCATCTAAGGAGTAGTCACCATGCAAATTATTCTATTAGACAAAGTTGTTAACGTCGGCAATTTGGGCGATATCGTCAAAGT
>JANPLX010000025.1:0-1531 GCA_031422495.1 Polaromonas sp. | reverse complement strand
GACAGGTACCTTTTATCTGCTGATGTTTGCTGTAGGGCTGGCAGCTGCAGCTATAGCAGCTCATTTGGGTATGAGTGTGGCGGCTCAATTGGTCATTGCTGCGTTGATAGGTGGCGGTGCTGTGGTTGCTTGGCATTTTCTACGCGGTAAAAAAATGGTTGGTAAAAATGCAGAGTTCAACAGCGATGTGAACATGGATATTGGTCAAACCGTGACTGTAGATGCTTGGCAGGCCGATGGCACTGCCAGTATCAAATACCGTGGTTCGAGCTGGACAGTGCAGCTTCAAAACGGTAGTGCTACAAGTGCAGGCAGTTACAGTATTGAGCAAGTCATCGGTAGTCGTTTAATAGTAAAAAAACTTTAATCTCTGATTTTTAATCTTTAATCGTTAGGCTTTAAAAGGAATCCTTATGGAAATCGCTATCGTTTTACTGGTCATTGCTGCCATCTTCATCGTACGCACCATCAAAGTCGTGCCGCAGCAACACGCTTGGGTGGTTGAGCGCTTGGGTAAATACAATGCCACACTCACGCCAGGCTTAAATTTCTTGGTGCCCTTTGTTGACAAGGTCGCCTACAAACACGTGCTGAAAGAAATCACACTCGATATTCCTAGCCAAGTGTGCATTACCCGCGATAACACCCAATTACAGGTTGACGGCGTGTTGTACTTTCAAGTGACTGACGCCATGCGAGCGAGTTATGGGTCCAACAATTACGTCATGGCGATCACGCAATTGGCGCAGACGTCATTGCGTAGCGTGATTGGTAAATTAGAGCTAGACAAAACTTTTGAAGAGCGCGACATCATCAACGCACAAGTGGTGGCAGCCATTGACGAAGCAGCACTCAACTGGGGTGTAAAAGTACTGCGTTATGAAATCAAAGACTTGACGCCCCCGAAAGAAATTTTGCATGCGATGCAGGCGCAAATCACGGCTGAGCGCGGCAAGCGTGCTTTGATTGCCGCGTCAGAAGGTCGCCGCCAAGAACAAATCAATATTGCTACGGGTGAGCGCGAAGCTTTTATTGCCCGCTCAGAAGGTGAAAAAGCTGCTGCCATCAACAATGCACAGGGCGAAGCAGCAGCTATTTCTGCGGTGGCAGACGCTAATGCACACGCGATTCAAGTGGTAGCAAATGCGATTCGTTTGCCAGGTGGCGCTGAGGCGGTGCAACTCAAAGTGGCTGAACGAGCCTTGGATGCCTATGGCAAAGTCGCCAGCGATGCAGCTACGACTTTGATCGTGCCTAGCGACATGAGCCAAGTGGCTACACTGATTGCTTCAGCCATGAAAATGGTGCAGACTACCAAGTCTTAATTTTCTGAATTTAATTTACTAAATTTTATTGACATTTTTTTGATATTTAAAAAGCCGAGTAATTGTTATGAAAATCATTGATTCCATCACCACACAAGCCGCTGGCATCGCCGCGATTCGAAAACAAATCCACGCTAACCCAGAGCTGTGTTTTGCTGAAGTGCAAACAGCCGATTTGGTCGCTGAAAAACTCAAAGAGTGGGGCA
>JANPLX010000024.1:0-18779 GCA_031422495.1 Polaromonas sp. | reverse complement strand
AGGTGGCTCACCGCCGCGTCCAGGCGAAATCTCACTCGCGCACAACGGTGTTTTGTTCCTTGACGAACTCCCCGAACTCCCTAGACAGGCCCTCGAAGCCTTGCGCGAACCACTAGAAACAGGTCAAATCACGATCTCCCGCGCGGCTAGAAGAGCTGATTTCCCCGCCCGTTTCCAGCTCATGGCCGCCATGAACCCCTGCCCGTGCGGCTACTTGGGCGCCGTCATTGGCAGCACACCCAAAGCTTGCCGCTGCTCGCCCGACCAAGTGTCGCGCTACCAAGGCAAGCTCAGCGGCCCGTTGCTTGACCGCATCGATTTACACATCGATGTGCCCACACTTCCTGCTTCCGAACTCATCAACGCCCCCGCTGGCGAATCCACCCAAAACATCCGCGAACGCTGCATCGCCGCCCGCAACCGCAGTTTGAAACGTCAAAAGAAGGCCAACCACGCGCTGCAAGGCAGCGAGATTGATACCCATGTGATGTTGGACGAAGGCGCCACCAAGTTCCTCAACGTCGCCGCCGCCCGCCTAGGCTGGTCAGCTCGCGCCACCCACCGCACCTTGAAAGTGGCACGGACAATTGCTGATTTGGCCGGCTCAGAATTTACCCAAGTCACCCATGTGGCAGAGGCCATGCAATACCGGCGTGCGTTACGTAGCTCGATGTGAAAATTCCCCTTCAGCATGAAGGGGTGGCGCGAAGCGACGAGGGGCGGAAATTTGCTATATATTTTATAGCTACTTAGGCAATAAATACGCCGGCTACAGCCATATTTATGCCTAAATTAGCCATTTATATTGAAATTAACGGCAATCCCACATAATTTTCAGCCAAAACGGTAGATGCCGCCTCTGAATTCACCAAATACTCCAGCTCCGCCTCTTGCATGCGCTGCCCAAAAGCGTCTGTGTCGGGGAAGCGGTGCATCAACGAGGTGAGCCACCATGAAAAGCGCTCGGCTTTCCAGATGCGGGCGAGGGAGCGTTGGGAGTAGGTGTTGATGCCAGCTTCGCTTTTCACCCCGTCTTTGCCGTAAAACTCAATCAAGGCAGTGCTGAGAAATTTCACATCGCTAGCCGCTAAATTCAAGCCTTTCGCCCCCGTAGGCGGCACGATGTGGGCGGCGTCGCCGGCTAGGAACAGGCGGCCAAAGCGCATCGGCTCGGCCACAAAGCTGCGCAGCGGGGCGATGCTCTTTTCAATAGAGGGGCCGGTGATGATTTGCTCGGCCAATGCGGGGTCTAAGCGCAGGCGCAGTTCGTCCCAAAAGCGCTGGTCGCTCCAGGCCTCCACTTTGTCGTCTACGGGGCATTGCACATAGTAGCGGCTACGGGTCAGGCTGCGCATGCTACACAGCGAAAAGCCGCGTTCGCTGTTGCCATACACGACGGCGTGGGGGGAGACGGGCGGCACATCGGCCAGTACGCCCAGCCAGCCGAAGGGGTAGACTTTTTCGTACTCGATGACCGCGCCTTCGGGGACGCTGGCGCGGCACACGCCGTGGAAACCGTCGCAACCAGCGATGAAATCACATGCCAATTCGTGGTTTTGACCATCTTTTTGGTAGCGAACGGCGGGTTTTGCGCCGTCAAAGTCGTGAATCGTGACATCTTTGGCTTCGTAAACGGTGGTTAAACCCGCTGCATGTCGGGCTTCCATCAAGTCCCGCGTCATCTCGGTTTGGCCGTATGCAGTGACGACTTTGCCTGCGGTCAAGCCCGTGACGTCGATGGCGTGGCGCTTGCCACCAAACACCAGCTCAATGCTGTGGTGAACGATGCCGCCCGCGCTCACCCCCGCGCCCACGCCAGCGTCAATCAGCATATCCACCGTGGTTTGCTCCAAAATGCCAGCGCGAATGCGGCCCAGCACGTAGTCGGGGCTTTGTCGCTCGATGATGATGGCGTCTATACCCGCTTTGTGGAGCAATTGGCCGAGCAGCAGCCCAGATGGACCTGCGCCTATGATGGCGACTTGCGTGCGAGCTGAGTTAAATGTCATGGGCATGAGAATAGAAGAAGCCTGCCTATCAAACCAGCGTTGGGTTGACAATTTGCGCGATCATCGGCACTATTGCGCGATGAACGCACAAAAAGAGCCAGAGAAAACCGTTATTGCCAGCGCAGATTTCATTGCTGGCATGGCCAAAGGCATGGCTGTACTGGAAAGCTTCGACACGGACCGGCAGCGACTCAACGCCACGCTGGCCGCGCAGCGCGCCGGCATCACCCGCGCTGCGGCGCGGCGGCATTTGCTGACCTTGGCACACCTAGGTTATTTGGAGACCGATGGCAGCTTTTATTGGTTGTCTAGCAAAGTGCTGCGGTTTTCTGGCAGTTATCTAGCTTCTGCGCGTCTACCACGTGTCTTGCAGCCCACGCTGAACCGCTTGGCCGCGCAAACGGGCGAGTCGTTTTCAGCCGTGGTGCGGGATGAGGACGAGGTGGTGATTGTCGCTAAAAGCAGTCAAATCAACCCAATTAACTATAAAAAATATAGCAATACAAGTAATAAATACGCCGGCTACACCCCTTATGGCTTACATTTAGGGGCTAGATTACCAATTCACGCCACCTCTACCGGCCAAGTGCTCCTGGCACAGCTGCCAGCGGCTGACTTTGGCGCTTGGGCGCAGTGCCGCCGCTTACCACGGCTGACAGCGTATACGTGTACCGACATGCAGCAATTCGGCGCTTTGATTCAGCACATCCGTGCGCAAGATTACGCTATCGCCAGCCAAATGCATGAGCTTGGTGTGCATGCTCTGGCAGTGCCGATCCGAGATGCGTCAGGGCGCACCGTTGCGGCCTTAAATGTGGTGACGCAGCTAGCCAAGCTGGAGCTGGACGAGTTGCATAACGGCTTGCTCCCGCTTTTGCAGGAAGCGGCACGTGAGCTGCGAGCCTTGGTTTAAACGTAACATAAGCGTCGCAGGTCAGTGCCGCGTTCAATTATTCGACATCGTCGCTTTGGCGGGTGAACGACACGCCGCCATCGACCACCAGCGTCGCGCCCACCACGTAGTCGCCCGCGCGGGAAGCCAGGTAAATCGCCGCGCCAGCCATGTCTTCATCGACACCGACGCGACCTGCAGGCACACGTTTGGAGACCATGTCGCCATGGTCACGTGCGACTTTGTTCATCTCAGAGGCAAAAGCGCCCGGCGCGATGGCGGAAACGGCAATATTGTCCCGCGCTAGACGCAGCGCCATGCGCTTGGTCAGGTGAATCAAGCCGGCTTTGCTAGCTGCGTAGGAATACGTCTCTTGCGCGTTGATCGAAATGCCATCTATCGAGGCGATATTGATCACTTTCGCAACTTTGGTTTTGGCGGCCAGTCGCAGCGCTGGAGTCAAGATTTGGGTCAAAAAGAAGGGCGCTTTCAGGTTCAAATCGACCACTTTGTCCCAGCCCGACTCAGGGAAGGTGTTGTAATCTTCGCCCCAAGCTGCACCGGCGTTGTTGACCAAGATGTCAAGTTGCGGCTCAAACGCCAGATAAGCATCAGCCAAAGCTTGAGCGCCCGCCACGGTAGAAACATCTCCCGGAATGGCAATGCAGGTGCCGAACTGCGACAGTTCTTTGGCCGTATCAATACAGGCCTGCGCTTTGCGAGCTGAGATGTAAACTTTCGCTCCTTGCGCCAGAAACCCTTTGGCAATCATGCGGCCAATGCCACGCGAGCCTCCCGTGATCAAGGCAACGCGGCCTTTGAGTGTGAAGAGATCAGTCATTCCAGTCATAGCGTCAGTTGTCATGAAAGCATCCTTTGTTGGTAAAAATGAGTCAAAAGCAAGTCAATTCCAAGGTAAAAGCAAAGCAAAATCAAGACAATATCTAAGTATCAGCCAAGCTTCTTTAAAAACTGAGATAATGATAGGCTAATTTCACCCACCCAACATTTTTCATTTTCGAAAGCACACCATGGCAAAAGTATTCAGAACAGAAGCAGAGCGCAAAGCAACCCCACGTCCAGTCGCGCCAAAAGGCGTGTGCTACACAACTGGCAAGGGTCAAAAGATCAGCCTAGAGCGCGGCGCGCACACCAACAGCAAGAAAAACCCAGGCAAGCGTCCGCACCAAGGTTAATCGCAGGCTGCTTCGCGCAGCTCCGAAAAAAGCGCTCTAGTCGAGCGCTTTTTTTATGCTTATTTCACGGTGATTTAAAAGTTTATAAAAGCTGACGCAGGTAATAGGCAAAACAGGTGAGTTGGTGTAATCTTTGGTTGGCATGCGAACAATCATTTAAACAATCGGAGACAACACCATGGATAGACGGCATTTTTTCCAAAGCTCAGCTTTAGTCACAACAGGCGCTGTGGTCGGTTGCGCTATGCCTGGCGTCGCCCAGCAAAGCGTGAAAACGCCGTTTCCGGTCGCTGCAACCACGGTTCCTATCGTCGGTTCTGACGCGCAGTTCCCCGTGCGCCGCATTTACTGCATTGGCCGCAACTACCGCGCACATGCCATCGAAATGGGCTCCAACCCAGACCGCGAGCCGCCATTTTTCTTCCAAAAACCGACCGACTCGATTCAATTCGTCAAGTCTGGCACCGTCGCAGACCATCCCTATCCCACGCTCACTAAAAACTACCACTACGAAGCCGAGTTGGTTGCCGCCATCGGCATTGGTGGCAAAAACATCTCCGTCGAAAAAGCTTTAGACCATGTTTGGGGCTACTCACTAGGCTTAGACATGACCCGTCGTGATCTGCAGCGCGCCATGGGCGACGAGAAAAAACCGTGGGAAATTGGCAAAAGTTTCGACAAATCCGCGCCCATAGGTGCGATCCACCCCGTTGCCCAAATTGGTCATTTCCAAAAGGGCGCCATCTGGCTGAAAGTCAATGGCGTCACCAAGCAAAACGCCAATTTGAGCCAAATGATCTGGTCAGTGGCCGAGCAAATCAGCCGTCTGTCCCAAGCCTTTGAGCTCTTCCCAGGCGACATCATCTACTCAGGCACCCCAGAAAATGTCGGCCCTGTGGTGAAGGGTGATGTGATTGAAATGCACATTGATGGGTTGCCGAATTTGAGTGTGAAGATTGTTTAAAGTATAAAACCCGTAAAAAAAGCGCTTCTAAGAGCGCTTTTTTGTTGAAGAAAACTAACTTATAAATAGTGAGCCTACATATTCCGTCGATACTGCCCGCCCACCTCAAACAGCGCATTGGTGATCTGCCCCAGTGAGCACACTCGCACCGCGTCCATCAGCACATCAAACACATTGTCGTTGGCGATCACGGCTTGTTGCAGACGCTTGAGCATCGCTGGCGATTCCGCTGCATGCAGAGCATGAAAATCGCTTAATCGCTTCAATTGACTTTGCTTTTCCTCGTCGGTCGAGCGCGCCAGCTCCAGCTTGTCCTGCACCACATCGCCTTTAGGGTTTCTAAAGGTGTTGACGCCGATGATGGGCAGCTCGCCGGTGTGTTTCAGCATTTCGTAGTGCATGGATTCGTCTTGAATGCGGCCGCGCTGGTAGCCAGTTTCCATCGCGCCGAGCACGCCACCGCGTTCGGCGATGCGTTCAAATTCGGCTAAGACAGCTTCTTCTAGCAACTCGGTGAGTTCTTCGATGATGAACGCGCCTTGGCTTGGGTTTTCGTTCTTGGCCAAACCCCACTCGCGGTTGATGATGAGCTGAATCGCCATGGCGCGGCGTACGCTGTCTTCGGTCGGCGTGGTGATGGCTTCGTCAAACGCGTTGGTGTGCAGGCTGTTGCAGTTGTCGTAAATGGCGATGAGCGCCTGTAGCGTGGTGCGAATGTCGTTGAACTGGATTTCCTGCGCGTGCAGGCTGCGGCCTGACGTCTGAATGTGGTACTTGAGCTTTTGGCTGCGCTCGTTCGCGCCGTACTTCTCTTTCATCGCCACTGCCCAGATTCTTCTTGCGACCCGGCCCATCACGGTGTATTCGGGGTCCATGCCGTTGCTGAAGAAGAAACTCAAGTTCGGTGCGAAGTCGTCGATGTGCATGCCGCGTGCCAAGTAGGCTTCGACAAAGGTAAAGCCGTTGCTGAGCGTGAAGGCCAGCTGGCTGATGGGGTTCGCGCCGGCTTCGGCAATGTGGTAGCCGCTGATGGACACCGAGTAGAAGTTGCGCACGCGGTTGTGCACAAAATATTCGGCAATGTCGCCCATGACCTTGAGACTGAACTCAGTAGAAAAGATGCAGGTGTTTTGCCCTTGGTCTTCCTTCAATATATCGGCCTGCACCGTGCCACGTACGTTTTCCTGCACCCATTCTTTGATTTTGGCGGTCTCGGTCTCGGTCGGTTCGCGGTTGTTGTCGGTTTTGAACTTAGCGATGTTCTGGTCGATCGCGGTGTTCATGAACATCGCCAAAATACTGGGCGCTGGGCCATTGATGGTCATCGACACGCTGGTGGACGGGCTGCACAAATCGAAGCCGTCGTACAGCACCTTCATATCATCCAGCGTGGCAATGGAGACGCCAGAGTTGCCGACCTTGCCGTAAATATCAGGCCGCAAGTCGGGGTCATTGCCGTACAACGTGACAGAATCAAACGCAGTCGATAAACGTTTCGCAGCCATGCCGGAACTTAGTAGTTTGAAACGCGCGTTGGTTTTAAACGCGTCGCCCTCTCCCGCAAACATACGGGTTGGGTCTTCGCCTTCGCGTTTAAAAGCAAAAGTTCCTGCGGTGTAGGGGTAGCTGCCGGGCACGTTGTCCAGCATCAACCACTTCAAAATCTCGCCGTGGTCTTCGTATTGCGGCAAGGCAACTTTGCGGATGGTGGTGCCGCTGAGTGATTTGCTGGTCAGCGCGGTGCGGATCTCTTTGTCGCGGATTTTGACGACATATTCGTCACCCGCGTAGGCTTGTTGCATGTCCGGCCATTGGGCAATCAGGTGGCGGGCATCGGCATCCATGCTTGCTTTGCGCTTGCCGGCCAAGTCAAGGGCCGCTTCAGCGGCTGGTGCGCGGTTCGGCTTGTCGATTTTGAGCATTGCCGCCGCCGCTTTGAGCTGCTGCACTTCACGCGCCAACTGTGCTTGTACTTTGGTACGTTTTTTGTAGCCGCGCACGGTATCTGAGATTTCAGCCAAGTAGCGTGTGCGGGCTGCTGGCACGACGGGCGTTTGGTTCGTGCTGTAGCGCACGTTGACGATTGGCAAAAGGCCCGTTTTATTGGTTGGTAGTTTCATGCCCAGTTCAACCAGACGAGTTTTCAGCGCTTGGTACAGCGCCGTCACGCCGTCATCGTTAAATCTCGCCGCCATCGTGCCAAACACGGGCATTTGGTCAGCGGGTGTGCTCCAGGCTTCCTTGTTGCGCTGCACCTGTTTGGAGACGTCGCGCAAGGCATCGAGCGAGCCTTTGCGGTCAAACTTGTTGATGGCCACAAACTCGGCAAAATCCAGCATGTCGATTTTTTCTAACTGGCTGGCTGCGCCAAACTCAGGCGTCATCACATACATCGGCACATCGACATGCGGCACAATCGCCGCATCGCCTTGGCCAATACCTGAAGTTTCGACGATCACGAGGTCAAAACCTGCGCATTTACAGGCAGCGATCACGCCCGGCAGCGCGGGGCTGATTTCGGAGCCAAATTCGCGGGTCGCCAGTGATCGCATGAACACGCGCTGGCCGGAATCTAACCCCGTTCGGGCTGAGCTTGTCGAAGCCTCTGTGAACCCTTCGACAAGCTCAGGGCGAACGGATAGGGTGGTGTTCCATGGCGAAATCGCATTCATGCGAATCCGGTCACCCAGCAAAGCACCGCCGGTTTTACGCCGTGATGGGTCAATGCTGATGACGGCAATGCGCAGGCTGTCGCCGAGATCGAGCCTGAAGCGGCGGATCAACTCATCGGTCAAGCTGGATTTGCCCGCTCCACCTGTGCCGGTAATACCTAAAACTGCTATTTTTTTAAAAGCTGCCGAAGCAATTAATTCGCCGGCTAGCGACGAATCTACCTTATCATTTTCGAGTGCGGTGATAAGTTGTGACAAAGCACGCCAGCTTGCATCAGAATGGCCTTGGATAGCGTCTAGTTTGCTCGGTGCAAAACCAGTCAGGTCTTTGTCACAGCGCATCACCATCTCACCAATCATGCCCTGCAAGCCCATGCGCTGACCGTCTTCGGGGCTGAAGATGCGGGAAACACCGTAAGCATGCAGTTCACGGATTTCAGGCGGCACAATCACGCCACCGCCACCGCCAAAGACCTGGATATGCGATCCCCCGCGCGCTTTGAGCAGGTCGATCATGTATTTGAAATACTCGACGTGGCCGCCCTGGTAGGAACTGATGGCGATGCCTTGGGCATCTTCCTGCAAGGCGGCGGTCACCACTTCTTCGACACTTCGGTTGTGGCCAAGGTGGATCACCTCCGCGCCCATGCCCATGATGATGCGGCGCATGATGTTGATGGCGGCATCGTGCCCGTCAAACAGGCTGGCTGCTGTCACAAAACGCACTTTGTTGGTCGGGCGGTAGTTGGCGAGGGCTTTGTAATCTGCGGACAGGTCAGTCATGATGGCGTCTCTCAGTTGACGTTAACGTAAACGTCAATTGTAGGGTTTTTGAACAATAAAAGCAAAAAAGGACGCCGAAACGTCCTTTTTACTAAAGTTTAAATCAAGGCGCTATTTGTACAGCACGCCAGGCAACCACATGCCAATAGCTGGGAACATATACAGCAAGAACAACGCAAACACTTGAATCGCCATAAAGGGCATCATGCCCAAGAAAATTTGGTTCAAAGTCACATGCGGTGGCGATACACCTTTAAGGTAGAACGCTGCCATAGCCACAGGTGGCGATAAGAAGGCAGTTTGCAAATTCAACGCAACCAGCAAGCCGAAGAACAGCGGGTCGATACCGAAATGTGGCAACAAGGGAATGAAAATTGGCATGAAAATCACGATGATCTCAGTCCACTCTAGCGGCCAGCCTAACAAGAAGATGATGGCTTGCGCCAACAGCATAAATTGTATTGGTGTCAAATCCATCGACAACACCCACTGGTTGATGAGTTCTTGACCACCAAGCAAAGCAAAGGCTGCTGAAAAGATGCTTGAACCCACAAACAACCAGCACACCATCGCGCTGGTTTTTGCAGTCAAATACACTGATTCACGTACCACTTGTACATTGAGTCGTCGGTACGCCGCCGCCAAGATCAAACCACCCATAGAACCCATGGCGGCAGCTTCGGTGGGAGTTGCCAAACCAAACACAATGGTGCCCAACACGGCAATGATCAACACGGCCAGCGGGAAGAACGACCCCAACAACATTTTGAAAATCTCTAAGCGTGCAAAGCTAAAGATGGCGTAGAAAACGGCTAAAGCTGCGGCACCTAGACCTAAAACGATCCAATAACTGATTGGGGCTGGTACGCGCTCACCTGCTGCCTCTGCAGTTTTGGCGGCGGCTGGCGTAGCAACAACAGCTGGTTTGGCTACTTCTGCAGGTTTGGACACAGCAGCAGGCGCAGCCTTGGCAGCATCGCCCAGAGCTTCAACAGGAGGCTCTTTTAAGCCGCCCTCAGAAGGAGGCTCTTTCAAACCACCAACATCTGATTTTGCATCATCGTTAGAAAAACCACTTCCCATTTGCACAACATCCGTAGAGACTGATACAACAGGTGCAGTTACCGCGCGGTAAGTTAAACCCATCGCAACGGTGAAGGCAATAGCAGGCAGCAAAGCAACTAAAAGCTCTTTGACTAGCGCTCTTTTCGGAGCGCTAGGCATGTCTTTGCCTTTTAAGCCGGTAAATAAGCCGCGAACCACATTGTTGCCAAAAGACTTTGAAACTACTTCGTTATGCGCCGGAAGTGTAATTTTGCTGTCTTGTTCAGACAACCGAGGCGCCCACTGCGGTTTGATCTTAGCAATAATAATAATATAGGCCACATACAAAGTTGCCAACATGATGCCAGGGAAGAATGCGCCAGCGTACAACTTCACCACAGACACGCCAGCCGTTGCGCCATAGACAATCAACAGCACTGACGGTGGAATCAAAATGCCCAAGCAGCCACCCGCAGTGATAGCGCCTGCTGCTAGTTTCGTGTTGTAGCCCGCTTTCAACATCGCGGGGAAAGCAAGCAACCCCATCAATGTGACCACCGCGCCAACAATACCAGTTGCAGTTGCAAAAATAGCACAGGTGATGACAGTTGCAACAGCCAACGAGCCTGGCACACGTGCCATTGCCAAGTGCAAGCTTTTGAAGAGCTTTTCAATCAAATTCGCGCGCTCGACCAAATAGCCCATGAAAACGAACAACGGAATTGAAATCAGCACATCGTTGGACATGACTGAATAGGCACGCTGCACCATCAAATCTAGGGTTTGTTGCACAGCCAAATCAGGATTTCGACTCCTGAAGGCTAACCATGCAAACATCATGCCCATACCCATGAGCGTAAAAGCTGTGGGGAAACCAAGCATGATGGCAACAACGATCAAACCCAACATTAACAAGCCCAAATGACCGTTGGTCATTTGTGAAAACGAGGGCATAAATACAAGAATGCTTACAACGACGGCCACTAATATAGACAGGCCAAACCAAATTTCTTTTTTCACTTTAAATATTCCTTATTTGGTTGTCGATTTTGATGTCGCGAGTTCGCCCAGCTTGGCAATGTCTTCGTCTTTTACATGAACCATCTCTTTGAGTTTGTCCACGTCAACCTCTTCCACATCATCCGCACGTTTTGGCCAAGCGCCTTCTTTTAAACACACCATGCAGCGCAATAACTCGACCACACCTTGAATCAACAACATGCCACCGGCAATTGGGATGATAGTTTTGAAGGGGTAAATTGGCGGCCCGTCGGACGTGATGTTAGAGATTTCTTTGATCGCCCAAGACTCGCCAGCGTAAAAGTAGCCCGCATATGCCAGGGCAAAAACGCCAGGAAAGAAAAACAAAATGTAGAGAACAAGATCCAAACCAGCTTGTAAGCGAGGGGGGAAAAAACCGTATAAAACGTCACCACGTACGTGGCCGTTTTTGGACAAGGTGTAAGCACCTGCCATCATGAACATAGAGCCATACATCATGATCATGATGTCAAAGGCCCAAGAGTGTGGCTTATCCAGCACGTAGCGAGAAAAAACTTCGTACGTGATAAGCAAGGTTAACGCCATCACCAACCAAGAAAAGTAGTGGCCTAACTTGGTGCTGATTTTGTCAACTAGTAGAAAAAAGTTTTGCATATATATAAAGATGTTTGTACAAAGTTTGAGTAGCTCAAAAAAAACAACCGTCTAGTAGAGCCTAGACGGTTGTTTTTGACTCATGTGAAACTCTTAGCCTCTGAAAAAGTGGTTGACAGCCATCCGACGGTTGATGACGGTGTCTTGCTCCCACTTCACAGCACGTTGTGCAAAGGCACGTTGTGATGCAACGATTTCTTTGAACAATGGATTTTCAGCAGATTTCTTCTCCAAGATTTCTGACCACAGCTTGAGCTGGTCTTGCAAAATCGCATCTGGCGTTTTGTAGAACTTAACTTTGTCTTTGGTTTGTAGCTCGATGTAGTCTTTAGAGTAACGGTCAATCGCCTTCCAAGACATATCAGCAGAAGATGCCTCTACAGCACCCGAAATGATAGACTTCATTTTTGCTGGCAGCGCATCGTATTTAGTCTTGTTGAACATGATCTCAAACGTTTCAGCACTTTGGTGGTAGCTTTGCAGCATACACACTTTAGACACGTCAGGGAAACCGAGCAAGCGGTCTGATGATGCGTTGTTGAACTCGGCACCATCTAACAAACCACGGTCCAGCGCTGGAACGATCTCACCACCTGGCAAGGCATTCACAGCAGCGCCCATGGCGGTGAACAAGTCAATCGCCAAACCGTTGGTGCGGAACTTCAAGCCTTTGAAGTCATCAGTTTTGGTGATTGGCTTTTTGAACCAACCCAGAGGCTGAGTCGCCATAGGGCCGTACAAGAAAGACTGGACTGTACCCATGCCGATGGAGGCATACAACTTGGCCAACAGCTCAGTGCCGCCGCCGTATTTGTGCCATGACAACAACATGTTGGCATCCATACCAAATGCTGGGCCAGAGTTCCACAAAGCCAATGCATTTTGTTTACCATAGTGGTAGCCCAACACGCCATGACCGCCGTCTAGCGTGCCCTTAGACACCGCTTCGAGCAAACCGAACGCTGGTACAACTGCACCTGCTGGCAAAACTTCAATCTTCAAATCGCCACCAGTCATGTCGTTGACCTTCTTGGCAAAGTCCAGAGCGTACTCATGGAAAATGTCTTTTGAAGGCCAAGTGCTCTGCCAGCGCATGTTGATCGGGCCAGCTTGCGCTTTGGCAATCATCGGGGCTGATAAAGCGCCAGCTGCAATAGCAACGCCTTTGAGTAGGCTGCGTCGTTGTGGGGTTGTCGGTTTAGTCAAGTTATTCTCCTAAGTAAAAATTGAATGCATTACATGGTAAGTGAGCTAATCATTGTTACCTGTCACCTTGGCAGCAACATTGGTGTTTTTACCTATTTAATCGAAGTTAAATTGATCTGGGGCAATTATTTTCAAATGAAAATATTGTCTTTACTTAAAGTCGATTCCTCCCAACTGATTACATCTTTACCCAAATACTTGCACCAGCGGCAGCCAAAGCTAAAATTAGAAGTATTCCAGCCCATCGAATGCCTGCAATGGCCGCTGTAAGATCTTTCAACAATTGGTTTTTGCCTGTACCTGCTGCCTGGTTTTCAAGGCGAATCTCGAAACCGGCTCGCGACAGCGTCCACAAAGCACGTAGCGAGTAAGCGGCGCTAATAACCAACATGGCCGCCGCGCTAGCACTGCTCCACTTGGGGTGTAAATGAGCTGTTGCCAAAACCCCCATCAAACCAACCAAAGCGGCGGATGCCAAAACACTGGCAGCCATGAGTGCATTTCGCAATGTTTGCACCGCCAAAATATCGCCCCCCTGGCGATTTTCAAGGCCTGTAAACCAGTCGTTTAGCATGCTGTTCATACGCGCAAGCGTTTCGCTATCAACAAACCTACCAACAAAGCGGCCACAAAAACCAGCGCATCAATACCGCCATAGATGAGAGAAGCCATCGCAGGGCCCGGACAATAGCCAGCCAAGCCCCAACCAATGCCAAACATGGCTGCGCCGGCGATCAATTTGAAGTCAACATCTTTGCGCGTTGGGAGTTCAAATTTGTCAGAAAACCACGGCTTGCGTCCTTTCGTCGGTGTAACGGCAAAGGCAACAAGCGTGATCATCAGCGCGCCACCCATCACAAAAGCCAAGCTGGCATCCCAAGCACCAAAACGTTCCGGTGAAAAAATACCGCCAAAATTCAAAAAACCAATCACCTTGGCCGTCTGCGTCATGCCGGAAACCACCAAACCTGCGGCAAATAAAGCGCCTGCAGCCAGACCAAATGCTACTTTTTTAATCATAATTTGTAATCCTAAATATATTGATTGACGATGCGCTTAGGCAGTGAACAGCTTGACCAACGTGACAGTTACAAAGCCCGCCATCATGAAAACCACGGTTGACACGATCGAGCGAACCGAGCGCCGACCAATACCGCAAACACCATGGCCACTGGTGCAGCCTGAGCCCAGCACCGTGCCAAAACCCACCAACAAGCCCGCCAAAATCAGCAATGGAAACGGGCGTGGCGTGGATAGCGTCGGCGTGTTCAAGATGAAGGCTGTAATAGCGCCCATAACGATCAAGCCAACCACAAATGCCCAGCGCCAGGCGCGCTCACCTTTGGGTGCACCATTAAACGGTGCCAAAGCGCCGCCCAAAATGCCTGTAATGCCGGCCACACGACCCAGAGAAGCTAACAACAACCAGCTGGCCAAGCCAATCATGATGCCGCCCAAAGCGGATTGAACAAAGGGATGCAGCCCCAATAAACTTGAATTCATAAATAACCTTTTCGTCAGAACAAGAAAATGTCGACAATTGACACAAATGAAGTATACTCCCTACAGTATGTAAAGTAAACATCCTTTCGCCAACCTTTTGACAAAATTACGATCAATATCACTACCAATATGACACGACTAACTGATCCCATCAAGAAAAAAGCAATTCGTACCCGTTTGGCTCGCGTAGAGGGGCAGTTGCGTGGTGTGCAGCGTCAAATCGACGACGAACAAGATTGCGAAAAAATTGCCCAACAACTTTCCGCTGCGCGTAAAGCCTTGGACAAAGCGTTTTTCTCCATGGTCGGCTGCATGATCGAGCAAGGCGATTTGCCGGCTGAGCATGTGGCAAAGATGTTGGCAAAATTTGCTTAATTTATGTATACATCACTCAATTTAAAACCACTAAGAGGTTAGCTGCTATGAACCCCATTCAACTCTTCGACCCTGCTTCGAGCACCTTCACTTATGTTCTGTTTGATGAAAAATCTACCGAATCTCCTCGTCCCGCCATCATCATTGACCCGGTGGACGACCAACTGGAGCGTGATTTGGGTGTTTTGCGACACTATGGACTGAAGCTCATTTGGGCACTTGAAACCCACGCACATGCGGACCACATCACCAGCGCTGGGCGTTTGGCTGAGCATGCGGGCGCGCAAACAGCCGCGCCTGACGCTTGCGGCATCACCACGGCAAGTAAACAGCTCAAAGATGGTGACGTTCTCAGCTTTGGCAGTCAGCACATTAAGGCTCTGCACACGCCAGGCCATACTGCAGGTAGTATGAGTTTTATGTGGAAAAACGGGTCGGGCAGCGCAGCGCAAACCCATGCTGAAACTCATGTATTCACGGGCGACACCCTGCTGATTGGTGGCTGTGGACGCACAGATTTTCAGTCAGGTAGCGCCTCCGCCTTGTACAACAGCATCACCCAAGTGCTGTTTTCGCTGCCAGACAACACGACTGTGTGGCCTGGGCACGACTACAAAGGCCAAACGCAATCAACCATAGGCGCTGAAAAAGTTGGCAACGCGCGCGTCACAGGTCGTAGCTTAGAAGAGTTCGTCACTTTGATGGGACAGTTGGATTTGCCAAAACCAAAGCGTTTAGACGAAGCTGTGCCAGCGAACCAGCGCTCAGGCTTAGCGCCAGTCGTTCGCCACGATGCAGGAGATGCCAACACACCGTTGAGCAGCGGCAACAGTGTGAAGGCGCAAGACAAAGTCCAACCCGCCGACGGCTACGCTGGTGACATCACCCCCCAAATCGCCTTTGCGTGGTGGCAGGCGGGCGAAGCGGTTTTGGTTGATATTCGTACCGACGCTGAGCGTGCTTGGGTCGGCTTCGTCCCCGGCGCCGTCGATTTGGCTTGGAAACAATGGCCGGGCATGGTGATGAACCCGGCCTATGACGAAGGTATCCTCGCCGCCGTTGAGAATAGTGGAAATAAGGGCAATAAAGTGGTTTTGCTGTGCCGCAGCGGTCTACGCTCCATTCCCGCTGCTAAGCGCGCCGCCGAGCTGGGCTTAGAGGCTTACAACATCTTAGAAGGCTTTGAAGGCGACCCCAATACCAACGCGCATCGCAACAGCATCGGTGGTTGGCGTCATCGCGGCTTGCCTTGGCGGCAAAATTAGTATTGTGCGTTTAAGTACGGGTGAAAAAAAACGCTAAGTCATCACAACTTAGCGCTATTATATTTATAGCTACTTAGGCAGTAAATACGACGGCTAGAGCCAGAATAACCCTCTAAACTAGCAGATTACTCATCCAAAGCCGGAATACGAAGCTTCTGGCCTGGGTAAATCTTGTCTGGGTGGCTCAACATCGGGCGATTGGCTTCAAAAATGACGGGGTATTTGCCTGCATTGCCGTAGTATTCTTTGGCAATGGCGCCCAATGTGTCGCCGCGCACCACGTCATGGAACTGTGATTCGCCAGCAGAGTCGGTCACCGCGATCAAGTTGTTCACGCTAGAGACACCAGCCACGTTACCGCAGCACAAAGCGGCTTTTTCGCTGTCTTCTTGCGAAGATGCGGTGCCTTGCAGAGTGACAGCACCAGAAGCGCCATCAAACTCAACGGACAAACCTTCAATATCAAGGTTTTGCGCGCCAATATAGGTCGCAATACCTTGTGCGGCTTGTGCATTGAGTTGAACCAATCGCTCTGCAGCAGCGGCATCATTCGCGGCTAAGGCGGCAGTATCTTCAACTTCTTTGCGGCCAAACAACTTTTCACCGGCTTCTTTAATAAAACTGAACATACCCATGAGAATTCTCCTTAATTGAAAAAAAGGTAATAAAACATCTTCAAAACACGAGCGATTAAGAATCAGTCGGAAAGCTACTGTAGCCTGAAAGCTGTTACAAAGGCGTGACGAAACGTTAATTTCCTACGTAAAAAACGCTGTCCCTCGTTAAAAACGTGACGAGTGTGCGCTTAATCACACTTTGACAATCACAAAGCAGTTCAAAGCAGGGCTAGAATCCGACAAACCTTTCCAATTTGCAGCTAGCCATCGCCATTTAACAAACGAAACCCATGAGCTTACTTGCACTCGATGTTGGCAACACCCGCTTAAAATGGGCGCTGTACGACTCTCCCCAGCCCGGTGCCACACTCATCGCACAAGGCGCTGAGTTTTTAGAAAACATCGACAAACTGGCCGACGGCGCATGGAGCGAGCTTCCCGAGCCGACCCACATTTTGGGTTGCATCGTTGCTGGTGATGCGATTCGCCGACGCGTCATCACGCAGTTAGAGCATTGGGACGCATCACCACAATGGGTCGTAGCTAGCAGCGCTGAAGCTGGTTTGAGCAACGGCTACGACCACCCGACACGTCTAGGGGCCGACCGCTGGGTCGCCATGATAGGTGCACGGCAGCGAATATTGGCTCGTGGCGAACGCAGACCCATCGTGGTCGTCATGGTCGGCACCGCAGTCACTGTCGAGGCGATAGACGCCGACGGCAAATTTCTAGGCGGCTTCATCATCCCCGGCCACGGCATCATGCTGCGTGCTTTGGAGTCCGGCACAGCGGGTTTGCATGTGCCGACTGGCGATGTGGTCGATTTTCCAACAAACACCAGCGACGCCCTCACCAGCGGCGGCACCTTCGCCATCGCCGGCGCAGTCGAGCGCATGATTCAGCACGTCACCAAGCACTGCGGGGCAAGTCCGGTTTGCATCATGACAGGCGGCGCCGGTTGGAAAATGGCACCGAGTATGAGTGTACCGTTTGAGCTGGTGGACAGCTTGATATTTGATGGGTTGTTGGAGATCGCCAACTCACGGTTTGCTACAACGTTCAGAGTGACCAATTTCGCCAAATAAGCTAGGCAGGGATGGCCAAAACCACCCCCCGAAGCCATTACATCACGCGAGCTCTGACACTCTTGCCTTTCACCCGCCCATTGTTCAGCTTCAACATCGCCTCTTTAGCAATTTCGCGTTTCACGGCAACAAAGGTTGAAAACTCGGTCACGCTGATTTTGCCGATCTGTTCGCGGGTGAACGGTGCGCCGCCTTCGTCGCTGGTTAGCGCGCCCAGCACGTCGCCGGGGCGGATTTTCTCTTTGCGACCACCTAGGATGTGAATCGTCGCCATCGGCGGCACCAAGCGTTCGTTGCTGGCTGGGGTCAGCTCTTCCAGTTTGTGCCAAACCGATTCGCGGTTTTGGTATTGCTCGATTTTGCCGACAAAGCCCATCTCGTCCATGCTAGCTAGGTTCAGCGCCAAGCCAGATTCACCCGCCCGGCCGGTGCGGCCAATGCGGTGGATGTGGATTTCGGCGTCTGGCGTCACATCAACGTTGATGACGGCTTCTAGTTGGTCGATATCCAGCCCGCGTGAAGCCACGTCGGTGGCCACCAGCACCGAGCAGCTGCGATTGGCAAACTGCACCAGCACCTGGTCGCGCTCGCGTTGCTCTAGCTCGCCGTACAGCGCCAGCGCGCTGAAGCCCTGCGCCTGCAGCAGCGCCACCAGCTCGCGACATTGGTTTTTGGTGTTGCAAAAAGCTAGGGTGCTGATGGGACGGAAATGGTTGAGAAGTAATGCAACCGTCGGTAATCGCTCAGCGCGGGTGACTTGGTAAAAACGTTGCTCAATCAGGTTTTCGGCGTGTTGCGATTCGACCTTGATGGTCTGCGGGTCGCGCATGAACTTGTTGGCAATGCTGGCGATGCCTTCGGGGTAGGTGGCGGAGAACAGCAGGGTCTGGCGCTCTTTCGGGCACTGTTTCACCACGGTCACGATGTCGTCCAGAAAGCCCATGTCCAGCATCCGGTCGGCTTCGTCCAGCACCAACGTGTTGAGCGCTTCCAGTGACAAATACTCACGTGCCATGTGGTCCATGATGCGCCCCGGTGTGCCGACGACGATGTGCGCACCGTGCTCTAAACTGGCACGTTGTCCGCGCAACGGCACACCGCCGCACAGGGTCACGATTTTGATGTTTTCTTCGGCACGGGCTAAGCGGCGCAATTCAGTGGTTACTTGGTCGGCCAGTTCGCGGGTCGGGCACAGCACCAAGGCTTGCACCGCAAAACGGCGCGGATTCAAGTTGGCCAGCAACGCCAGCGCAAAAGCGGCGGTTTTGCCGCTGCCAGTCTTGGCCTGCGCGATCAAATCTTTGCCCAACAGCGCAATAGGCAAGCTGGCCGCCTGGATGGCCGTCATCTCGGTGTAGCCGAGTTTTTCTAGGTTTGCCAAGGTGGCAGGGTTCAGGGGCAGATTGGCAAAACTGCTTTTATTTGTAGTTGAAGTCATTACCCATTATCGTGATTTTGCCGCAGACCTAGGGAAAACACGTAGAGAGACGAGCTTTGAGGGTTAAACTCAAG
>JANPLX010000023.1:0-41736 GCA_031422495.1 Polaromonas sp. | reverse complement strand
CGCGTCTTGCGAAAAGCCACCGCTTTTTTCAATGTTTTGACGGCGCTCGAAGGTATACGCTTTGTCCACCCATTTGCGTACAGCGTCGCGCAGCTGGTCTTGGTCTTCTGTGAAATCAAAATTCATGATATTTTTTCCAATATTTTTAGCACTATATCTAAATGTGTTTACTTTTTAGCCAATGATTAGCCAAGCACGGTTTGCGCCACAATGTTGCGCTGCACTTCGCTAGAACCACCATAAATCGTGGTTTTGCGCATATTAAAGTAAGTGCTTGCAAGCGGCGCGCAATGTGCAGCACCGACATGGTCACCCTGCCAGCCAGCTTCCATGGCCTCTTTACGCAGCGGCAAGGCATACGGGCCAGCAGCGAGCATCATCAACTCTGAGTAGCGCTGTTGAATTTCGCTACCGCGAATCTTCAGCAAACCCGCTACATCGAGCGAATTTTTGCCCGATTTTTCTGCGCTCAGTACACGCAGCACCATCATTTCCAGCGCAACGACATCTACCTCTAGTTTGGCAATTTCATCTCTGAACCTAGCGTCGTCGTAGATGCCTTCGGCTTTGGCAATGCGTTTCAAGCGCTCTAGCTCTCGCTTCGAACGGTTCACGTCTGCGATATTCGTGCGCTCGTGGCTGAGCAGATGTTTGGCATAAGTCCAGCCTTGATTTTCTTGTCCAATCAGGTTTTCAGCTGGCACTTCGACGTTGTCAAACCACACCTCATTCACCTCATGGCCACCGTCCAGCATGATGATGGGGCGAACACTCACGCCCTTACTCTTCATGTCGATCAGCAAAAAACTGATGCCGGTTTGTGGTTTGCCTTCGTTGCTGGTACGCACTAGGCAGAAAATCCACTCGCCATATTGACCCAGCGTCGTCCAGGTTTTTTGACCATTGACGATGTACTTGTCTCCAACACGTTCAGCTTTGCACTTCAGCGAAGCAAGGTCAGAACCAGCGCCTGGCTCGCTGTAGCCTTGGCTCCACCACACGTCGCCGCTGGCAATGCCAGGCAAATGCTGCTTTTGTTGTTTTTCGTTGCCAAAGGCCATGATGACAGGTGCGACCATCACGGGGCCAAAAGGCACGACGCGAGGTGCACCGGCCAAAGCACATTCTTCTTCGAACAAATGCTTTTGCACAGCCGTCCAGCCCGGACCACCAAATTCTTTGGCCCAGCCATGGCCCAACCAACCTTTTTTACCCAAAATTTTGGCCCAGCTTTGCATGTCATCGCGGGTCAAATGCAAGGAATTGAAGACTTTGTTTGAAAGCTCAGATGGCAAGTTGGCTCGCACCCACGAGCGTATGTCTTCGCGAAATTGTTGTTCTTCAGGGGTGAAAGCCAAATCCATAGCTGCAATCTCCAATGTTAGATGTTATGTATACTTTAGCACGATCGTGCTTTTGTCACTGTAATGGGGGAGACATACCTAACTCGCCGAGTAGGTTTTTCACAATTTCTCTCAATGCAGCGACTTCTTGCTCCAAGTTGCTGATGCGTTGATAGATGGCTGATCCCTCACCCGCAGCCAACTCAGCAGCGTCATTGTCAGTTACCAGCAAATCCAAATCAACAGGGCCACACATCAAATGCGCCCAGCGCTGTTCGCGCGCCCCAGGCGCACGGGGCAGCTTTTGAACCAATGCGCCACCTTTGTCAGCAGTTCTGTCTTGCAATTCGTCTAAAAAACCCTCTACTGAAGAGATATCAGCAAATTTGTACCAACGATCTGCATTGATGCGCAACTCACCCGCCGTCTGCGGACCGCGCAGCATCAGCAAGCCCAATACCACGGCTGACTGCTCAGGCACACCCACAGCCCGCTGAAAGTTATGCTCAAAACGAGTGCTGCGACTCCCGCTAACCTCACGAATTAAGGGTTGTTGAGCCTCATTTGCTATTAATTTCATAGCATTTAAGGCAACAAATACGTCGGCTTCACTCAATT
This sequence comes from Polaromonas sp., assembly GCA_031422495.1. Lineage (GTDB taxonomy): Bacteria > Pseudomonadota > Gammaproteobacteria > Burkholderiales > Burkholderiaceae_C > Aalborgiella. The sequence continues at coordinate 39,775 of JANPLX010000023.1, read as the reverse complement.
CCATACTTGGAAATCGGCTACTCTTTTGATTACAACCCAAAACCAGCGAATTCAATGTCAGGGGATAACTGTCTGGCACCGTACGTGCTTTTTCCATCATGGTGCCCAAGACACGGGCTTGAATGGCGGTTAAATAGGGTAAGTTTCTGGCGACTCTTTGCGTGCCAATAGCGTCAATGATGTTTTCCAAAGCGATAATTCCCATAAACTAAACAAGACTATGAAGAATATCGTTATTTTGATCTCTGGTGGGGGCAGCAACATGGCTGCCATCTTGAAAGCTGAAAAAAAAGAGGCTTGGCGAGACAAATTTGGGGCTAGAGTGGCTGCTGTGGTGAGTAACAGAGCTGATGCTGGTGGTTTAGCAGTTGCCAAAGCGCACGGCATTGCCACAGCCGTGCTGGATCACCGCAACTTTACATCCCGTGAAACCTTTGACACACAACTAATACAAACCGTAGAGCAGTTTGCGCCCACTTTGGTCGTATTGGCAGGATTCATGCGGATTTTGACGCCAGCGTTTGTTTCGCATTATGACGGGCGACTCATCAACATACACCCTTCTCTGCTGCCAGCCTTCCCTGGTTTGCATACACACCAACGCGCCATAGATGCAGGTTGCCAGTTCACCGGTGCTACGGTGCATCGTGTAACAACAGAGCTAGATGTCGGGCCGATTTTGGCGCAAGCGGTGGTGCCGATTTTGCCTAGTGATACGGCAGAAACCTTGGCGGCTAGGGTACTGTCGCAAGAGCATGTTATGTACCCTAAGGCGATAGCACATCTGCTGAAATAAGCGCCTCGAATTAATCACAAACTATAGTTTAGTCAGGCTACAAAATAGCTATGATTAATATAGCATTATCGACCAAATATTGATTTTTAAACTAATTTTGAGAATTTTTGGTAATACTACCCAAAAATATTTGCTATCATTTTGATAATTGTGACTTTAGTATACAAAATGCTCTGCTAACAGTAAATAAATCTGTAATAAATTAAGCTAGGCTTTACGCAGTTTGTCATGTTTGCTATCATTTTTACGAATTTTTACAACTGCGTCTAGTTTCTTGTTGTTTACTTGGTGACGCAACCTATGCAGTTTTTGAAGCTTTGTTACATAATTTAGTTGAGAGTTTAATCCGCACTTTGGATGACCTCATTACTTATTATCGGGATTAACGTCATGCTTCAAACAGTTATTACTCCTGCACTGCAGACACATGTGATTCAAGCTAGGTCAGCACATGTCAATCGCGTTAGCACGCCAACCATTGCCGAAGAATCGCTGCCGTTCACGCTCAAAATTGTGCGGACCCAAGCCGAGCTGAATCAGGCCGTACAAATACGCCAAGCCGCTTATGACCGCCATTTGCCTGAATTTGCCAAGTCCTTGGGTAAACCAGAAGCTGCTGATTTTGAAAAAGGCACAGTCGTACTGTTGGCTGAGTCAAAAGAAGACGGATCACCCGTTGGCACGATGCGCATTCAGACCAACGCTTACAAGCCGCTGTGCTTGGAGCAATCGATTGACTTACCGCAGTGGCTCAAAGAGCTGCCCATGGCGGAAGCAACACGCTTGGGCGTCACCAACCAAGTCGGTGGTCGCCTGGTCACGACAGCACTGTTTAAAGCCTTTTATATGTATTGCCAGCAAATCGGCGTGGAATGGATGGTCATTGCAGGCCGTGCGCCGGTCGATCGCATGTACCAGCGCATGCTATTTGAAGACGTTTTCCCAGGCCAGGGCATGATTCCCCTCGCGCACGCCAGTAATTTGCCACATCGTGTGATGCAATTTAACGTCAAGACTGCGTTTGAACGCTGGTCAGCCGTCGATCACCCTTTGTTGAAATTTGCAGCGCTGACGCATCATCCAGATATCACCCTTAATATTCCACACAAACCGCTGTCGATGCCGATCGAGATGCCAATCATGGCAGCGACTACATCTACCTTTGTCGCAGCACCGTCGATCATGCCGATCAAGACCACCCAAAGCCTCCAAACTGTGGATTTAAGTTTGCCAGTTGTAAATCCAACAAACCCAGCGGCAGCGAACCATTACGCCATGTAATTAGGCGAAGTGATTACGTGATGTAATTTATTTTAGAATGCCTATATTGCTATATTTTTAATAGCAATATAGTCAATAAATACGCCGGCTACAGACGTTTTATACCGTATTTTAAGCAATTTTCGCTTATTCTGGCTTAATACCGGCTTCTTTGATGGTTTTTTCCCAAAAAGCGGTTTCGGTCTTCACCAAGTTGTCTAAAGCCGCTGGCGGTAGGTAGCGCAGCTCAATGCCAGCGCCGTCTGCGCGCGTTTTGGTTTCTGGCAGTTCTAAAGCGGCTTTGATTTGGCCGCTGAGCTTAGCGACCACATCTGCCGGCGTGCCAGCAGGTGCAAAAATGCCGACCCAAGCTTCCAGCTCAAAGCCTTTCATACCCGCTTCCGCTGTTGTCGGCACAGCTGGCAAACCTGAATGGCGGCTTTTGCCTGTGACCGCAAAGCCTTTGAGCTTGCCTGCTTGCACATGCCCCATCACAGAGGGTGGTGTGGTCATGAACACCTGCACTTGGCCCGACAACACGTCTTGAATCGCAGGGCCAGAGCCACGGTAAGGGATATGCACCATGCTGGTTTTGGTTTGCAACTTGAACATTTCAGTCCCAATGTGCGACAGTGAGCCGTTGCCTTGGCTGGCATAGCTGAGTTTGCCAGGGTTGGCGCGCAGATAGGTGATGAATTCAGCCAAGTTGTTGGCCGGAATGGACGGGTGCACCGCAATCACATTGGTTGCCACGGTGATAAGCGCCACGGGAACGAAGTCTTTCTGCGCCCACGGCAGCTTAGGTGTTAAGTTCGGGTTACCCACATGGTAGGCCGAGTACGAATTGAGCAAAGTGTAACCATCTGGATTAGCCCGTGCAGCAAATTGGTAGGCCACATTACCGCTGCCGCCGCCTTTGTTGTCAACAATAATGGTTTGGTTGGTTACTTTTGCCAGAGAATCCGACAAAATCCGCGCAGATGCATCCACAAAACCGCCAGGTGGGTTAGGCACAACCAAGGTGATGGGTTTACTGGGGTAAGTTTGGGCACTAGCCGTCATTGGGACTAAGCCACCGGCCAAAAGAAAAAGAGGAAAGAAGCTGATTCCAGCTAGACTTTTGATCAAGGCGCATTTCTTCATTCGTTTCTTCATTTTGTCTCCGTTATTGAATTTTCACTTGAATTGTCAGCTAGGGTATCGCCTAAATATTTAAATCTTGGCTGCATCACACCATCAATCAGCACGGTTTCGTTGAACATTTCAGCCGGTCGCACCCATAGGCCACGTTCGCCATACAAGGCACGGTACAGCGTCATGGGTTGCAGATCTTCAGAGTGCCGAACCGTATCCACGACCTCGTATTCACCACCTTTGTAATGCCGGTAAAAACCCGGCTTGGTGGTGATAAAGGGTGGCAAATGTTCAGAATGTGATTCAGTCATACCGTAACTATAGGGGAAACAAGAGCGAACTTTCTCGCTTTGTAGCGATTAAAGTGGGAAGCATGGGAAAATAGGGCTTATGCACCCACAATATATTTTAGAAGCCTGTACCGAACTGGTCCGCTTGACCCTCAAATTTGACCACCCAACCGACGCCATCGTTGCCAAGTTTTTCCGCGACAACCGTGGTTTTGGCCCACGTGAACGCGCTACGCTGACAGACACAGTCTACAACGTGCTGCGCAAAAAACAGCGTTTTGACCACTTTGCGCCCTCGGGCAGCGGCGGCAAGGAACGCCGCTTGGCGATTTTGGGCTTTGCTGCTCCTCGTGCATTCTTAGAAGGTGCGATCAATGAGCAAGAGCTGGCTTGGATCAAGAAGATCGACGCCGTCAAAACCGACGAACTGCTTGACCGCCACCGCCACAACTTGCCCGAATGGTTAGTTGAACCGCTTAAAGAGCAACTGGATGAAAAGAAGGACCCCCGCAAAAAAGGCGCAGGGTTTTGGCAATATGTTGAATCGCTCGACGCCAACCCAGGCTTGGACTTGCGTGTCAACATGCTGAACGAAAAGCGCGACGATGTGGCGAAAGAGCTTGCCAAAGTTGCCGTGCAATCCGAACCGACACCGTTTTCACCTTGGGGTTTACGCGTGTCCGACAAAGCACAATTACGCAATTTAAGCGTATACAAACGCGGTGCGATCGAGGTACAAGACGAAGGTTCACAGCTGCTGGCACTTCTGGTCGATGCCAAGCGCGGCGAAATGGTCGCAGACTTCTGCGCTGGTGCGGGCGGCAAAACGCTGGCACTAGGCGCCTCTATGCGCAACACGGGGCGTTTGTACGCTTTTGATACCTCGGCACACCGCTTAGAAGGTTTGAAACCGCGTTTGGCACGTAGCTCACTGTCAAACGTGCACCCTGCCGCTATCGCCCATGAGCGTGATGAGCGTATCAAACGCTTAGCTGGAAAAATGGATCGTGTGCTGGTGGACGCGCCTTGCTCCGGTTTAGGCACCTTGCGCCGCAACCCTGCCCTCAAATGGCGGCAAACTCCTAAGCTCGTCGAAGAGATGGCGACCCTGCAAACCGCGATTTTGCAAAGCGCCGCACGCTTGGTGAAATCTGGTGGGCGCTTGGTTTATGCAACCTGCAGCTTGCTGAAAGCCGAAAATGAAGTGATTGCACAGCAGTTTTCTGCTGCTAACCCTGAGTTTGAGATGCTACAAGTGGGCGATGTGTTGACGCAGCTGAAAGTTGAAAACGCTGCCAACTTGTGCTCAGGCACGGGTTTAGAAGGTAGCACTGGACTTGAATACCTGCGTTTGTGGCCACATATCCACCATACAGACGGTTTTTTTGCCGCCATTTGGCAGAAGAAATAAACTTTTAACGCTATTTAAATGTAATTAACACACCACTCGCGTACAGTTTGATCTTGGACGGCGTAGTTTTTAAGGAATTGATGATGTTATTACCCGATTGGACATTTTTGAACACGACACTGAACTGGCTGGCTTACGGTTTATGGAGCTTGTCATGGTGGCAACTGGTGATTTTCACCTTGGTGGTGACACACATCACCATTGCCAGTGTCACCATCTATCTGCACCGACACCAGGCGCACCGTGCGATGGATTTGCACCCTGCAGTCGCACACTTTTTCCGCTTTTGGCTGTGGCTGACCACGGGACAAATCACCAAAGAATGGGTGGCTATTCACCGCAAGCACCACGCCAAGTGTGAAACCAAAGACGACCCGCACAGCCCACACGCACACGGTATTGAAACCGTGTTTTGGAAAGGTGCAGAGCTGTACCGAGCTGAATCTAAAAACACCGACACACTGGCCAAATTTGGGCACGGCACGCCCAACGACTGGGTGGAGCGCAACGTTTATTCGCGTTTCACATGGCATGGCGTGGCGATCATGATGATCATCGATTTAGCCTTGTTTGGCGTGGCTGGATTGACCGTTTGGGCCGTGCAAATGGCTTGGATTCCTGTCACCGCAGCTGGCATCATTAACGGTATCGGCCACTACTGGGGCTACCGCAATTTTGAGGCGCCTGACGCCAGCACCAACATCACGCCGTGGGGCATTTTGATTGGTGGCGAAGAGCTGCACAACAACCACCATACTTATCCAACATCTGCCAAATTCTCTGTCAAAAAGTATGAGCTTGACATGGGCTGGGTCTACATCAGCATCATGCAAAAGCTGGGTTTGGCAAAGGTTAAAAAAACACCGCCCAAGCTACGGCGTGGCACGTTCGAAGCACTAGCAACTGAAAACACACTGGAAGCTTTGATTGCCAACCGTTACGAAGTGATGGCCAATTACGCCAAGGAGATGCGCCGTGCTTGCAAAACCGAGCTCGCTGTGTTGAAAGCAAAACGTGCTGACATGACAACATTGCTCGCTGCAAAACGCTGGCTGCACCGCGACGCAGACAAAGTGCCAACCACTGCCTTGTCTCATGTTGAACTGGCACGGGCAGAACATCCTATATTGGACAAGATGGTCGCCATGCGTGAAGAGCTGCGCCAGATGTGGCTTAACACATCTATGTCTCGCGAGCATTTGACGGCCGAACTTGCAGCTTGGTGCCACCGCGCTGAAGTCAGCGGTATCGCAGCACTGCAGGAATTTTCGATCATGCTGCGCACGGCAAAAGCATAAACTTTAAGTTATTTGAAATAAGAGTCTGACTATGAGCGACTTGACCATCGATGTTGAACTCGACACACGCGGACTGAACTGCCCACTGCCGATTTTGAAAGCCAAAAAATCACTCGCCAGTATGGTCAGCGGACAACTGTTACGTGTCACATCGACCGACACGGGTTCAATGCGTGACTTTCAAGCTTTTTGCAAACAAACGGGCAATGATTTGGTGGAGCAACAAACTCTGGGTGCAGAGTTTGTTCATGTGCTCAGAAGGCGCTAAAAAGGCGCTAAACCAATCTGATTAATTGATCTTGTAGTTTCAACAACGTCGCAGCATTGTCTGCCACACGTTTGCGCTCTAACTCAATCACGGCTGGCGGTGCTTTCGCCACAAACGCTTCGTTGCTCAATTTGCCGTTGACACGAGCGATTTCACCCTCTAAGCGCGCCACTTCTTTGCCAATACGCAGCTTCTCTGCCGCAACATCAATCTCCATGTGCAAACACATGCGCAAATCGCCCACGACCGACACAGGTGATGCTTGGGCTGCTGCTTGCCAACTCGCTTCGTCGTCAAACACCTTCACTTCATTGAGCTTGGCGAGCGACTTCAACACGGGTGCAGCATCGCGCATGAACGCGGCTTCAACGGCGTTGGCAGGTAGTGCAAACATGGGCAACTTGGTCGATGGCGTTACGTTCATCTCTGCACGCAAGGTGCGGCAGCTGTCGACCAAGCCTTTGAGCTTGGCGACGTGGGCTTCGGCAGCAGCGTCAATGCGATCTGGCTGGCTCACAGGGTAAGCGGCGATGCTGACGCTTTCACCAGGTCTGCCAGCTACAGGAGCAACTTTTTGCCACAACTCTTCGGTGATGAACGGAATGACCGGGTGGGCCAAACGCATAATCGTCTCCAGCGTGCGAATCAAAGTACGTCGCGTTGCGCGTTGTTGTGCTTCATCACCGGTTTGGATTTGCACTTTGGCAATCTCCAAGTACCAATCGCAAAACTCATCCCACACAAACTGGTAAATGCTGTTGGCAACGTTGTCTAAGCGGTAGTCTTCAAAACCTTTGGCAACGTCAGCTTCCACCCGCTGAAGCATGGAAACAATCCAGCGGTCGGCTTGGCTGAAATTCAAGTAGCCGTGCGCAGGTCCGCCGACTTCGCATTCCGCTTTGGTGTGCTCACGCAGACCGCAATCTTGTCCTTCGCAATTCATCAGCACAAAGCGGGTGGCGTTCCACAGCTTGTTGCAGAAGTTGCGGTAACCTTCGCAGCGTTTGCTGTCGAAGCTGATGTTGCGCCCCAAGGAAGCCAAGGAAGCAAAGGTAAAACGCAGTGCGTCCGCACCGAAAGCCGGAATACCATCTGGGAATTCTTTTTCGGTATTTTTACGAACAGCTGGCGCAGTTTCAGGTTTGCGCAGACCAGTGGTACGTTTTTCCAGCAACGGAGCAAGTGTGATGCCGTCAATCAAATCAACAGGATCCAGCACATTGCCTTCTGATTTGCTCATCTTCTTGCCCTGAGCATCGCGTACCAAACCGTGGATGTAAACGTGTTTGAACGGCACTTTTCCTGTGAAGTGCTTCGTCATCATGATCATGCGCGCGACCCAGAAGAAGATGATGTCGTAGCCTGTGACCAGTACGCTGGAAGGCAGGTACAAATCCATATCAACTGTTTTTTCTGGCCAACCCATAGTTGAGAACGGCACGAGTGCGGATGAATACCAGGTGTCCAGCACATCATCATCACGTTTCAATGTTTTACCTAGCGCTTGCGCTTGCGCATCGGCTTCGTTGCGTGCGACGTAAACTTTGCCGTCTTCGTCATACCAAGCGGGAATTTGATGCCCCCACCAGAGCTGACGCGAAATGCACCAATCTTGGATATTCTTCATCCACTGGTCGTAGGTATTCACCCATTGTTCCGGCACAAATTTAACTTCGCCAGACGCTACAGCATCAATAGCACCTTGGGCAATAGATACGCCGGCTACAGGCGTTTTAGTCATCGCCACAAACCACTGATCAGTCAACATCGGTTCGATGACTTGACCCGTACGCGTACAAATCGGCACCATGTTTTTGTGCGGCACTGCTTTTTGCAGGAAGCCCTGGGTTTCTAAATCTTTCAACACTGCTTTACGGCAGTCGTAGCGGTCCATGCCTTGGTAGGCAACGGGGCCGTTCTCGTTGATCTTGGCATCCAGCGTGAAAATGGTGATTAATGGTAGGTTGTGGCGTTGGCTGCAAGCGTAGTCGTTAAAGTCATGCGCGCCGGTGATTTTGACGCAACCGCTGCCGAATTCGCGGTCCACAAAGTCGTCGGCAATCACGGGAATTTTGCGGTCACATAGTGGTAAATCAACAAATTTACCGACCAAATGCTTGTAGCGATCGTCTTCTGGGTGGACGCACAGTGCGCCGTCGGCCAGCATGGTTTCTGGCCTTGTTGTCGCGATGTGCAAGCCACGCACGGCCGTTCCGTCGCCCAGAGTTTGCGGGCCGTCGCTGAATGGGTACTCAATGTGCCACATGAAGCTGTTGCGCTCTTCGTTTTCAACTTCCAAGTCGCTCACAGCCGATTTCAGCACGGGGTCCCAGTTCACCAAGCGTTTACCACGGTAAATCAAGCCTTGTTCGTACAAGCGCACAAAGGTTTCAGTCACGGTTTTGGACAGTTTTGTGTCCATAGTGAAGTATTCGCGACTCCAGTCCACACTCGCGCCCATGCGGCGCATTTGGGTGGTGATCGTGTTGCCGCTCTGCTCTTTCCATTCCCATACTTTGGAGACAAAGTTTTTGCGCGACTCAAACGGTGTCGCCCCCATGCTGTGGCGACTGATACCTTGCGCTTGCAATTGACGCTCCACCACGACTTGGGTCGCAATACCCGCATGGTCTGTACCAGGAATCCACGCCGTGTTAAAGCCGCTCATGCGATGGTAGCGGGTCAACGAATCCATGATGGTCTGGTTAAACGCATGCCCCATGTGCAGTGTGCCCGTCACGTTCGGGGGCGGCAACTGGATGGAAAACGCTAGCGCACCGTCTTTGGCCTGCTGCGTCCCCCTGAAACCCGCATCCGCGTAATGCCGCTTCTCCCATTCTGGCCCCCATTGGGCTTCAATCGCGGCTGGTTCGAAGGATTTGGATAGGGATTGAAGGCCAGGTTGCAGGATGTCAGTCATGGAGAGATTTAATAATTGGGCAAAAGTGTTATTTTACGGGGGAGTAACTAAGTATGAATAAGTAATAAGACGCACATGCCCAAATCCACTTGCGTGATGAGCATCACAGGCACGTTGTTTTATAGATGAATTTTTAATGCTTAATAGTCTCAAAAGGTCGAAAATACCTGATTTATGTACAGTACGTAATCATGCAATCTAAACTTGAGGCTTACATAACTATTTGTACTTATTAGTTTTAACGGGTCTTTGGAGACATTTCCTTGCATTCTCAACTTGCCGCCACTGCCAAAAGCGCACCTGCAGCCTCTAATATTCGACTGCGGCCCAGTATTGTGCTGCTTTTTATGGTGCTGGTCGTGCCTATTTTCATGGCGATGCTGTGGTTTACCTACACCACCAACGACAAAATGACGCGCGCCAACGCGAAGGACTTGATGGAGCGGTTTCGCTTTGAAGCGACGACGAATACCCAGAATCTACTCAAACCGTTAGGCACAATGGTCAGTACAGCGGCAACTTTGGCTAGCGCACAGCCCACGTATTTTCGCGATGCCGTATCTATACAGTACTTAAAAGATATTCTTTCACACAGCGATACAGTTAGCAGCGCCTATGTGGGGTTTGAAGATGGTACTTTTCGTATGCTAATGCGAGCACCGCCTGGGTTAAAAATTCAAGACAAAGTTGTTCCTAGTGAAACCGCATTTGCATCGCGCTGGATTGACCGCTCTGTAGCCTCTAGCCCCGTGGACGCATTTAGCTACAAAGACAAACTTGACAACGAAATTGGTTCGTCGCAGATAGCTGCCGCTTATGACCCTAGAGCGCGTGATTGGTATAAAGATGCCGCAATTAAAAAAAGCACCTCACTCAGCACACCGTATATATTTTCGTCAAGCGGCTTGCCCGGCATCACAATTGCGGCACCTTTTTACAAAGAGGGCTCGATTGCGGGTGTCGTGGCTGTCGACATTACGTTGAATAATTTGTCGCAATTTTTAGCGGCTCGCTTAGTAAGTCCCAGTGCGATGAGCTTGATTATTGACGAACAAGAAAAAGTCATTGCCAACTCTAATCTAAAAGAACAAGTTAAATTAGTCGATAAAAAAGTTAACTTAAAGCATATCGGTTCATTAGACAGTGATTTGCCAGCTTTAGCTATGGTTCAACAAGCCAAGGCAAACGATAAAAATAATTTTACTTTTGTACACCCCACCACGGAAGAAGAATATGCCGTGAGCTTTTCAAGCTTTGCATCTGACGCCAATAGGCGCTGGCAGGTGCTCATTTTGGCACCTTTGGATGACTTCTCTGGCCCACTCAAAGAAAACAACAGGCGATTGCTTGTTTTTGGCACCTTGGCCATTATTTTGCAAATTTTGTTTATTTACTTTTTATCTCGCTTGATTGCGAAGCCCTTAGAGCGCCTAGAGAAAAAAGTTAACGATGTACGCGAACTAAGTACAGAATCGAGCAATGAAGTGATTACTTCGCCAATACGAGAAATTTCATCTCTTAGTCGAGCGGTCGATACGCTGGATCACGCGGTTCGATCGTTCGCTGCATTCGTTCCTGTTAGTTTGGTGAAACATTTGATAGAGTCTGAGCGGCAGCTGCAATTGGGTGGCGAAAGCCGTTTCCTGACCGTGATGTTTTGCGATGTCGAAGCCTTTTCTACGCTAGCAGAGAGCAGTCCTTCGAACGAACTATTGACGCGGATTTCCGCTTATCTTGAAGTGGTAACTCTAGCCGTCAACGAAGAACACGGCACGATAGACAAGTTTATTGGTGATGCTGCCATGGCGTTTTGGGGGGCACCAGCTCCGCTGGATGACCACGCTTGGCATGCCTGCGCCGCCGCCGTCCGTATCAGCAAACGTATGGCCACGCTCAATGCGCAATGGGTGGCTGAAGGCTTAGCACCGCTACAAATACGCATAGGTATTCATTGCGATGCCATGATGGTGGGCAATATTGGCTCTAAGCACCGCATGAGCTACACCGTCATGGGTGATGCGGTTAATTTAACCTCACGCTTAGAAGAGATCAACAAAGACTATGGCACCCAGATTTGTGTGAGCCAGTCGATTTACCGGGAAATTGGCGAAAGATTGACATTGCGCCCGATAGACGAAGTAACGGTAAAAGGCCGGCGGACCGCTCTGAATATTTATGAGTTATTCGGTGTTATTGATAGTCATGATCCAACCAGAGCTTTAGAAACCAGTGAAGAGATTGTTGAGCAATGCAATCTAACGAAACTAGCTTACCAAGCCTATATTGATAAAAATTGGAAAAAAGCAGCCAGCCTGTACGAAGAATTATTCAACGGGTTTCCGAAAGATCATTTGGCTGCCAATATGCTGATGCGTTGCAAAATAGCGCTTGAGAATAAGGTTTAATTCACCAAATAAATCTATTTTGCTATATTATTCATAGCTGCTTAGGTAATAAATACGCCGGCTAGACAGCTTTTTATCAATGAATAAGTATAAATTCATTCAAATCATGTCTTAGTATCGATTTGCCGCATCAAGTTATCCCATTTCAGCCGCGCTGCGATAACGCTTTTATGTTTCACGTGACCAAACCCTTTGATGCTTTCGGGTATTCTGGCAATATCCAAAGCGGTCGGAAAATGCGTTTTTATATTATCTAAACTAAGTTTATTCAGCACAGTTTCCATACTGCTTAGATAATCCGAAATCAAACCACGTTCCATCTTCCGTTCAGCTGATTTCCCGAAGATATCAAACGCCGTCCCGCGCAGGCCTTTTAGTTTGGCCAACAGTTTAAAACTGGTCAGCATCCACTGACCAAAAGCTTGTTTTTGCAACTCACCACGGTCATTTTTCTTCGCAATTAATGGCGGTGCGAGGTGGTAATTGAGTTTGTAATCGCCTTCAAACATACTCGCTACTTTTATCTCAAAAGTGCCGTCGCCATGTAAGCGTGCCACTTCGTACTCATCTTTGTAGGCCATGAGTTTGAAGAGATTGCGGGCGACAGCCTCGGTCAAAGGCATGTTTTTAGCCGTAATTTCAGTTGTCAAAGTATGCTCTTTACTGCGAATTTTTTCAACAAAGTCGACATACTTAGTAGCGTAAGCGGCATTTTGATACGCCGTTAAAAACTCAACACGCTTGGAAATTATTTCTTCTAATGAATCGCGTTTTTTGAAGTCAATCACGCTGACGGTTGATTTGCTGGAATGCAGCAATCGCTCAACCTCAGCCCAATCATGCGCCGCACGGCAACCCCATTCAAAAGCGGTTTTGTTGTTATCGATCGCCACGGCGTTCAACTCAATCGCGCGCATGAGTGAGGCTTTTTGCAGAGGAATCCAGCCTTTTTGCCAAGCATAGCCTAGCATGATGGGGTTGGTGTATATGCTGTCACCCATCATCACGGTGGCCAAAGCGTCTGCATTGAAGGCGCTGACACCGTCTTGTCCAACGATGTCCGTGATGGTATCGACGCAATTTTGCGCGGGGTTCAGCCAATTGGCGTTTTTAACAAAAGCAGCTGTGGGCGTGCTGTGCGCGTTCAGCGCGACGTGTGTACGACCTGCGCGCATGCGCAGCGTGGTTTCTTTGTTGGCAGAGACAATGGGGTCGCAGCCGATGATCAAATCAGCTCCTGCCATGCCCACCCGCGTGGTGCGGATATCGTCTTGATGGTCGGCAATCAGCACATGACTCCAAGTCGCGCCACCTTTTTGCGCCAAGCCGCCAGCGTCTTGCGTGACGATGCCTTTGCCCTCAATATGGGCAGCAAAACCCAGCAACTGCCCTATGGTGATGACACCCGTGCCACCCACACCGTTGACGACGATGCCGTAAGCATTCGGCGTATCTAATAGTGTCGGCTCAGTCAATGCAGACATGGCGAATGGGTTTGGCGTTGCGCTTGATATTTTGCTTTTCTTTTTCAGCTGGCCGCCTTCCACCGTGACGAAACTGGGGCAAAAGCCTTTGACACATGAGTAGTCTTTGTTGCAGCTACTTTGGTTGATGGTGCGCTTTCGACCGAAGTCAGTCTCTAGCGGCTCGACGCTGAGACAATTACTTTGCACACTGCAGTCACCACAGCCTTCACAAACCAGCTCGTTGATGACAACGCGTTTAGCAATATCCACCATGGTGCCGCGCTTGCGACGACGGCGTTTTTCGGTGGCGCAAGTTTGGTCGTAAATGATGACGGTGGTGCCCTTGATTTCGCGGAATTGCTTTTGAATCGTGTCTAGCTCATCACGGTGATGCACAGAGACGCCTTCCACCAATTTGACGCCCTCATATTTTTCGGGTTCATCGGTCACGACAACTATTTTGGCAGCACCCTCTGCCTGCATGGATTGCGCGATCTGCACGACTGAGTGACCTTCAGAGCGCTCACCAATCGGTTGTCCGCCCGTCATCGCCACAGCATCGTTGTACAGAATTTTGTAAGTGATGTTGACGCCAGCGGCGATGGATTGCCGCACTGCGAGGAGGCCGCTGTGAAAGTATGTGCCATCGCCCAAGTTGGCAAAAATATGTTGATCGGTGGTGAACGGTTGTTGACCCACCCACGGCACGCCCTCGCCACCCATTTGGGTGAAGCCAACCGTCGAGCGGTCCATCCATATGCTCATGAAATGACAACCAATCCCAGCCATGGCGCGGGAACCTTCTGGCACTTTGGTAGAGGTGTTGTGCGGGCAGCCTGAGCAAAACCAAGGCTGGCGCTCAGCATCGCTCAGCTGCTGCACTGTTTGCACCTGCATGCTGCGTTCTTTGGCGTCCAAAATAGCCAGCTGCTCATCCATGCGAGCACTGATATCGCTTGTTACGCCTAACTTTTTCAGTCTTTGGGCAATTGCTTTGGCGATGATGGCGGGAGACAAATCTGCGTTGGCGCGCAGCAAGGTATTAGCGCTAGGGTTTGGCATAGACCATTCACCACCGGTGAATTTATTATCTTTACCGCCTTCCATCTCGTTAAATTTGCCCAGCACCGTGGGGCGCACATCGTCACGCCAGTTGTATAACTCTTCTTTGAGCTGGTATTCGATGACTTGGCGCTTTTCTTCGACGACCAAAATCTCTTGCAAACCCGTCGCAAATTCACGTGTCAGCTGGGCCTCCAGTGGCCAGACAACACCGACTTTGTGCAAGCGAATACCGATGTGCCGGCATGTTGCATCGTCTAAACCCAAATCTAACAATGCTTGACGAGTATCGTTATAGGCCTTGCCACTGGCGATCAAACCGAAGCGGTCGTTTTTACCCTCAATGGCGTTGTAGTTAAGCTTGTTGGCGCGAATGTAGGCCAAAGCGGCATACCATTTGTAGTCAAACAAGCGCGCTTCTTGGTCTAAAGCTGCGTCTGGCCATCGAATGTGTAGGCCACCTGCGGGCATTTCAAAATCTGTAGGAATGATGGTTTTGACGCGCTCAGGATCTATCATCGCCGTGGCGCTAGATTCAACGATTTCTTGAATCGTTTTCATGCCCGCCCACACACCTGAAAAACGACTCATCGCAAAGGCATGAATACCAAGATCAAGTATTTCTTGAACATTGGCGGGGAAGAAAACAGGCAATCCGCAGGCTTTGAAAATATGGTCACTTTGGTGCGCGGCGGTGGAACTTTTGGAAATGTGGTCATCTCCCGCCACCGCAATCACGCCACCAAATTCTGTGGTGCCGGCCATATTGGCATGCTTGAAAACATCAGAGCAACGATCAACACCTGGGCCTTTGCCGTACCAAATACCAAACACGCCATCAAACTTGTTGGTGCCAGGTGGTGAAAAACCAAGCTGCTGCGTGCCCCACAACGCGGTAGCGGCAAGCTCTTCGTTCACACCAGGCTGAAACACAATGTTTTGCGCTTTCAAATACGGTGCAGCTTTCCACAGCGCTTGGTCATACCCGCCCAACGGCGAGCCACGGTAGCCGCTGACAAAGCCTGCTGTGTTTTTACCCTGCAATTGGTCACGCATGCGCTGCAGCATCGGCAGCTTCACCAAAGCTTGTACCCCACTCATGAAAGCACTGCCGTAATCAAGCGAATATTTATCGTCAAGGGTGACGGTTTCTAGCGCTTTGCGAATGTGCTCAGGCAGGGGTGCGTTCATGCAGTGGGTCTCCCAATGTTTAGTTATATTACTCTAAAGTGTAAGCTTGATGCGCTGGAAAGTGTTTGCGTTTTTTGCCTAAAAATGCCGATTGTTTGGATAAATCTTGCTTAAAATATAAAATTATGGAAACACTTGATAAGTTTGACGTCTTGATATTGAAAGAACTCCAAGCAGATGCTCGGCTCACCAACGCCGAATTGGCCTCTCGCGTAGGCTTGTCTGCAGCGCCTTGTTGGCGGCGGGTACGAGCACTAGAGGAAAGCGGTTTCATCAAAGGCTACCGCGCGGAGATTGATCGCCACAAAATCGGTTTGGGTGTTTTAGCCTTTGTTCGGCTTGACGCGGAGCGCAACCGAGGCGATGTGACGCGAGAACTTGAAGAAGCGATTAAAAAACTGCCGCAAGTAGTAAGTTGCCATTACATCAGCGGCACAGGTACGTTTGAGCTGCAAGTGGTAGCGCAGGATTTGGACAACTTCTCAAACTTCGCGTTGAAACAGTTGATTAACCTGCCGAATGTGAAAGATCTGCACACCAGTTTTTCACTGGGCGAAGTCAAAGCGAGTAGCGAGTTGCCGCTTGGGCATTTGATAAAAAAAGCCAATGCCTGAAAATAAAATTAGCGCGGCGATTTCGGCCACAATACCCACATCTGCAAGGGCTGCTTGATACGCCCAGCTAAATCGCCCGCCTCTTGACCCCAACCCATGAAGTAATCAGCGCGAACAGCCCCCAATATTGCGCCACCCGTGTCTTGTGCGAGCACTAATTTTTGGAAGCGCTGTGCCTCACCTTCTGGGCCACTACTTGCTATCCAAACTGGTGCGCCGTAGGGAATACTTGCGCGATCAACAGCTATCGAGCGACCAGGGGTAAGCGGTACACCTTGCGCTCCTTTGGGGCCAACTTGGACATCTGGCATCGCTTCTTCACGAAAAAACACCACGCGTGGGTTGCTCCACAGCAATTCATTCAAACGCTGCGGGTTGCGTGTTAACCAATTTTTAATGCCTGGCCAAGAGACGTCACGCGTACCTGCCGCGCCTTGATCAAGCAGCCAGCGGCCGATACTTTTGTAGGTCTGTTCGTTGGTTGCAGCATAAGCGAGTCGAACAGTACGCTTTGAGCCATCAGCTTCAAGCATGTTGACGCGGCCAGAGCCTTGGATGTGCAGTATCAACGCATCAATCGGGTCAGCTACATAGGCAATTTCCAAACCACGGAGTTGTGCTTTCACTTGAGGCGAAGAATCCATCTCTTGCCTTGTGAACCATGGGCTCTTGCTTGATAAACCAGCAGGTGGTCGATACAAAGGCACGTTAAACCCAGGACGTGGTTTGCGCGATGCTTCTAAAACTGGTTCGTAGTACGAAGTCAACAAACCTTCTGTTTGTCCTTGCAAACTTTCGACACGATAAGGTTGCAGCTTTTGCATCATCCAAGCGCGGCGCTCGCTATCGCTAGCTGCGCTTAAACTGCGGATCTCTGCGCATAAATAGACCATAGCAGTTGTAGCATTTTGACAACTATTGAGCCATGCGCTCCAAGCATCGTTTGGCAAAACAGCTGTCGAGTTCCAATTCGGCAATTCATTCCAGCGAACAGGCATCCAACGGCTTTTGGCTTGGAGAATGGCAGTCGGCAGCGCACTTGTTTCATCGATTTGCAAAGAAGGTTTAATTTCATCTTGCACAGGCTGCAAAGGCGTCGAACATGATGCTAAGAAGCCTACAATCAAAGCTCCTAAGAAGACGTTTTGTAAGATACTTTTCGCAACACACTGAGGTAGAGTCATGATTTTGTTGATACTAGAAGCTTTGTTGGCACTACTCATATTGATAGGGATAGTATGGTGGACGATGTTTTCTGGCCGCAAGAACGGTGAAGTAAGGGATACTGTCCGCGACGAGAAGAAGCCACCTCAATCATAAAACACGATGCTGCAAAGCAGGTAACTGCTGACGGTGATGCTTTAACTGCGCGATATTCAAGTCCGCCATCACCACGCCTTCGCCCTCAGGCAAGACTGACAACACATCGCCCCAAGGCTCGATAACCATACTGTGCCCCCAAGTGCGTCTGCCAGTTGGATGTACCCCGCCTTGCGCAGGCGCGATCACGTAGGCCAAATTCTCAATCGCGCGTGCCCGCAACAAAATTTCCCAATGTTTTTGACCTGTTGTGTAGGTAAAAGCACTCGGTACCAGCCAAGCATCAACTTCTTTACTGCGGTAGTGCTCTGGAAACCGCATATCGTAACAAACGCTTAAACCGATACGCCAATTGTGGCCATCTTTGGAAGGTAAATCAAAACTTACAATTTTATCTCCACGAACCAAGACATTTGACTCATCGTAGCTTTCCGTGCCATTGTCAAAGCGAAACAAATGAATTTTGTCGTAGCGGGCAGATAGTTTTCCAGTGGGTGAATAAACCAAAACGCTGTTATTCACATGCAGCGGGTCTGAGGTTGTCATGGGTATCGTGCCACCAACGGCCCAGATGTTTAACTCTTTTGCAGTCTTGGCGAAAAATGCCTGAATTTTCCCCTGTCCTTCGGTCTCTGAAATAGCCAATTTATCAGTATCCTTGCTGCCAATCATGCAAAAATACTCAGGTAACACGGCGAGTTCTGCGCCTTGCTGTGCGGCTTGCTGTAGCAATACGCCAGCATGTTCTAAATTGGTATCTAAATCTCCCGCTGAAACCATTTGAATGGCGGCTACTTTCATTTCAACTCCTCATTTTCAAAGGTTATTATTAAAATTATTTAACAGTATTCGTTCGTGGCGTTCGCTTTACTTCATTCACAATAGGTTCCGCCCATGTGCCTTGCACTCTAAACTCTTTAGTTACAGCCTCTATGAGTGGTTGACGTAAAAAAAGCTGCGCCAAAAATGTTCCTAAACCTATGGCAGGGTTGATGGCCGATGCCACCAATAATGAAGCAATACCAGCATTGACTTCAGGCGCATACACGACACGGATGTCTTGCGTACCAGCCGCGATATCAGATTTACCGTCCATCAAGATGACGGCATTCACACCACTGATTTGCAAATTGTTTGTCGTTGCTAAGCCTCGGTCTATCGTCACATCACCTCTGAATAAATCAAAAATAAAACCATCGCTGAAAACATCCCGAAAGTCAAAACTTAAGCGTTTCACAATTGATTGCATACTCAAAACGCTTAGCAACTTAGCGACGCCAGGCTCGACTTTCAAAAACTGACCGTTGTCGATTTGAATGTTAAATTGACCTCCAAGCGTGGGGTAATTCATGGCTAATGGTGAGCCACGCCATGTAAGCTGCCCTTCTAGCTTGCCACTACCATTGCGCACTACGCCTATGAATCCAAACCGCTCTAGCAAGCGACCGGTGTCAGAAATATCTAATTTGAAGTCGATGCCGGTGGTTCGTCTTTCAATGGTATTGGGCAAGCTAACTTCTCCTTTTGCAGCCATGTCATTTTGTGCTGCTTCTCGGTAAGCCCAAAATCCGCTAGCGGTTAATTTGGCTTCAGGAGTCGTCACATTAAGCTTATTTAAGCGCCAAACACGTGTCCCCTCGCTTGCATTCGGAGTGCTAGTTGTACGATTAACGGCATCCACTTCAACAAGTCCAATTTTTAGACCTTTCAGTTCAAAATCCTCCACCACGAGATCAATAGCAGGCATGCTGACAGGCTGCTCATCTAATAATTTCTCAACTTCTTTAACTTGTGATTCTCCAATCGCCAATCGTGCTAAACGTGCATAGATACGACCTGTACCCGCTAATGTAGTTGGCTGTCTGTATTCCAGGTAACCACTGAGTTGCTTGGCTTCCATATTGGCGCGCCACACAGCACCTTCGCGTGATCCGCCTATGACTATATTCTCAAATCTTCGCCCTTCAATAATCAATTCTTTGGTGCGCACTGCAATCGTTGAGGGAATTAATTCATCAAAGAGTTGCTGATTTGCACTCGTCTGCGCAGCCGGCTTTGAGGCTGAACCTGCTGTACTGGTTTGCAATGATTTGAAAAAACGCAACCATTCGTCTACATCTAATCGGTCAACATTGATATTTGCAGCGACAGCATTGACGGGCTCTGGCGTGCCTTCAGTACTCTCTAGACCCACGCTCAGGCTGCCGCGGATAACTTTGGGAGCAGTGCCGCTGATGTCACGCACCAATTTAAAATCTGCAATTTTTTCAACCGTTAAACGCAAATTATCTTTGACACGCACTTTGCCGTCACGCTCTGGTGTCAGCGATGTTTCAAGCAAAGTATTGTCAAATTTCAATGGCCAGCTAGCTTGAGCAGGTTTGTTGAAAGGTGCTGGCAGACTAAAAGCCATGCCTTGCAAATTTGTTTGCACGGAAACTTCAGTCATCTCTTGACCAAAACGCAGTTGCGCTGAATATTGCGTGCTTCCGGTTGCATTTTTAGCAATCATAGGGATAAAGCTTAATTCATTGGAACGCTGTAAGCCCTGTGCTGTTGCAACGCCTTGACCGCGAATGGCAACGCCTTTGTATGCCGTAGCGGGTATCAAATCAGCGCCGGTTAAATTTCCACCTGCAAACTTTACCTCACCGCCAAATAAAACAGCTTGCGCATCTTGGATCGCAAAACCTTTTTCTGTAAAACGCAACAATCCTTTGGCCTGGGTAAGCAGTGGCGTATCAGGCGTTATGTTTATATCATTGCCTAGAAAAACAATGTCGCCTTTAATTCGCGATTTTGTGAAATCGCCGATTGGCAATGACAAATCAGCTTTAAACTCTACACCTCCCGTTGCGGTGGCACGGCTCAGCGTTTGGTTGGTGATGCCAAACAACGGAGATTTGTTTACAAACCCCAACACATCCGTCAACGGACCCTTTCCTTGCGCTACGACGTTGACTACAGCCACATTGAGCACTGGAATTGTCACGACAGACTGTGCTAGAACAATGCCTGGCAAACCAACAACTTCTGCAGTGGTGTTATTGACTGTTAAGCTGGATCTATCGATGACGACCTCACCATTGGCTTTATGCAGTTCAGGCCAAGGCAAATCGCCCGCAGCTAGCAAATTCTTGGGCACATAAGCAATGCGTGCATTGTTGTACTTTGCTGCAATACGAAAATCACCTTGATTGGGTTTTGCAGCAGGTATGTCCCACACTTCGCCTTTGATTTTGAAATTAACCTCACTGGCTGTGCCATCCAGCAACATATCTCTCACATAATGACGCGCTTTTTGCGGAATACCAGATGGCAAGTAACGTGACACTTTGGTCAAATCGGATCGTCCTAATTTGGCAGTTAAATCCAACACGCCGGGAAAGCGACTTTTGTTGATGGCTGTTGCTGGGTCACTCGTTCGCCAAGTCAACTGCGCTGTGCCTTGTGTGTCAGCGTTTTTAATGCTCAAGTTATTGACTGTGACTTCAATTTTGCTACCCTGCTCAACAGCAGTCTTTGATTTGCTTTTAGCGGGAGCTTGTGAAATTTTCCATGTCACATCACTGCTCAACTTTTCAATGGGTATCACTGCTTCGTCAAACATACCAGGCAATTCAATCGCACCTTTGTCTATGGCAATCTTGGCTTTTCCACCCGCTAAACTCAAGTCAAAGTCTATCGTTGCACCACGAAAGCCAGGTCGACCAATGGCATCATGGGCATCTATGCCTTCGCCAATTTTGTTGGCATTGCGAAGCGCTGAAATTTGCAAACCATTGACTCTTCCTTTTGCCGTCAATTCTTGTGGCGCATCGATGTAGCCACGCCAACGTGCTGTGATTGTTTCAACCGCGCCTTGCGGAGCCAAGCTTGTGATCATCTCATGGGTCGTAGCACCCAAGGGAATTTTGTTTGCTATCAGACTGATGACGGCTAAATCTAGCTTGTCAGCTTTGAAGTCATTGAGGGTCTGAGTTGGATCGGCTGTTTCAGTATCACCTGTCGGTGTCTTAGTCAGTATTTGCGTTGGGTTGGTTTGCGAAAACAACATATTGCCACCGGGCCAGCGCAACCCATCTTGCGTTTGAAATTGTAAATTTTGGGTAGAAGCTTCAAAACCATGATTCAGTTTTCGGCCTATCAACCTGCCCGACATAGATTGCAAAGCTAATGGCTGCAAACCTTTACCTAGTGTTGCATCTACTTGCGCCAAGGACACATCTGCAGTCGTGCTGATCCATTCACCTTTAGTTATGTTGGTCCAGGCCTTCAAAGCTCCAACACCTTTGCCAGACTGACCATTGAGCTTGACATAGCGGCTGATCTCCGAGACATCAATCTTCGAAAAATCTGCAAAAACTTGCCCAGTCCAATCCTTGAATTTGCCTTTATCGGTCGACAACAATGACTGGGAGAACAAACCGCGCATTGAAAAACGTTCGCCCCACGTCGCGGGCGGCGTGGCGTCCAAGCGCAACTCATGTTTGTTCAAAGGGTTGCGAGATACAAAATCGACTTGAGTTAGTGTCAACGGTGGTGGTACACCCAGCGCGCCGTTCGGCATCTCATCGACCCAATGCACCTTGCCATTACGAACGACAAATTCAGGTTGTGAGAAAAACCAATCGGCTGCAACACCAGAATCTTTTTCATCTTTTGAAAAATCCAAACCAGCAACAGTTAACTTGCCGTTAACATCACGCCGAATAGCCAGCTCAGGCTCTTCAATCATTATTTGTTCAACGCCAAGCTGCAACAAAGATGCTGGCGACACAGCCGCCAAAACACGCGGCAACTTCAAAGCTTCTCGCCCTGCCGCATCCAGCAAAGCCACATCTTTGAGTTCAAACGACGGGATGATGCCGACCGATGTCGCGGTGATACCGCCAATGCGTACGGGTACACCCACAACCTTAGAAACCTCTATTTCTAGTCGCGGGCGGAATTCCCCAATTCGAGGCACAATCACCCAATGCAATGCCATCCATGCCAAAGCAAACATCACCCACACTGCCATAGCCAACCACAGCAGCAGCCGGCTCAATGCGGCGGTAACAGTCCAAAATGTGCGGGAAGTTTGGTTGGGTTGATTCATACGTACAGGCTCTAATTATGACGCCAGCACACACCAACAGTTCCTCAGTAAAGCGCAGATGTCATGCTTTTTAACGATTTACCAAAAAATAGTACTTCAGACCGTGTTTTACAAATTGCCCGTGTCCGATCTGGTTTTGCCAATTATTCGAGGTTTTTTCAACGCATAGACCGGCGTTATGCTGAACATTTGACCTTGCTCGCAGAGGGCGAACCCCTGCGCGCCAGTATGCAAACTACGTTTGAAGCTTTGATCCTGCAAACTAACGACGTCAGTGCAGCACTGCGCATCGTGCGCCAGTTGGTCATGCACAGATTGATCAAGCTGGATTGCGAACAACACGTTGCGCTAAGCGTTGTTACACGAGTCGTGACAAATTTGGCTGAATTTGCACTAGAAATAGCGATGGCAACTGCGTATGCAGAGCTAGACGCACGCCACGGTGCGCCCGAGAATTCGGCTCAAATGTGGATCGTCGGCATGGGCAAGCTCGGCGCGCGTGAACTCAATGTTTCCAGCGATATTGACTTGATCTATATCTACGACCAAGATGGCGAAACCAACGGAATCAAGATTGGCAACGAAGAAGGCCGCAATAAAATCACGCACCATGAGTATTTTTGTAAAGCCGTCAAAATCATCTATGACTTGGTGGGTGCCACGACCGAGCACGGATTCGTCTTTCGGGTCGATTTGGCGCTACGACCGCACGGTAACTCTGGCCCAGCCGCCGTTTCACTGGCTGGTTTAGAGCAATATTTGCAAGACCAAGGCCGTGAATGGGAGCGCTTTGCTTGGCTGAAAAGCCGCGTGGTTGCGCCACAAAGCAGTATTGCAAATCAATCCGCCAAAGCCTTACGCGATGTGGTTTTACCCTTCGTTTTTAGAAAATACCTAGATTACAACGTGTTTGAAGCGCTACGAACGCTGCACCGCCAAATTCGCCAAGAAGCGCAACGTCGCAGTGCGGGTCGGCCTGAGCGGGCTAATGATGTGAAGCTCTCGCGCGGTGGCATCAGAGAGATTGAATTCACTGTGCAGTTGCTGCAAGTGGTGCGCGGAGGGCAATTTCCCGAATTACGAATGCGACCCACACTTGACGCCCTTCAGCGCGTCGCCCACGCCGGATTGATGCCGCAAACCACAGCCGATGCACTTTGCCAAGCCTATGACTTTTTACGCCGCGTCGAACACCGCATTCAATACCTAGACGACCAGCAAACCCACACCATGCCAACAGAAGATGCCGATTTGCAATGGATTGCGCAAACCATGGGCTATGCGGAGTGTGACAGCGACAGCTGTACGTTTTTGACGGATTTAGATGCCCACCGAGAGCTGGTTGCCAATGAGTTTGACAAATTGTTAGGCGGTTTTCAGCAGACGACTAGCCCTAACAATTCAGAGCAAGAATGCAAGATTTGCCCACCTCGAAGCCCTAAAGACCCCCTGTCGATAACGGCTGCACCAACACATACGGATGCCTTTGACAAACGTGTTGCTGAATTGGCGCAACACCCCCGCGTTTTAAACTTGCGCGAAGAAGCCAAAACCCGCTTGCAACGCTTAGTACAGCGTACTGCCGCATGGCTGCAAGAAGACCGTGTCACAGAACTAGCCGCCCTGCGCAGTGCTGATTTTTTAGAACCTCTGTTGCGTCGTGACAGCTACCTCGCACTCTTGTGGGAGCGCCCCGTGGTGCACGAGCGCCTGCTCAAGCTTTTGGGCAGTGCCCGCTGGCCAGCGACGTATTTACTGCAGCACCCTGGGGTGATGGACGAATTGGCGGGCGATGCTTGGTTAACCGAGCGTTTTGACGCTGCAGAGTTTGAAAGCGAACTTGCCATGCGCATCAAAGCCTTAGTCGCTTCTGGCCAAGACGACGTGGAGACCCTACTCAACCTGCTGCGCCGCGCCCACCACGCCGAGCTGTTTCGCACCTTGGCACGAGACATTGAAGGCCGATTAACCGTCGAACAAGTGGCCGACGATTTAACCGGCTTGGCTGACGCCGTGCTGCGCATCACCATTGCTTGGTGCTGGCAGCGCTATAAAAACAAACATATTGAGGTGCCGCAAATCGCCATTATTGGCTATGGCAAGCTGGGCGGCAAAGAGTTGGGCTACGGTAGCGATTTAGACATCGTTTTCATTTACGAAGACGACCATGAAAATGCTGTTGAAATATACAGCTCGTTCGTACGAAAACTCATCACTTGGCTAGATACCAAAACCTCAGAAGGCGATTTGTTTGAAATAGACACCGCGCTACGCCCCAACGGCAACTCAGGCATGTTGGTCACCAGCGCAGCTTCGTTCGCCAACTACCAAGAAAACCGTGGTAGCAACACCGCTTGGACCTGGGAACACCAAGCCATGACCCGCGCCCGCTTTGTGGCTGGCCACGAGCCAATCCGCGCGAAATTCGACGCCGTTCGCCAAAACGTCATCTGTGCCACACGTGATTTAGTTGCCCTGAAGCAAGAAATCATCGCCATGCGCGATAAAGTCCGCGCTGCTCACCCTGTTAAATCCGAAAAATTTGATGCGAAATTTGATGTAAAGCACAGCTCCGGCGGCATGGTCGATGCCGAATTCGCCATTCAGTACCTCGTCTTAGCCCACAGCGCGGCGCACCCTGAGCTTCGCGCAAATGTCGGCAACATCGCCCTCATGCAGCGTGCAGAAGCTGCAGGTTTGCTCCCCAAAGGCGTAGGCGAAGCAGCCGCCAGCGCTTACCGCAGCCTGCGCCATGTGCAGCACTTAGCGCGCTTGAACGAAGCGCCTACCCAAGTTCCTGCAGCGGATTTGCAGATTGAACGCGATGCCATGTTGGTTTTATGGAATGCCGTTTTTGCTATTTAATTAATAGCTAAATAATCAACAAATACGCCGGCTAATGACGAATAATTTTTAAAAAACTACAAAAAGTCGACTTTTGCATTTTGCTATTTAATTTATAGCTGCTTGGGCAACAAATACGCCGGCTAGAGCTTGTATAAGCTGTGGAAATAGCCCATTCCCTGTGATTTGCTGCTGATTTACGACTGATTTTGCCGAATTTTGGTAACCAGCGCCGTGGTTGAATACCCCGCAACAAACGGCAGCGCCAGCGCTTTGCCGCCGTAGCTTTCCACCAACTGCGCCTCTTTCAACTTCGCCATATCGTAATCGCCGCCTTTGACCAAGACGTCTGGGCGCAGTTCGTCGATGATCTCTAACGGGGTATCTTCCTCAAACCACGTGACTAGGCTGACGGATTCGAGAGCTGCGATCAAAGTTGCACGGTCAGTTTCGTTATTTAGGGGGCGCTCAACGTCGTTTTGGCCCTTTCCTAGACGTTTGGCGGATGCGTCTGTGTTCAACGCAACGACCAAGCTGCCTCCCAAAGCACGGGCTTGGGAGAGATAGGTGACATGGCCAGCGTGCAAAACATCGAAAACGCCATTGGTGAAAACAACGGGCTGCAGCAGGGCAGCGATCCGCGCTTTGGCGTCTTGGCGGGAGACGATTTTGCTTAAAAAAGTCAAACTTAGAAATTCAAATTTAAGTTAACCTGGAATCGTATCGATAAAGCTTTGCTTCTGCATCAGCTTTTCTTGCAATTTGGCCAAGTTAGGGTAGCTGTTGCGCCATTTGATCTCAGGGAATCGGAAATCTAAATAACCCAATGCGCTGCCGACAGCAATGTCAGCTAGGCTCATGTGAATGCCTGAGCAGAAAGCTTTCTCGCCCAAACCCACGCTCATCGCTTTGAGGCTGTCGCCCACTTTGGTCAGCTGGCGGTCTATCCATTTCAGGCTGCGCTGCTCTTCCGTACGGCCTGCCCAAGTGGCTTCTAAGCGCGCCAAAATAGAGGCGTCTAGCAAACCGTCTGCCAAAGCTTCCCACGTTTTCACCTCTGCACGCTCGCGGCCGGAGGCAGGAATCATCTTGCCGACAGGCGACAAAATATCGAGGTATTCAACAATCACACGCGAGTCAAACAGCGCTTCGCCCGCATCCAAAATCAAGCACGGCACTTTGCCCAGCGGGTTGGCATGGTTGATGGTGGTATCTACCGCCCACACATTTTCTTCAACAAAAGCGTATTCGAGCTTCTTTTCAGCCATCATGATGCGTACTTTACGCACGTACGGGCTGGTGGTCGCGCCAATCAGTTTTAACATTCAGTTCAATTCGTAGTCTCAGTTATCTTCATTCTATAGTGGACAACTGCGAATTTTCGTACTCATCATCTCAGCGCGATATAAGTTGTGGTTTTGTCAGTTTTTGCACACATTCTCAAGGTTCGAAGCTTAAGCTTTAATTTTAAACATTCCTTAAGAATGTAATACTTGTTGCTAACAAGTTGAAACTTTAGTTTACAGATTGTTATTTACTTAAGTCAACACTAAAATTTGATTAAGTTAACTAAAAGACTCATTTTGTTCAACGATTTCAACGGAGGTACGTATGACTAAGCTGCTATCATTTTTGTTTGCATGCATCCCGTTACTCGGTGCACACCAAGCTAGCGCTGAAGTTGGTGTCTCTAAAAACCGCATTTTGATTGGTCAAAATATCACCCTGCAAGGTGGTAAAAACGATTATGGCGTGGCCGTGATGGCTGGCATGGAAGTTTATTTGAGCGGTATCAATATCCGTGGCGGCGTGAACGGACGGCATATTATTTTGAAAACGCGGGATGACGATAACAAATCTGACTTGGCCGAAGCCAATGCGCGGCAATTGGTAGAAAAAGACAAAGTATTTATTTTGTTTGGCTCGATTGAAGGCGGACCGTCCACCGCCGTGATGAAAGCGGCCAATGAGCTGAAAGTGCCTTTTTTCGGCCCTATGGCTGGCTCACCAACGCTGCGTCGCCCACACCAAGCTTTGGTGTATCCCGTTCGGGCAGAGCACCGCGACGAATTTAGAGCCATGCTGACGCAAGCTAAAAGCTTGGGTATGACCAAAGTAGCCTTTTTACGCTCAGATTCCGAAACAGGCCAACAGCACTTAGCCAACGTCAAGTTGATTTGTGAAGAATTGGGTATGAAAATGGTTTTGGATATGCCCTTCAAATCAGACATCAAAGAAGCACAATTTGATGCCTATGCGAAGCAAATGGCTAATAGCGGGGCGCAAATGGTACTTAACCATGGCGGCATTGGCATTTATGAAACATTGATTCGCAAGCTGCGTGCTAGCGGTAACAAATCGGCTATTTATGCGGTGAATTCTGGCTCGGCGCAGCTGGCTAAAAAGCTTGGCCCGATGGCTGAAGGCATCGTTTTTTCACAAGTCGTACCGAATCCTTGGGGGAGAAAAGCCGCGATCACACGAGAATACCAAGAAGAATTTATGCGTTTGAAACCTGGGCAAGAATTTTCATATGGCAGCTTGGAAGGCTATATCACTGCCAAAGCTTTGGTTTTGGCTTTGCAACAAGCTGGCACTAATTTAACACGCGCCAGTTTTGTGACCGCGCTGAACGGCACGGCGCTCGAGTTGAATGGCTTGAAAGCTCTCTACACACCTGGCAACCACCAAGGTTTAGCGTTTGTAGATTTGTCATTTGTCAACCACGACGGCAAGTTCAGGCACTGACTACAATTGGGGAATGAACTCGTCTAATATTTCCTCCATTTCAGCACTCAGCGCCCTCACTGCACTTTCCCCACTCGATGGCCGCTACGCCGCAAAATTAGCCAATCTTCGCCCGTTGATGAGCGAATTTGGCTACATGCAGCGCCGTGTGCAAGTCGAAATCACGTGGTTCGTCGCTTTGAGCGACGCCGGTTTTGCTGAATTCAAGCCACTTAGCAAAGAAGCGCGCGCTTACTTAGTCGGTCTCCTAGCTAACTTTTCAGAAGCCGACGCACAAGCCATCAAAGACATTGAAAAAGTGACCAACCACGACGTGAAGGCGGTGGAATATTGGCTGTCCGGTTACCACGGTGGCGTTGGAGAAGAAAAGCAATGGATCAAAGGCAAATTTGACGCTTTGCCCGAATTACACGCCATGCGTGGCTTTATCCACTTTGCCTGCACTTCAGAGGACATCAACAACACCAGCCATGCCCTGCAGCTCAAAGGTGCACGTGATCAAGTGATCTTGCCGGCTATCGACGGCATCATCGCCAAGCTGCGCGAGATGGCGCACAGCTTTGCCGCTGTGCCCATGCTGAGCCGCACCCATGGCCAAACTGCCAGCCCCACCACCGTAGGCAAGGAAGTGGCCAACGTACTGGTGCGCCTCGTCAAAGCGCGCGAGAACATCACCAAAGTCAACTTGATGGCCAAAATGAACGGCGCTGTGGGCAACTACAACGCGCATTTGTCGGCTTACCCCGCGTTTGACTGGGAAAATTTCAGCCAAGGCGTGGTTGAGCGCGCTGAGCCCACCGCAGGCTCCACTGGTGCCTTTGGCCTAGGCCTGACCTTCCAGCCTTACAGCATCCAGATTGAGCCGCATGACTACATGGCCGAGCTGTACGACGCCGTCGCCCGCGCCAATACGATTTTGATCGACTGGAGCCGCGATGTGTGGGGCTACGTGAGCCTAGGCTACTTCAAGCAGCGCCTGAAAGCGGGCGAGATTGGCTCGTCCACCATGCCGCACAAGGTGAACCCGATTGATTTTGAGAACGCTGAAGGCAATTTAGGACTCGCCAATGCGCTGCTTCGCCACCTCAGCGAAAAGCTACCCATCTCCCGCTGGCAGCGCGATTTGACCGACTCCACCGTGCTGCGCAACATGGGTGTGGCACTGGGTTATGCGGCGCTGGCGTACAGCTCATTGATGGTTGGACTCAACAAATTGGAGCTCAACGAACAAGCTTTGGCTGATGATTTAGACAACGCTTGGGAAGTGTTGGCCGAACCGATTCAAACCGTGATGCGCCGCTACGGCGTGCAGGGCGCGTATGAAAAGCTCAAAGAAGCGACCCGTGGCAACATCGTGACAGCGGCAGATTTGCACAAACTCATCGCCAGCCTGGACATTCCAGAAACCGAAAAAACCCGTCTATTAGCGATGACGCCAGCAAGCTACGTCGGCAAAGCAGCCGAATTAGCGAAGCGGGCATAGAACAATAAAAAATTTATGGCCATCAAATCCACCATTTTCAAGGCCAGCTTGTCGATCGCAGACATTGACCACAACTACTACGCCGACCACCCCTTCACCCTAGCCCGTCACCCCAGCGAGACGGACGAACGCATGATGATTCGCCTCGTTGCTATGGCTTTGCAAGCGCACCAACTGCAAACCGTGTGTGGCGGCGATGGTACTTTGGCATTTGGTGCGGGTTTGTCGAATCCGGATGAGCCAGACGTCTGGTTGCGTGATTTCACGCAGGCGACTCGTTTGTGGATCGAAGTAGGTGCCCCCGAAGAAAAGCCAATTTTAAAAGCCTGTGGCAAGGCAGATTCCATGATGGTTTATTGCTTTAACCACGCAGCTGAAGTGTGGTTCAAGGCGATTGAAAACAAGGTGAATCGCGCTAAAAACCTGCAAATCTGGCGCGTTCCCACCCTGCAATCGCAAGAATTAGCCAAGCTCGCCACCCGCAGCATGCAGCTACAGGCAACGATTCAGGAAGGCGCGCTGATGATGAGCGACGGCGCGAACACGGTGGATGTGGAGTGCGTGCGCTGGCTATAAACAGCAAAAACAGTTAGAGCAGTTAAAGTTGCTATCTTTTAAATAGCATTTTAAGCAATAAATACGCCGGCTACAGGCGTATTTATTTTACTATTTCTTACCCACACAAGGCTCAAACCCGCCCGAGCCACCACCCAAAGCGTAGCCAATACCAAAGCCACCCGCTCTGGTCGAACCTGATACACCAGCACCCACTTTGATAGACAAGCGCTCGGTGATACGCGTCGATAACCCGATGGCAAAACCGTTTTCGCTGCCAGATTTAGCGACACCCGCGCCTACGTAAACCAAGCCGCAGTCACCCGACGTAGGAAGTGGCATATAGGCAGTCGCCATAGCGATGGCGGTGAGTTGAGCGGCTTTGCGGTCAACGTCTGCCAACTGTGACAAGGTGGCCGAGTTAGGTGCTGCATCGCCCTTGTCGCCTTTGTCGCCTTTGTCGCCTTTATCACCTTTTGAGCCGTCAGCCCCGTTTGTGCCATTGGCACCGTTTGCTGCATTTGCTCCGTTGACGCCGTTTGCACCATTGAGACCATTCGTGCCATTCGTACCGTTCGTGCCATTGGTTCCATTAGTCCCACTGGAACCACTGCTTCCATTCGTACCTGAAAAACCTCTTGGTCCTGTTGGTCCTGTTGGTCCTGTTGCGCCTGTTGGACCTGTTGCTCCAGTTGCACCTATAGCGCCTGTATCACCACGTGGACCAACAGGTCCATAGGGGCCAGCTGGACCCATAGGGCCTACCGGTCCCGTAGAGCCTGCCGGGCCTGCCGGGCCAGCAGAACCAGATGAGCCTGATGAGCCCGATGAACCTGAAGATCCTCTATCATCATCGCCACTCTTTGCAGATGCGGACGAGGCATGTAAAACGCCTGTCAGTAGAACAGAAGCGGGAGCTAGATAGGCACCTGACAGCAACAATGACGCCAGCAACGCGCTGTAGCGACTTGTGTAAGATTTCTTAATTTGTGTTGTCATGATGCTTCTCCTTGCGTGTGTGATCCGATAAAATCGAGTTGTCAATTAACTTGTAAATTACGTGATAAAAAACACATTTGTGTACTTTTTATTTCAAATTACGTATTTATTGAAGCCATTTGTAATGATTTTGGAGACTTCATCAACAATGATCAATACCCTGTCTGATACCCAATTCATACACATAAAAGTCGCAAATTGCCGAAGAAAAGACAGCTAAGTACGTCTTGTCGCACAGGAGAAAGTGCATTTTTATAGCTATTAAAGTAGTTTTTAAGTTTATTTAGACTACAAAATCATGATATGTGTCATTTTGTATCAAGCGTAATATTTGCGACACAATTTGAATGATGACTAAGAAAAAATACCTAAAAATAGGCGCAGCTAGATGCGCTAAAAATCGACATAAGATTTTTTGAAAAATGCTAAATTGCTATATTTTTAATAGCAATATAATCAATAAATACGCCGACTAAAGATGAATTTATCTTATTTTTAGGTTGCAAATCGACTTATGCGGTCATTTTGCTTTCCGCCGCCCGCTCCGCATAGGTGTTAAACCGCCACGCTGTGCCTTCGTCGGTGATGCGGTGCCAGGTACCGCGCTTCTCTACGGGTGTCATAGATGGCCAGTGTTGCACCTCTTCGAAAGTGCGACCGCAGCCTTTGCAAAACGCGTCACCCTGGCTGGTGGAGCAGATAGCGATGCAAGGTGTGTCAGGCGTGGTGTCGTACCAAGCCAACCACGCAGCCATGGCTTTGGGTGGAAAACCTTCACTCGCAGCCGTGTCTTGGTGGTGATAGACCATCAACGCGTAAACCGTTGCCAGCGCTCGTAACTCTGGGCACAAGGTGATGCCATCGGGCGAAGGGCTCTTTTCGCGCCAGTAGTTGATGGCGGCTTCGATGTCGGTGATATGGATGGCAGCGTTCACGGCTAAACTCAGTAAAAAATTTCAGTAAAAATATCGGTAAAATATATGTATAAATAATCAGTAGTTGCCATCATAACGTAAAAGTTTAAACCAGACAATTGTCATATTATTAAGTTCAGAAATCCAGTAACATAGCGCCATGAAACTTATCGCCAAATGGCTACTTTTAGCCGCCGCCCTCCTTTTTGTTGCTTATGTTTACGACGGGGTGGCGGTAATCAGCTTTCAGTCCGCACTGCTTGCCGCCTTCGTCATCGGCTTGCTGAACACCTTTGTCAAGCCCATATTGGTGATTTTGACGCTGCCGGTCACGGTTATCACTGTTGGGTTGTTCTTGTTTGTCATCAACGCACTGATGTTTTGGGGTGCCGCGTACCTGCTTGACGGCTTTAACGTGTCGGGTTTCAAAGCGGCATTGATTGGCTCACTGATTTACTCGGTGTTGAGCTATTTGATCAACACGGCGCTGGACAGCTTATTTTCGAAAAAGTAAGCTTCCCAAATAAGCTTTCAAAAAAGCTTATTTAGCTTCTCAACATAGATTCTTTATTTCGCAGCTTCTTTCTCGTCTTTGATCTGTTGTTTCAGCAGTTCTTGCACCTGACGTGTACGAACGTCAACAATTGACTCTTCCATGAAATCTCGGCTCGCTTGCGACGCTGCATTAGAGCGCACCCATTCTTGCGCAGCTTTGAAGCGGTCTATCGCTGCGGTGTAATCTAGTAGCGCCACTTGCGCTTCCGCATCGGCCCGAATCGCTCGCAGTGGTTGGCCGGCGGCGCTGTAACTGTTGGCTAAAAGCTGCCAAGCGGGCGAATCCGTTGGGTGTACAGCCACCCAAGTTTGCAGGTTTTGCGCAGCCACTTGGGCTTGCTTAGCAGCGATATACACTTGCGATTGCGCGAATAATTCTGGCCGGCTTAAACGCCGACCTGCTGTATTGGCATCGAGCAAAACCAACGCAGCGGCGCTGTCATTTGCCGCCAACTTCACCTCAATCGCTATTAATTTAGTAGCATATAAGCCATATATATCGCTGACTACAGCGATTTTTAATCTATTTATATAGTCATTTGCACGATTTAGCTCGCGCAGTTTGAGGGTTGCCAACGCGGCCGCGTACAAACTGGCGACTTGGCGCGATTTGCTAAACGAAGCAAAGCCAGCCGCTTGCGGTTCGGCTGCCCACTGCCGCAGCACATCTACACCGGGTTCGACCAAGACGCGGGCGCGAGCGACCATCATGGCGTGCTGCAAACTGGGTTCGGCAGCGGCGAGTTTCGCAGTTTTGCTTTCTTGAATCAACAAGCGCGACTGCATGTCGCCCATGCGTTCGGTCGTCATGGGGTGGCTGCGTAAGTAGGGAAAGTTGCCGCTGTCGCTGAGTCGTGCAGATTGCTGCAGCTTCTCAAACATACCCACAAAACCTTGCGGCTCGAAACCTGCAGGCTGCATCAACCCCAGCCCGATGCGATCAGCCTCGCGCTCCATGTCGCGTGAAAAGTTGAGCTGTCCTTGTATCGCCACGGCTTGCGAGCCGGTGATGACAGCATTGACCGCATCTGGATTTTTACGCGCCGCCACAGCGCCCAAAATCATCGCCGCGATCATGACTGGCGTTTGCTGACTTTGCTTGGCAATCGAACGCGAAATATGCCGCTGCGTGACGTGTGTTAACTCGTGCGCGAGGACAGATGCCAGCTCGTCCCGATTCGCCACCAGTCCAATCAGCCCCAAATGCACGCCAAAATAGCCGCCTGGCAGTGCAAAAGCGTTGACGGTGCGGTCCCGCGCCAGTATCACGCGCCAAGCGAAGCGTTCGTCCATCTCCGCTGTCAATTCCCCTCTGGCTCGGGCGGCTTTGAGGAGTGATTGCCAGATGCTGTCGACATATTCATTCAGCAGCGGGTCGTCCAAGTAATCAGGGTCGCGGTATATTTGCTTGGCAATCGCGTCGCCCATTCGTCGCTCAGCGCCCAAAGACAAGTCGCCGTCTTCGCCGACACCCAAAAGTGGGGTGGATTTGGCATTGGGTGGCTTGGAAGACTGCCCCAATGTCACACTGGGGCTGGCCAATCCGAGCAACAACAGTGCGGCGAAGGCTAGCTTGTGTTTTTTGGCTGAATTTTGCTTCGAAAGGGTATTAAAAATTGATTTCACAGCCTTATGATAGCGCTCATGACTATTAATTCCCCTGAAACTTCCCCATATTTGACCCATTTCGATGCCCAAGGCCAGGCCCACATGGTTGACGTCGCCGCCAAGGCCGAGACGCACCGCATCGCAGTCGCCCAAGGCCGCATCACCATGTTACCAGCGACCTTTGCGTTGATTGAAGCGGGAACAGCCAAAAAAGGCGATGTTTTAGGTATTGCGCGGATTGCCGGCATTCAGGGCGCAAAGAAAACAAGCGATTTGATTCCACTTTGCCACCCACTTGCTTTAACCCGAGTTGCTATTAATTTTATAGCTGAAGAGGCAATAAATACGTCAACTAATACCGAAAATAGTCAAAATAGAGCTATCATCTGCACCGCCACGGTAGAAACCGTCGGTCAAACCGGTGTAGAAATGGAAGCCCTGACTGCGGTACAAGTCGCCCTGCTCACCATCTACGACATGTGCAAAGCAGTCGACCGTGGCATGACCATGACCGATGTGCGGGTGCTGGAGAAGCATGGGGGCAAGTCGGGGAGTTATGTGAATCCGTAACACCCCGAACCTAGCTTACTTCCTCGCCAAAACCGCCTTCAAAGCCACCCCCGTGTGGGTTTTCAGTTTGACCACGCCTTCGGGCGTCGTCGCAGCCACCACCTGACCGCCGGCTTTACCGCCGTCGGGGCCGAGGTCGATGACCCAATCGGCTTCGGCAATCACGTCCAAGTCGTGCTCAATCACCACCACGCTGTGGCCACCGTTGACCAGGCGGTGCAGCACATGGATGAGTTTCTCCACGTCCGCCATGTGCAGGCCCACTGTCGGCTCGTCCAGCACATACAGGGTGTGCGGCGGTTTTTGACCACGGCGGGTGATGTCGTCGCGCACTTTGCTCAGTTCCGTCACCAGCTTGATGCGCTGTGCTTCGCCACCGCTGAGCGTGGGTGACGGTTGACCCAGCGTCAAATAACCCAGCCCCACGTCTTTGAGCAGTTGCAGCGGGTGGCTGATGTTGGGCATGGCGGCGAAGAAGTCGACCGCTTCGTCCACCTCCATCTGCAGCACGTCACCAATGCTTTTGCCACGCCAGGTGACGGCCAGCGTCTCGGGGTTGAAGCGGGCCCCGTGGCAGACCTCGCATTTGACCTTCACATCGGGCAAAAAGCTCATGGCGATGGTGCGGATGCCCTGGCCATCGCAGCCTGAGCATCTACCATCACCGGCATTGAAGCTGAAACGCCCGGCGGCGTAGCCCCGTGCTTTGGCCTCCAGCGTTTCGGCAAACAGCTTGCGGATGGTGTCCCAAAAGCCGATGTAGGTGGCGGGGCAACTGCGCGGCGTTTTCCCGATGGGGGTTTGGTCGACTTCCAGCACACGATCAACGATCGAATAACCTGATACATCTGCACAACCCACCCAGACAGGGTGTTTGCCAGCCGCAGCGGCATCGCGCCCCGCTTTAGTCGCCTTTTGCGCCACGGCAGCATGGACGTTGGTCAGCATCACCTCGCGCGCCAGGGTGGATTTACCGGAGCCGGAGACGCCGGTGATGGCGACCAGGCGCTGCAGCGGAATCTGCACGTTGACGTTTTGCAGGTTGTGCATGGTCGCGCCTTGCACGTCAATCCAAGCTTGCGTTTCACTTTTTTCGACAATGCGACGGGTTTGCAGCGGGTGCTTGATGGCGTGCATCAGGTAGCGGCCGGTTTGTGAGTCAGGCGCATTCATCACATCGTCCACCGTCCCTTCGGCTACCAGCCGGCCACCACGCTTGCCGGCACTGGGGCCGATGTCGATGATGTGCGAGGCGGCGCGTATGGTGTCCACGTCATGCTCCACCACCACCAGCGTGTTGCCTTTGTCGCCCAGTTTGTGCAGGGCGCGCAGCAAGATCTGGTTGTCGCGGGCGTGCAGGCCAATGGTGGGTTCGTCCAGCACATAGCAGACGCCCTGCAGATTGCTGCCCAGTTGTGCGGCCAGGCGGATGCGCTGCGCTTCGCCACCGCTGAGGGTGGGCGCGCCCCGGTCGAGGGTGAGGTAGCCCAACCCGACTTCTTCCAGAAACTCCAGTCGTCCCTTGATTTCGGGGAGCAAATCGCGGGCGATGTCCATCTCGCGCTGGCTCAGTCGGTTGGCGACTTGCAGTTTGGCGATCCAGTGGTGGATATCGGTCACGCTCAGCGCGGCAATGTCGGTGATGCTGATGCCATCAGGATGAGCCACTGAAGCGTCAAACTTCACCGCCCGCGCTGTTGAGTTGAGCCGTGTGCCGTTGCAGCTGGCGCAGGCGTGGGTGGTGACGTCGTCGGCATCGGGTTCGGCAA
This sequence comes from Polaromonas sp., assembly GCA_031422495.1. Classification (GTDB taxonomy): domain Bacteria; phylum Pseudomonadota; class Gammaproteobacteria; order Burkholderiales; family Burkholderiaceae_C; genus Aalborgiella. Next base: position 3,194 of record JANPLX010000023.1, on the reverse strand, counting down.
AGGTTTGCTCACGGCCGCCGTTGTCTTCCTTGACCGAGTCATCAAACACCTTGCGCTGGTCTTTGGTGAGTTGCACGCCGGTGCCGACGCAATCGGGGCACCAGCCGTGTTTGCTGTTGTAGCTGAACAGGCGCGGGTCGAGCTCGGCGTAACTGGTGCTGCAGACGGGGCAGGCGCGTTTGGTGGAAAACACGCTGAGTTTGCCGATTTTTGAGGTCTCCGCACCGTCTTCCATCGCGCTACTCAGACCGGCCAGGTCGCTCAGCACATAGACCACGCCTTTGCCGTGCTCCAACGCCACTGTCAATGCCACACGCAAAGCGGCTTCGTTGGCTGCCGTGATATCCAAACTCGCCACCGGCAGCTCTATGCTGTGTTCTTTGAAGCGGTCGATGCGCGGGAAGCCGGTCGTCGGCAAAAAGTTGCCATCGACCCGCAGGTGGGTGTAGCCACGCGGCCGCGCCCAGTCGGCCAGCTCGGTGTAGACGCCTTTGCGGTTGATGACCAGCGGGGCCAGCAAGCCAATGTGTTGGCCTTTGAAGTTTTTCAGCAACTGCGAAACGATGCTGTCGGGCGTTTGCGGTTGCACGGCGGCACCGTCGTGGATGCAGTGCTGGATACCCAGTTTGACATACAGCAGGCGCAGGAAATGCCACACCTCGGTGGTAGTGCCGACGGTGGACTTGCGGCCACCCCGGCTGAGACGCTGCTCGATCGCCACTGTCGGCGGAATGCCGTAGACCGCGTCCACCTCAGGCCGCCCTGCCGGCTGCACGATGCTGCGGGCGTAGGCGTTCAGGCTTTCCAAGTAGCGGCGCTGGCCTTCGTTGAACAAAATATCAAAGGCCAAGGTCGATTTACCCGAACCGCTGACGCCCGTGACCACCGTGAACTGGCCGTGCGGGATGTTGACGCTGAGGGATTTGAGGTTGTGCTCTTTGGCGTTGACGATCTGAATGTGCGTGTTTTCTGCATGGACTGGCGGTGTCAAGACCTGCGCTGGCATGACCCAGCCGCCCTTCTCCGCCACGCCGTGCGTACCCAACCCTAGGGCGCTATCGTAATCGCGCAGGGCTTTGCCAGTGTGCGAACTGGGGTGGCGGCGCAGGTCATCTGGCGTACCGACGGCGACAACCTCGCCGCCCGCCTCGCCGCCTTCAGGACCCAAGTCAACCAGCCAGTCGCTGGAGCGGATCACATCTAGGTTGTGCTCGATGATGATGAGAGAGTGGCCCGCGTCCTGCAGCTTGCGCAGGGCGCGCATAAGCTTGGCGATGTCGTCGAAGTGCAAACCGGTGGTGGGCTCGTCAAACAGGAACAGCGTGCCTTTTTTGGCGACGGGCTGCCGACTGGAACTGCCGCTTTTGGCTGCTTCGGCTAAAAATCCCGCGAGCTTTAAGCGCTGCGCTTCCCCACCCGACAACGTGGGCACTGGTTGGCCAAGTTTGACGTATTCCAAACCCACATCGACGATGGGTTGCAGGGCGCGGATGACGTCGCGGTCAGCCGCAAAGATGGCAGCGGCCTCGTTGACAGTCAAGGCCAGCACATCGGCAACGTTGAGGTTCTTGCCTTTGCGCTCAATACGAACTTCCAACACTTCGGGACGATAACGCAAACCATTGCAATCTTGGCAACGCAAATACACATCACTCAAAAACTGCATTTCGATGTGCTCAAAACCCGAACCACCGCACAAGGCACAGCGGCCATCGCCACTGTTAAAGCTGAATTTGGAGGTGGTGTAACCGCGCTGTTTGGCCAAAGGTGCCTGCGCAAACAGTTCACGCACGGCATCCCACGCGCCCACGTAACTGGCGGGGTTGGAACGGGCGGTTTTTCCGATAGGAGATTGATCGACAAACACCACCTCGCTGAGGTGGTCTGCGCCCAGAAGGCGGTCGTGCAAACCGGGCGTGTCCGTGGCTTTACCGAAGTATCGGAGCAACGCCGGGGCCAGAATATCCTGCACCAGACTCGACTTGCCCGACCCGCTGACGCCGGTGATGGTCACAAGTCGCTGCAAAGGCAGGTCAACCGTGACGTTTTTGAGGTTGTGCTCGCGAGCGCCTTCGAGGATTAAACGTGGCGTGCTGTCGCTCACCAAACGCTGGAACCCCATGCCGATTTGTTTGCGTCCGCCCAAATAGGCTCCGGTCAAGGTGTCGGCATGGCGCAACTGCTCCGTCGTACCGTCGAACACGATTTGGCCACCGCGCTCGCCTGGACCGGGGCCCATGTCAATCATGCGGTCGGCAGCCAGCATCACTGCTGGGTCATGCTCGACCACCACCAGGGTGTTACCCGCATCGCGCAGACGCAGCATGGCTTGGGTGATGCGCCCCATGTCACGCGGATGCAGCCCTATGCTCGGCTCGTCCAAAACAAACAAGGTGTTTACCAGCGATGTGCCCAAAGCCGTGGTGAGGTTGATACGCTGCACTTCACCGCCGCTCAAGGTGCGGCTTTGGCGGTCCAGGCTAAGGTAGCCAATGCCAACGTCGCACAGGTATTTGAGGCGGGTGTTGATTTCTTCATGCAACATCGCCAAAGCTTGCTGATCGCCTGAAGTCGCACTGCGCGAGGTATCCGTGCCAACAGCATGCTCTACGACTTGCCGACCGAAGAACAGCCGCAGCTTGTCAATCGACAGCAGCATCAGGTCGTGTAGGCACAAGCCCGGCAGGGCTTCTAATTGATCTCGTGACCACTTGGTACCACTCGGTAAAAATCGCTTGCTTGGCGACAGCACAGCATCGGCATCGGGCTTGCTGCCAATTCGCCAAATCAAACTATTGGTTTTCAAGCGCGCGCCGTTACAGGTCTCACACGTCGTGTAGCTGCGGTACTTGGACAGCAGCACGCGGATGTGCATTTTGTAAGACTTGGTCTCCAGATACTCAAAGAAGCGTTTGACGCCAAACCAGTGCTGGTTCCACTTGCCGTTCCAGTTCGGCGAGCCGTTGATGACCCAGTGCTTGTGCTCTTCAGTCAGTTTGTAATACGGCGTGTCGCGCGGGATGCCCGCCGCTTCGGCATGGCGCATCAGGTCGTCCTGGCACTCTTTCCAGGCGGGGGTCTGCATGGTTTTGATGGCACCGGCACGCAAGGTCAACTTGTCGTTGGGGATGACCAGGCCGTAGTCCACGCCAATGACGCGGCCAAAGCCTTTGCATTTTTCACAGGCACCGACG
>JANPLX010000022.1:0-22097 GCA_031422495.1 Polaromonas sp. | reverse complement strand
GCAGCACCACCCACCACGTAAATTTGCATGGTGGTAGTTTAGCGGGAACGAATACTTCAGATTATTTAAATCAAGAAGTTTTTACAGCAGTTCCAGTCCAAACAATCGTGCATGCACCAGATGCCGTCAACTTGGCCGCGTAGCTATTACCACCAGTTGAGCGCAGGGAAAGCGTGATGAGAGCACCACTACCAGAAGTGATAGCCGTGAACCCCCCGTTGTCTGTATCTACCGAACCAGTATAGCTGCCAGATGATTCAACCCATGTGATATTCCGACCATTTTGAGTAACGCCCCCTTGGCTAGCAGGAATGTTTGCAACTGAAGTGCCGCATGTGTTTGAACTAACAACAGCAGTGCTGAGTTGATATGTACCTGCAAAATTTGGCGTGTCATCGCCACCACCGCCGCCGCAAGCCGCCAAAACACTCGCAATGCAAACCAACAACAAAACACGCATTTTTTGCAACATAAAAACTCCAAAATTAAAAAAATCACATCGAGATATGTCGATAATTAATTATTATTCAGCATTGTTGTTTTTTGTTGTATCTCCGCGACATTTCATATGTTTATTCTGTAGGGCTCGTCCATCGCCACAAAATCTTTTTCAGCCAAAGCAGCTTTTATCCATGCTTGCACGGCTGGTAAATTGGTCACTCTCGCCACGTAATCAGCGATGTTTTTAGGTAGTGGCAAAGCGTAGGTATTGAACCGCATGCAGACCGGAGCGAAGTAGGCGTCGGCGGCGGAGAATTCGCCGAAGAGCATCGGACCTTTGTACTTTAATAGTAAATCGGTCCACAGCTCGACGATGCGTTTCACGTCAACCTTAACGGCGGGTTTGTCGCGCCAGATGATTTGTCCGATATCTGGTAACGAGGCTTCGATGTTCATGGGGCAATTGCCGCGCAAGCCGGTGAAGCCTGCGTGCATTTCGGCGCAAACACTGCGGGCAATGGCTCGGGCAGCTTTGTCTTTCGGCCACAGATTTTTTTCTGGGAATTGCTCGGCGGCGTATTCGGCGATGGCTAAAGTGTCCCAAATCTTCAAATCACCCGAAACTGAAGTGTCAACCAAAGCAGGAACCTTGCCTGTGGGGCTGACAGCAGATATAGTTTTTTTGAATTTGGAATCTGCATCAAACGAGTCAAACCGCACCATCACCTCTTCAAACGGAATGCCCGCTTGCGTGAGCAGTACCCAGGGGCGCATGGACCAGGAGGAGTAGTTTTTGTTGCCGATATAGAGTTTCAACATGATTAAAACCTGCCTGCTGTTTTGCGAAAAGCCAACTGTTGCCGTAAAACACTGCGGTTGCCTAAATAGGTTGGCACAATCGCAGCCAATGCGCTGGGCGTGATGCCTAAGGCTTGCAAACCGGGCAGTTTACCGCTGGCAACATTGTCAACCTTCATGGAATCAAGGTTGTCTTGGCTGATGAGGGGTTCACCTGGCAGCAAGCGCATGGCCATGGCTTGCAATGTGCCCAAGAAAGGCGGTAAAGACAGAACGGGGCGGGGTCGGCCGTTGTTCACATTGGCCGAAATGGCGGAGAGTTGAACCAGTTCTTTCAGCGTCAACACATCAGGGCCGCAAGCTTCAAAAACGGTGTTGCGTGGCTTGTCGAAGTCCGCATCGAAACTGTCAAAATTGACCAAACTATTCACCACCGCTTGTGCCACGTCTTCAACCCACACTGGCTGAAAGCGCGTGGCAGCACCGGCCAAAGGCATCACGGGAAACACGGATTGCAGCTTGGCAAATAGGTTCAGAAACTTGTCATCAGCGCCAAAAATGACGCTCGGGCGCAGCACTGTTAGATCTAAACCGGAGGACTGCAAAATCGCTTCACCGCGCGCTTTGCTACGCTGGTACATCGATGGCGCCTCAAGCCCTGCTCCCAAGGCGCTAACATGAACGATGCGTTTCACGCCGGCCTGCTTGCAAGCAGCCACCAAGCTTGTTGGCAAAGTAACATGGGTGCGCTCAAAAGCCACTTCATCACCATGCAAAATCGCCACCAAGTTGACAACCGCGTCATGCCCTGCGACCAGCGCGGCGAGAGCGGCTGGGTCATGGATATTCGCTTCCAGCACATCCAACATGGGCAGCAGTTGAATACTTTGTGCATTGCTGCGCCTGCGCGTCGGCACGGTGACTCGCAGGTTCAAACTGGCGAGCTTTTCGCACACGTGGCGGCCTACAAAGCCTGTACCACCTAAAACGAGTATTTTTTCGAGCTTATTTTTCATAGCCATGAGGGTATCACGGCAGTTGCTGAAATTTTAGCCGTTACGGTAAATCCGCATTCGCAGCAGGCGCATTCGAACTCAGTGGTCCAACCATACCTAGACGACTTTTAAGCGATTGGGGCTGCCCTGTCAAAATCGCGGCGTAGTTGGTGGTGTTGCTCAACACTTTTTTGACGTAATCACGCGTTTCGGCAAAGGGCACGTTTTCTGCCCAAATGGCGGTTTCCACCATCGCGCCGTTGCGCCAAGCGCGTGGGCGGCTCGGGCCCGCGTTGTAGGCCGCAGCAGCCAAGGGCATGGATCCAGCAAAGTCGTCCAACACCAATTTTAAATATCCGGTGCCGATGGCGATGTTGGTTTCCCGGTCGGTGATTTGATCTGCGGTGAAATTGACCAAACCGATTTTCTTGGCCGTCCATTTTGCGGTGGCGGGCATGACTTGCATCAAGCCCGAAGCGCCCACATGCGAACGGGCGTCCATGATGAAGCGGCTTTCTTGGCGAATCAAGCCGTAGACGTAGGCGGGGTCAAGGTTGATATCTCCAGCGCGTTTGACCACCGAATTCCTAAACGGCATAGGGAAGCGTTGCTCAAAATCGATGACGGTTTTGGTGCGCTCGCTGGTGTTGATGCAGCGGTCCCACACCTCACGCTCGCAAGCGTACTGCGCGGCGGCGAGCAGCTCGCGGTCGTTCATGCCGCCCGCTTGTCCGGCTGAGTTGGTCAAATTGGTGCTGTAGTTCCACTCGCGGACACCTTCAGACCGCAGGCCAATGGCAATCGCGGTCAAAGCGCGGTTAAGACCTGCGTTTTGGCGAGCCATGCCTTTTTCAAGTGGCGTCAATTCAGGTGGACGCTCAGGAACGGTGATTTTTCGACCCAACTCTTCCAATGCCAATTGCTCATAAAACCCGCGCACGCTGGCGATACGTTCAAACAGGACATTGGCTTCGCCATGCGCCAAACGGGCTTTCAAAGCGCGGGCTTTCCAGTAGGTCCAAATGGCGTCTTTTTGCGTCTCTTCGCTCATGGCGCTGATAGCGTTGTACACGGTTTGCCAATTCGGTTTGCTGCTAGCGCGCAAGGTGGCGCGTACTTTCCAGCCCAGTGTATCGTCGTTCAACTCTAAGTCATTGCTGACGTTGGCAAAATAATTGGCGGCTTGGGAGTTTTGACTTAGCGCAGCTTGTTTGCCGACCGCGCCCCACGCCCAGTTGATTTGTTCTGCATTGAAGCGCGTAATTTTTTTTCTCAATTCTTCGGCTGCGCTGTCTGCATTGCCCGCGGCTGTTCGCAAGATGTCATGCAGGGCTTCTTCGCTGCGCGAATTTTTTGAGCCCATCACGATTTGCAGCGCGTTTTTAGCAGCGCGGGCGCGGTTAACCTCGGTGGCGATGCGCGCTTTGATGAATGCGTCTTGCGCACTCATGCCCGTTTGTGTTGTGTTGGGGTCTTTGATCAAGCGGTCAGCCGCCAAGTTGCAGCCATCGTCGGCATCTTTGAGTCCCCACCAGAGTTTACGCACTTCCATGGCACGTTCGGCCGGTGCAGAACCCGTTAAAGCACCTGTACTTTGCGGGTTTTGCAGGTGGTCAACAAAGAGTGCGTAGCAGCGCACTTCTTTGTCGTCGCGCATGCGGTATTGCGGGTATTGCGCGGCAAAGTTGCTCCAATCGCGCCGTTGTCCTAGCAGCATCAACCAGTCGTTGCGCATGCGGTCTTCTTGGTAGGTGCCGACATAGCGTGCCAAAAAGCGCTGGACATCGGCATCAGACGCTTCCTCAAGCCGTGCTTTCAGCTCCCAATAAGCTGCCCACGGCTCTAAGCTGTGGCCACTGGCTTGCGGCAACAAATCTGACAAGCGTTTTTTATCGAGCTTTTTGTAAGCGGCGTTCATCTCGATAAGTACGTTATCAGTACGCGAATCAGTCCGTGACTCAGCGTTTGTTTGGGCAAAACTTGTAATTGACAGAACAGACAAAAGTGCTGTCAAAATCAGGGCTCTGGGCGGAAAATATGTAATTGTCATAAAGGTAAGAATAATGGATAAAGCCGCGATTCGCAAAGCATTGATAGAACAACGCTTGAATTTACCCGATAGACTACATCGCGCCGATTTGTTACAACGCGTGATGAGGATTTGGCTCTTTGGCAGGACAGATACGGTGATTGGCGCTTATTGGCCGATCAAAGGCGAATTTGACCCGCTGCCCGCACTCTACCGCTGGCAAGAAGATGCTGCATTAACCTCAGTACATCATGCAAATGAGCCTGTAGCTGGCGAATACGTTACACATGTTGCTACAGAAAATGCAGCCATCAGGTCACCCTGCAAAATCGGTCTGCCGGTAATCGACAAAGTTCATAAAACCTTAACCTTTCATACTTGGTACCCCGGCTGCCCGATGGAAGAGGACGCTTACGGCATTCCGAAGCCGAAAGACACGGGTGTTGTTGTTCCGACACTGTTGTTCGTCCCATGCGTGGGTTTTGGACCGGGCGGATTCCGTTTGGGCTACGGTGGTGGCTTTTATGACCGCACGTTGGCGACATTGCAACCCCAGCCCATAACCGTAGGATTAGGTTACAGCAACGGCTGGGTGGAAGATTTCACCCCTGAAGCGCACGATGTACCGCTGGATGCGATATTGAGCGATACAGGCGTGATGTGGCAGAAATAGCGATTAATTTGACTGTTGCCGCCGTATTTATTGACTAAGCAGCTATTATTTACATAGCATTTTAAGCAGCCCTTGCGTAGATCCATCCAGCCCAGACATGTCGCCAGATGACATACGCTTTTCAATATCCACCGCCAGCACCTTGCCCAGCTCCACGCCCCATTGGTCAAAGCTGTTGATGCCCCACACGCTGCCTGCGACGAATACGCGGTGTTCGTACAGGGCAATCAGCGCACCTAGGCTAGCTGGCGTCAGATCTTCCAACAGCAGCGTCGTACTCGGGCGGTTGCCAGGGAAGTTTTTATGACCGCCCGCGTCTTCCTTGCCCATCATCAGTGCCTGCGCCTGCGCGACCGCGTTGGCGAGTAGGCGCTGCTGATGCCCAGGCAAGCTGTGGCGGGCTTGTTTAACGGCAATAAATTCGACCGGCACCACATCGGTGCCTTGGTGCAACATTTGGAAAAACGCGTGCTGGCCGTTCGTGCCCGGCTCGCCCCAAACGACCGCAGAGGTCGAAAACGACAGCGCTTGGCCATTGGCATCGACTTGTTTGCCATTGCTTTCCATCTCTAGCTGCTGCAAATACGCCGGCAAACGCTTCAAAGCGCTGTGGTAGGGCGCCACGCAGCGGCTGGTAAAGCCGTGGAAATTGCGGTACCAAACGTCTAACAAACCGAGCTTGACGGGCAGATTGCTCTCAAGTGGCGCTGTGCGAAAGTGCTCATCCATCGCGTTTGCACCCGCCAGCATGTCTTTGAAACCCTCCTCACCCACGGCTATCGCCACGGGCAACCCAATCGCTGACCACAAAGAATAACGACCACCCACCCAATCCCAGAAACCAAAAGTGGTGCTGATGCCAAAGGCGTTGGCGGCAGCAACATTGGTGGTTAATGCCGCAAAATGACGTGAAACACCTTTATTCTTCGTTAAAAGTGAGCTTTTGTCGCCATAATTCTCCTCGAACCAAGCTTTAACAGACGAGGCGTTGGTCATGGTTTCGACGGTGGTGAAGGTTTTTGAGGCGATGAGGAACAAGGTGTTCTCAGCTTTGAGGTTTTTGAGCACCGCCGCTAGCTCATGGCCATCGACGTTCGACACAAAATGGAGGCGTTTGTTGGCTGCTGCAAAGCTGTCCAAAGCCAGCACCGCCATTTGCGGTCCGAGGTCTGAGCCACCTATGCCGATGTTGACGATGTCGGTGATCTGCGCGTCTGCACGGATCTGCTCGGCGTACGCCAGCATCGAAGTTAGGGTTTGCTGAACCAAGGTTAGATCAGCCTCTACTTCTTTATTTAATTCTTTGTTTATATCTTTATTTGCTATACTATTAATAGCTGTTGAGTCAACAAATACACCGGCTATAAGCGAATTATCTTCATTTTTAGCACTTTTATCGCGTTTATTACCTCGCCTAAGCAACCAGTGCATCACAGCACGGTTTTCGGCGTTGTTCACCTTGTAACCTGCAAACATGGCTTCTCGGTGCGCTTCCACGCCGCTTTGACGTGCCAAATCGAGCAACAAAGCTTGCGCGGCCGCATCCAGCCGATTTTTGGATAGATCAGCAAAAACGTAAGGGGCTTGTTGGCTTAGCTTTTCAAAACGGGTCGAATCAGCGTCAAAAGCATCTCTGGCGTCAAAATGTTTGCCAGTTTTGTCAAAATGCTGCTGCAGCGCTACCCATGCAACGGTTTGGTCACCACGAGTTCGGCCGTTTGGCAATGGGAGAATTGGTTTAGAAATACTCATCGCGCGGCCAAAATCAGTTTTTCAAGCTTGGCAGTATCAGCGCAGAAAGCGCGAATGCCTTCAGCGAGCTTGTCCGTCGCCATCGCATCTTCGTTCAAAGCCAAGCGAAAGCTGGCTTCGTTGTAGCTGATGGCGGGAATATCCAAGGTTTTAGCGCTTTCAGGAGCGATTGCGCGGGTCAAAGGCGCATCAGTAGCGGCTAACTGCGCGAGCAATTCAGGGCTGATCGTCAACAAATCGCAACCCGCCAAGGCGATGATTTGCCCCACATTGCGAAAGCTGGCGCCCATCACCTCGGTTGTGATGCCGTGTTTTTTGTAGTAGTTGTAAATCGCGATGACAGATTGCACACCTGGATCGTTCGCGCCAGCTTTGTCAGCTTCAACCCAATCGACTCCTGCTGATTTTTTATACCAGTCATAAATGCGGCCTACGAAGGGCGAGATCAGTTGCACCTTGGCTTGGCCACAGGCGACGGCTTGGCAAAAGGAGAACAGCAGCGTCAAATTGGTGCGAATGCCAGCGCGCTCTAACTCGGCGGCGGCTTGAATGCCTTCCCAGGTCGAGGCAACTTTGATGAGCACGCGGTCGGAAGCAATGCCATGGTCGCGGTACAAAGCAATGGTTTTCAAGGCGCGCGCCACCATAGCGGGCGTGTCAAAACTCAAACGTGCGTCGATCTCCGTCGATACGCGGCCTGGCACGATGCCCAAAATCTTGACGCCGAAGCTCACCAACAAGTGATCCACGATATCGTCTAAAGCGTCCAACGACTTGCCTTGGTACGCTGCGACCGAAGCTGCCAACAACGGTGCGTATTCAGGCTTTTGCACGGCTTTCAGAATCAACGACGGGTTGGTCGTAGCATCACGCGGCTTGGAGGCGCTGATTTGCAGGAAATCACCTGTGTCTGCAACCACTGTGGTGAATTGCTTGAGTTGATCAAGTTGGCTAGCGATTTTGTTTTCTTGCTTCATAGCGCATTATGTCGCTGTAAACCTCAAAAACACAGCTTAAATAGCAGCAAAAGCATCAACTTGGTTACCAAATTTATGACACTGCAATAGCTGTCTTCAAGTCGCAGCTACCACGGATACGCCATGCGACGCTAAGCTGAGCTTGACTTCTGCACCTAGGGGCAAAACATCCGTCAAATCAGGTGAAACGACAAAAATCTTGCCTAATTCTGTGTCAAAACTGTATTCATAAAAGCTGCCTAAGTAAGCTGATTTCACCAGAATGGCAGCCATGCCATCACCAGCTCGATGGATTTGCCATGCTTCAGGGCGCACCGCTACTTTGATCGCACCGGCAGGAATGGCATTGCGTGGCTTGATTTGCATGGAGCCGACTTGCACCGCGCCGTTTGCCAATGCAGTTGCCGGAAACAGCATCGCTTCGCCCATAAAGCCAGCGACAAATTCAGTTTGTGGGCGCTCGTACAAATCTTGCGGTGTGCCGCGCTGGGCGATGATGCCGTGGTCCATCACGATGATTTGGTCACTCACAGCCAATGCTTCGCTTTGGTCATGCGTGACGTATGCGACAGTGAGCTTCAAGCGTTGCTGCAAACCACGAATTTCTTCGCGCATTTCACGACGCAAGCGGGCGTCCAAGTTTGACAATGGCTCGTCAAACAAGAGCACGGCAGGCTCTAAAACCAGCGCGCGCGCTAGTGCGACGCGTTGCTGCTGACCGCCTGATAATTCGCTGGGCAATCTATCATCAAAGCCGACCAAGCCAACATTTTTTAAAGCTTCACCGCCACGGCTTCGCGCCTCATCTTTGGCGATACCTGACATTTTGAGTCCATACATCACGTTTTCCGCAACATTCATGTGCGGAAACAAGGCGTAGCTTTGGAACATCATGCTGACATTGCGCTGCGCTGGACCAAGCGTGGTGACGTCTTGTCCATCCATGATGATTTGGCCAGATGTTGGCGATTCAAGACCCGCGATCATACGCAAAGTGGTCGTTTTACCGCAGCCTGAGGGGCCAAGAATCGTGGTCAGACTTCCTTTTTTGATTTCAAAAGTAATTCCTTTGACAGCCAATGGGGCAGATGCGTCCGTTCCATAGCGCTTTGTGATATTTTTAAATTCAACACCGTGGTTCATATTTTTCTCTTCGAATTTTTTGTAGCTTCTTGTAATTTCTTGTGGTTAGTTGCGGCATCTGTCCTCTATATGAGACTAATGCGCAGCAATAGCTACCGTCGGCGCGCCAGCTTTACGACGACCCAACTTACGTTCACCCACTAAGAATTGAATCAGCGCAATAGCAAGCGACATCAAAATCATCAGCACCGTGCAATAAGCCAACGCGACACCATAGTCGCCATTTCCTACACGGCCAATGATGTAGGTTGTGGCTAACTCGTTTTCCGCCGTCACCAAGAAGATCACAGCGGACACCGTGGTGATGGCGCGCACAAAGCTGTAAACCAAGGCTGCAACCAGTGCGGGCTTCAGCAAAGGCAGCACCACATAGCGTAAGGTTTGCACACTGCCTGCGCGCAACATCATCGACGCTTCGTCTAGCGATTTGTCTAACTGCTTGAAGGCTGCAGCTCCCGCCCGCACGCCCACTGGCAGGTTGCGAAACATAAAGCATAAAATAATAATCAACGCGGTACCCGTTAATTCAAACGGGGGAATATTGAACGCCAAAATATAACTGACACCCAACACCGTACCAGGTATCGCAAAAGCCAAAAGTGCAGCGAATTCAAACAAACGCTGCCCCTTAAACTCAGTACGCGCCAGCAAATAGGCAATCAATAGACCAGCAGTAGCAGTCATGGGAGCGGATATCGCAGCGAGCTTGAGCGTTGTGAAGAGTGAGTTCCATGCTGTTCCCGCCCATACCAAGCCATGCTCTGCCCATTCGAGTGAAAACGCAGTTCTAAAATGTTCTAAAGTCAATGTGTAGTCGCGACCCCAAGTTTTGACGAAGCCACCTGCGAATGCAAATAAGTAAACAACAACTGTGAACGCCATCCAAGGTAGTGCTGTGGCATATACCAAGCGCTTGACATTTTGAGGTAAGCCCATCGCGATACCGCCATCGCCTTTGCCGCTCACAGTGGTGTAGTTTTTGTTGCCCAATACAGTGCGTTGAATAACAAATATAGTGAGTGCGAATAACGTCAATATCCAAGCCAAGGAAGCGGCACGGCCTTGGTCATACTGCGCGCCGACGATAGCAAAGAAAATCTCAGTGCTCAGTACAGAGAACTGTCCGCCTACGACGATTGGGTTACCAAAATCAGCCATGCTTTCAATAAAGCCGACTAAAAATGCATTGGCCAAACCTGGTTTCAACAGCGGCAACGTGACGGTCATAAACGTTTGATTTGGCGTGGCTCGCAAGGTTTGTGCGGCTTCTTCTAAGCTAGGTGCAATCCCTTGAACCACGCCACGCATGATCATATAAGCAATGGGTGTGAATGCAAAAGTTTGTGCCACCCAAACGCCAAACCATCCGTAAAACCAACGCGTAGGTTGAATGCCAAAAGCAAATTCAAGAAATTGGTTGACGACACCAGCGCGACCAAACAACAAAATCAAACCCAAACCAACCACAAACGGTGGCGTGATGATGGGCAACAGCGCCAAAATATTCAGTGGTTTTGCGAATCGTTTGCTGGCACGCTCGGACATCAGCGCCATCAAGGTTGCCAAAATCACGGTGCTGGTAGCCGTCATCAAGCCTAAAAACAGGGTGTTCCATGCGACACCACAACGCTGGCCACCAGCCAAACAACTGAGTCCAAAGTTTCGCTCACTCGCAATACGATCCCACAAAGCAACGATGGACCAACCGCCATCTTCTAACTTAAAGGCACTACTCAAAGCTTTAAGTACTGGAAACAAAATAAACAGCGCGAGCATGAAACCACAGGCCACGACAGCAGCCGCGATGAACAAATCGCCTTTAAAGTAGCCTAAACGCGCCACGCCGAAGGCCATGATGACGACAACCGAAGCCAAAGCCAGAAATCCGCCCCAACCGATACCAAACTGGGCAACGCCCAATTCGCCGAAGCTACTGTTCAAAGTCTCAAACGACCAGCCTTTGGCGCCGATGGAGAAACCAGAAACCATCAGGCCCACCATACCCAGCCCGCCAGCCATCAGCAACAGGGCCCCTTGTTGTTTGTTAGGCCGCATAGTTGCCGCCATAGCCGCTACGAATAGCGCACCAACTCCCACGCCTAACCAAGTGCGCTTGTAAGCAAAAATCTGCATCAAACCATTGCCAGCTTGATCGTTTGAAAATACTTGTGGAATCGACAACAACCCGTTAGTGTCTTGAATGGCGTACCAAGGAAAGCCTATATAGGCCAATGCGCCAAGCGCAATCCACCACCAAATACCACTGTTGACAGCCTGCCCGGGTACTTTAACGGTAGGATTATTTTTCATTCAGACCTCAAAAACACCAAATGCGCTACTTAAATGTCACCACCTATTGCTTATCGCGGCAAAGAATTCACTTCTTTTTCCCACTTGGCAATCAAACGGCGACGCTCAGTAGAAGCGCCATATTTCGCGTAGTCGTAGTTAATGAATTTGATTTTTTTGAAATCAGGTACACGCGGGTCTACCTTGGTGGCCTTGTTAGATGGCAACTGAAACTGCTTCGCGGCAGCCGCCATTTCCTGCGCTGAAGGTGTGATCGCCCATTCGTAAAACTTCTTAGCCGCATCCATATTGCGTGCGCCTTTGATGATGCTCATAGAGCCAATTTCAGCACCGGTGCCCTCTGAAGGCGTGATTGTTTCAACGGGAAAGCCTTGCATTTTTTCGCCTGGGCCATCATGTACAAAGCTGATGGAGACTGCCGTTTCGCCGCGCGCAACTGCCTTGATAGGGCCCGTACCTGAACGGGTGTACTGGCTGATGTTTTTATGCAAAGACTTCATGTACTCAAACGCTTTGTCTTCACCCATGAGCTGAACCAGCGTAGCAATCATGGTGTAAGCGGTGCCGCTGGAGGCTGGATTAGCAACTTGTATGTCGCCCTTGTATTCAGGCTTCAACAAATCAGCCCAAGATTTCGGAACTGGTAATTTTTTCTTGGCTAACAACTCAGTGTTGTAACCAAAACCTAGCGGGCCTGTATAAATGCCAATCGTCTTATAGCCAGACTGCGCTGCTTGTTGCTGCGCCCAAGGGTACAACTGAGGCAACGAGGGCGATTTATATTCCATAGACAAACCAGCCTCAGCAGCTTGCAAATGCGGGTCACCCGTACCGCCATACCAAATATCGGTCTTTGGATTTTCCTTTTCAGCGATCAACTGTGCCAAGGCTTCTCCAGACCCTTTCATAGACATATTGACCTTGGTACCCGACGTACGAGCGTAAACGGTAGCTATCATATTGCAATGCTCAGCTTGAACTGAACAAATGATGTTGACCTGGCCATCAGCCCAAGCATTTAAAGAACCATTAGCTATAAATAATATAGCGACTGCTTTGAATATATGAGAAATTTTGAGTTTCATATTAGATAGAGTTTAAAAGTAATTAAGTTACCATCGAATCTTACCCAACTGCCTTGCCGAATACATAGGGGAAAACACTTAATTCATCAATGAAACAGGTGCTGTTGAATTGAATTTTTATAATTTATTGATCAGTTTATGAAACTGAGTTACACTGATACTCTAACTTTTTGGCTTCGCAGTTACATCATTTATCGGGAAAATCATGAGTTTTGACTTGGTTATATTCGGTGGCACAGGCGATTTGGCATGGCGCAAACTCTTACCGGCTATGTTTCAAGCGTTTCGACATGGCAGCTTACCCACGGACGGGCGCATCATTGGCGTTGGCCGTGAAGCGATGACCGATGAAGCTTATCGAACCCAGATCAAGACGCGTTTTGATGCTGTCGACCCCACCAAGCGACCGAATAGCGACGAATTTGATCGTTTCGCCACGAATTTGTTTTACTTGCAAATGGATTTGTCGAAAAGCGAGTATTACGCCAACTTGTCCGCGACGTTAAATTCACGACATGCAGACACGGTTGTGATGTACGTTGCAACCGCACCTGCTCTGTTCACGACGGT
Organism: Polaromonas sp.; assembly: GCA_031422495.1. GTDB lineage: Bacteria > Pseudomonadota > Gammaproteobacteria > Burkholderiales > Burkholderiaceae_C > Aalborgiella. The sequence continues at coordinate 9,324 of JANPLX010000022.1, read as the reverse complement.
ATGCGAGCAAATTGCGATTGCCGGCTTAAATGGGCCACGCACTCGGGTGGTGCTAGAAAAACCCTTGGGACATGATTTAGCCTCCAACCGCGTTATCAATGACACTGTGAGACGCGTATTAACTGAAAACCAAGTTTTTCGCATTGACCACTATTTAGGCAAACCTTCTGTTCAAAACTTATTTGCGTTACGCTTTGGAAACTCATTGTTTGAACCGCTTTGGCGCAGAGAAAATATAGCAAATATTCAAATCACGATTGCAGAGGACTTGGGCGTCGAGTCTCGCGGCGCGTTTTACGAGAATACGGGGGCGCTGCGTGACATGGTGCAAAACCACGCTTTGCAACTGCTTTGTGCGATCGGTATGGAGCCACCGATCAACTCACATGCTGACGCGATTCGTGATGAAAAACACAAAGTCTTGCGCTCACTAAAACCATGGTCAGCGGATACATTGCGCGACCATGTGATTCGTGGGCAGTACGCTGCTGGCACGATCAATGGGCAGCCAGTCCCAGGTTATTTACAGGAAAAGGGAGTTCATCCTGAAAGTCATACAGAAACTTTTGTAGCGCTTCGATGCGAAATAGCCAACTGGCGATGGGCTGGTGTGCCTTTCTACATCCGTACAGGTAAGCGCTTGGCTGCACGCGATGCTTCGATTGTGATCAATTTCAGGCCAGCACCTCATGCTATTTACCAATCGCCGGCAGGTGCAGCAAATCGCTTGGTCATTAACCTCCAGCCCAAGGATGGCTTAGAGTTGCATTTATTTTCTCAAGGTGCCAATCAGCGTACCCATGCGAGTAAAAATTCACAAACGCTGGTACCCGTTCAACTCGATCTGGATTTTGACAAGCGCTTCGGTAATGAACGCGTGGGTGCATACGAGCGTTTGTTGCTAGACGTTCTGGCTGGACGCTTGAATCTTTTCGTGCGCAGCGATGAACAAGAATGTGCGTGGCGCTGGGTAGAGCCTATTTTGGACGCTTGGAAAGCCGATACGCAGGGCCCACGCTCTTACGCTTCCGGTAGTTGGGGGCCAAGTGCTTCTAGTGCCATGATTGCTAAAGATGGCTTTTGCTGGAGTGAAGAATGCTAGATCGCGTAAAAGCTTCTTTGAGCTCTCTAGCGCCCGCTGAGCAACGCGTCGGCAAACTCGTGCTGAGTGATCCGCGAGCATTTGCGAAGTTGCCAATCAGCACACTAGCGGACAAAGCACATGTTAGTAAACCTACGGTTGTTCGATTCTGTCGCAGCATGGGTTACGACGGTTTGTCTGACTTCAAACTCAAACTCGCTGGCAGCGTGAACGAGGGCGTTCCCTTCATTCACCGCAGTGTAGATGCTGACGACAAAACGGGCGATATCATGGTCAAAGTCATCGATAACACCGTGGCCGCATTTTTAAAATACAGAAACGACGCCAGCACGGGATCCATCGAGAAAGCGGTGACGGTTTTGGCTGAAACCTTCACGACTGGCAAGCGTATAGAATTTTTTGGTGCAGGTAACTCTGGCATCGTTGCGCAGGATGCACAGCACAAATTTTTTCGGCTTGGTGTCAACACAATTGCCTACAGCGACGGTCATATGCAGGTCATGAGCGCTTCCCTTTTAGGTGCAGGTGATTGCGTCGTTATTATTTCCAACTCAGGCAGAACCCGAGATCTAATGGATGCCTGCGATATTGCGCGTAAAAATGGCGCAACAACGATTGTGATCACCACCAGTGGATCGCCACTGGCAGCTGCAGGCCACATTCACTTGGCAGCCGATCACCCGGAAGGTTTTGACCGATATAGCCCCATGGTGTCGCGCTTAATGCATTTGTTAATTATAGATATTTTGGCAACCTGCGTAGCCTTGCGTATCGGTGGCGCTACTTTGCAACCTAAGTTGCAAAGCATGAAAAACAACTTGCGCAGTAAACGCTACGCTTAATCTAAACCACGTCTTTTATAGACGGTTTTCTTCAACCGCATGGCAGGCCACTTTGATGCCTTGGATAGACAGTAATTGTGGTCTCTCAACACGGCAGCGGTCGTTTGCAAGTGGGCAACGTGGATTAAAAGCACAGCCACTGGGTGGGTTCAATGGGTTTGGCACCTCGCCTTGAACCGCAGTACGTTGCTTGCCCGTATCGTGCATCTTCGGGATAGCCTCTAACAACATGCGAGTGTAGGGATGCCGTGGATTTTCAAACAAGGTCTGCTTCTCTGCTAACTCCACCAAGCGGCCTAAATACATCACGCCAACATGATCGCTTACGTGACGAACAACTGCCAAGTTGTGCGAAATGAATAAGTAAGTCAAACCTAGGTTGCGCTGCAAGTCCTTCATAATATTCAGCACTTGAGCTTGCACGCTGACGTCGAGCGCTGAAGTGGGTTCGTCACAAACCAAGAAGTCAGGCTGCGTGGCCAATGCCCGAGCAATAGAAATACGTTGTCGCTGACCACCCGAGAATTGATGCGGATATTTGACACCATCGAACGGGCTCAGTCCCACCGATTGCAGCAACTCACCTACCCGTTTCTTCAAGGCAGCTGTTTCAGTGACGATGCCATGCTCTAGCAAAGGCTCGCCCACAATATCTTCTACCAGCCAGCGTGGGTTCAAGCTCGCATACGGGTCCTGAAAAATCATTTGAACGCGACGGCGTAACTTCAAGCCTTCAGGCGTTTTGTAGGCAGCGTGCGCATCTTGGCCATCAAAAATAAAATCGCCACGCGTAGGCTGATACAAACCAACCAGTAATCGCGCAACGGTGCTTTTGCCACAACCTGACTCTCCCACCAAAGCCAAAGTTTTACCTTTTTCAATCTCGAAACTCACACCGTCAACAGCATGAAGTAATAGGCGCGGTTTACGTTCAATAACACGGTTCAGCCACGGTGGCGACACATCAAAGCTCATCGCCAAATCATTGGCTTTAACCAATATATTTTTAGCAGCATTTTCATCTGTAGCCGGCGTATTTATTGCCTTAATAGCTATATTATTCATAGTATTTATAAGACTTCAGCATGCAACCAACAGGCGGCGTGGGTGGTCCCCGTGTAAACCAAGCTAGGGCGAACAATGTGGCATTTATCCATCACTTTTTCGCAGCGCGGATTGAAAGCGCATCCAGTAGGTATTGCATTTAAGCGTGGCATAGCGCCATCGATTTGGTGTAAATACTCTCTGTCTATCTCAATATCTGGTATGGCTGCCATCAAACCAGCCGTGTATGGATGTTTGGGGTGGTTAATCACTTCATGAACAGAGCCGATTTCAGCAATACGGCCTGCATAGAGCACAGCGACACGGTCGCACGTTTCAGCGATAACGCCCATGTCATGCGTGATCAACATCACTGCCGCACCCCGTTTTTTGCAAATATCTTTAAGCAAGCTGATGATCTGCGCTTGGATAGAGACATCCAAAGCAGTTGTTGGCTCATCAGCAACAATTAATTTCGGCTCTGCTGCTAAGGCAAGTGCAATCACCACACGCTGGCGCATGCCACCACTGAATTGGTGTGGAAAATGATCGATACGCTGTTCAGCTGCTGGAATACCTGTGTCTTGTAACAGCGAAATTGCACGGTCGCGGGCTTCTGCTTTGCTAACTGGTAAATGTGCCAATATTGTTTCAGTCAACTGTCTGCCAACACTGAACAAGGGATTCAACGAAGTCAACGGGTCCTGAAAAATAGCTCCGATGCGTTTACCGCGCACATGACGCATATGCTCATGACTAAGCTGGTCAATTCGCTGGCCTTCCAGAATGATTTGACCACTGGCGATGCGTCCTGGTGGCTCCAACAAACCAATAATCGCGGCACCTGTGAGTGACTTTCCAGCGCCGGACTCTCCCACTACACCTAAAATTTCTCCAGGAGCAATGTCAAATGAAATATCGTCTATCGCACGCAGTGTGCCATGACGGTTTGGAAATTCAATCACCAAGTTTTTAACTTGAAGTAAGGGTTGCTTTTGTTCGGTTGTCGTCATGAAAGACATGTCAGGATAAATTTAAAATACTTCACCGCAGCTTTGGATTAAGCGCATCTCGCAACCAATCGCCCAACAAATTGACACTCAAGGCAATGACGACCAACATCATGCCAGGGAACAGTGCTATCCACCATTCGCCAGAAAATAAATAATCATTGCCAACGCGAATCAATGTCCCTAGAGATGGTGCGGTTGGCGGTGACCCAACGCCTAAAAATGACAACGTTGCTTCAATGATGATGGCTGTTGCGACTTGAATCGTAGCCAATACCAACACAGGGCCTAAAACATTTGGCAAAACATGCTTGCGCATGATTCGTGATGAACTCACGCCGGTGACGCGCGCGGCTTGCACATATTCTTTATTGCGCTCCACCATTGTCGTGCCACGCACCGTACGCGCATACTGAACCCAGCCAGTCAATGTGATAGAAACAACCAAGACCCCCAGCGCCAAGCTGTCCTGCGCATTCGGGAAAAGTGCACGACCTACACCCGCAATCAACAAAGCGACCAAAATGGGAGGAAAAGAGAGCATCACATCGCACAAACGCATCAAAAAAGTATCGACCCAGCCGCCTAAAAACCCAGCAAGCAAGCCGAAGCTGACGCCAATGAGCACAGACAAAATCACAGAAATAATACCAACGGCCAATGAAATGCGCGCGCCGTACATCAAAGCGGACAAAATATCACGGCCTTGATCGTCTGTGCCAAAAACGAATTTTGAGGTGCCTGTGTCGTACCATGCAGGCGGCAGACGAGCATTGCTCAACTCAAGTGTGGTCAAGTCAAACGGGTTATGTGGCGCGACAAAGCCCGCAAAGACAGCGCAAAAGACACAGAAAAATGCAACGGCAGCTGCAGTCATCGCAAGGGGAGAATTGCGAAAACTGTGGCCTACATCGCTATGCCACCACGTTACAAGGCTTGACCTTGGTTGAGACTTCACAATGGTGTTCACATGCAAACTTTACAATTAATTGTTTTAAATTTCGAACTAAGCTAGTTTTAAATTTTTATTTATTTACTTTGATAAATTTCCAAGGCATTTCATTACCTGGTAATTGCACCAAATCAATGCTCTTTTTAGCGCCCCAGCTAAGCGACTGTTGGTGCAATGGCAAATGCCCAATATCGTCTTGATGAATCTTCAGCGCTTCGCGAATCATGGCGTTGCGTTTGACATCGTCTGTTTCAGATCCTACTTTGACTGTGAGTTCATCGATTTTTGGATTGCTATAAGCGCCTAGATTGAACTGGCCACGACCGCCTTCGCCAGGTGACGCCATGATTGGATTCATCACGTTGTGCGCATCTACCGTGCTACTGGTCCATCCAAGCATATAAAAACTGGTATTTCGGCTCAAAATTTTGGGGAAATAGGTGCCTTTGGTTTCGGCTTCTAAATTAATTTTCACGCCAATTTTTGACAAGTTAGCAGCCACTGTTTGGCAAATTTCGCCATCGTTGACATAGCGATCATTCGGGCAATTCATCTTCAATTCAAACCCGGCACCGTAGCCCGCTTCCGTCATCAGTTTTTTCGCTGCCTCGACATCATAAGGAATACGAGTCGCTAAATCAGCGGCATGGCCTTTTACTTGCGGTGGTACCAGCATGGCTGCAGGTACAGAAGCACCGCGCATGACTGTCTTTTTAATGCCTTCAATATCAATCGCTTGGTAAAACGCTTTGCGCACGCGAATGTCTTTGAATGGGTTTTTACCTTTCACATTTGAAAAAAGTAATTCGTCGCGCTTTTGGTCCATGCCCAAAAAGATAATTCGCAACTCGGAACCTTGTAACACTTTGAGATTAGCATTTGACTGAACGCGAGCAACGTCTTGCACAGGTACGGGGTCCATGATGTCAATTTCACCAGACAGCAATGCGGCTACGCGCGTGCTGTCGTTGCCAATCGGCGTGAAGATGACTTCATCAACGTTTCCATCAACCTTACCCCAGTAGTTGCCGCTGCGAGAAAACACGGTACGAATATTTGGCTGGCGTTCGCGTGCTCGGTAAGGTCCTGTTCCATTGGCGCGGAATGATGCAGCGTTTTCAATGCCTTTGCGGCGATCAACGGGTTTGGTGGCTTGGTTAGTTTCGCACCACTTTTTGCTCATCTGTAGCCAGCCAGTGAATAATTCAGGCAAGATAGGAAACGGATTATTCAGTACAAAATCTACCGTATGGTCGTCAATTTTTTTGACTTCTTTGATTTGTCCGACGTAGCTTTTCATGTCAGAGCCAACGTCTTTTGCGCGCTCATAATTGAAAATCACATCGTCTGCAGTGAATGGCGTACCGTCATGGAACTGCACGTTTTTGCGCAGATTAAAGCGCCAAACCGTAGGCGATGTTTGCTTCCAGTCAGTTGCTAACGCTGGAACTAGTTTGTAATCGCGATCACGCGTTACCAACGGCTCGTAAACATTGGTTAGTACCGTCAGCTGCAATGATTCGTTAAGTGAATGCGGATCTAAGGATAATGCATCACCTTGATTTGCAATTCTTAAAGTCACTGCTGAAGCTACAAAAATCATAGCGCTAAAAGCATATAATACGCCGGCTACAACTATTTTTTTCTTAAAATTCATGATTTTCTCCAATTATACGAATTACTTATTTTAAAATATAAAAAACATAAACTAACCAAGAACGGGCATTGACTGCTCTATCAAACTGGCATACAAAGCACTTCCCAGCGGCAAAACATCATCATTGAAGTCATATCTGCTATTGTGCAAATAGCAGCCATTCGGGCTACCTTGGCCTAATCGCATATACGCACCAGGAACCACTTGCAGCATGAACGAGAAATCTTCTCCGCCCATGCTAGGTGCCATATTGCGAATCACGCGCGACTCACTGACTAAGCTTGCAGCCACATCCGACGCAAATTGTGCCTCGGGCAAGGTGTTTACGGTAGCGGGGTAAACCCGCTCGTAAATGACAGTAGCCTGAGCGCCAAAGCCTGCAGCGACAGACTCACATAGCGCACGAAGCCGTTGTTCAACCAAATCTTGAATCTCTGTGCGATAGGTGCGCACAGTGCCTACCAAATTTACAGCTCCAGGAATCACACTCATTGCGCCTGGGTTACCGCCTTGTACAGAGCAAATACTGACGACCACTTGGTCAACAGCAGCCACGTTGCGCGAGGCAATGCTTTGCACAGCGGTGATGATGTGCGCTGCCACCAAAATAGGGTCGATACAATTTTGCGGTCGTGCACCATGGCCACCTTTGCCCGTGATGATGATTTCGATGCGATCTACAGCTGCCTGCATCGGACCTGGCGTGATGCCTATGACGCCAGCTTCGGTTTCTGGCGAGTTGTGTATCGCATAGGCCGCCTGCGCAGGAAAGCGCTCGAACAGACCATCTTGAATCATCGCCCGCGCGCCCGCGTACCCTTCCTCACCGGGCTGAAAAATCAACACGGCAGTACCGTCAAAATTGCGTGTTTCCGCAAGATAGCGCGCAGCGCCGACCAGCATTGTTGTATGTCCATCGTGCCCGCAGGCATGCATGAGGCCTTGCTTGCTTGATTTCCAAGACACGTCGTTGTGTTCTTGAAGCGGCAAAGCGTCCATATCTGCGCGCAGAGCAATCATCTTGTTAGAGGTATTTGTTTGGCCACGAATGATAGCAACCACACCCGTTTTGCCAATCCCAGTGTGCACCTCATCCACGCCGCACAAACGCACAGCCTGCTCAACGCGGCCTGATGTGTAGACCTCTTCAAAACCCAGCTCTGGATGCGCATGCAAATCGCGCCTAAACGCGGTTAACTCAGGGTGAAACTTAGCAATATGTGCAAACGCACGACCTGCGCCTAAACTGCGCGCTGACGTCATCAATGACCTCCCGCATTGCTGAAACTCAGACGCGGATCAACGGCAAAATAGAGCAAATCAACCACCAAATTAATCACCACAAAGATCAGCGCGATCAGACATAAGTAGGCGGCCATCACGGGAATATCGGCAAACGTGACTGCTTGTATAAACAACAACCCCATGCCTGGCCACTGGAAAACCGACTCGGTAATGATGGCAAACGCAATAACCGCACCCAATTGCAAACCAATGATGGTGATCACAGGTACCAAGGTGTTTTTAAGCGCATGACTGAAATGGATAGAACTGTCAGACAAGCCGCGTGCCCGCGCAAACTTGATGTAATCAGTGCGCAGCACTTCTAGCATTTCTGCACGCACCAAACGCATGATCAATGTCAGCTGGAAGACCGCCAACGTGATGGCAGGTAAGACAATGTGCTTCAAACCATCGACCGTCAGCAAACCCGTGCTCCACCAACCTAGCTGCGTCGTGTCGCCTCTGCCAAAACTTGGCAACACGCCCAGCCAGACAGCGAACACCAAAATCAACAAAATGCCGATTAAAAATGTAGGGAGTGACACGCCAAGTAGCGAGATCGTCATGAACATTTGACTCAAAAAAGAGCCACGTTTGAGCGCCGCATAAACACCCATAGGAATGCCCACTATCAACGCCAAGAAGACGGCAACAAAAGCCAACTCCAATGTGGCAGGTAAGCGCTCAGCGATCAAACGTGATACTTTTGCACCTTGTCGGTAGCTGATGCCAAACTCGCCTTGAACAGCGTTGCCTAAAAAATGCCAAAACTGAACAATGAAAGGCTTGTCCAAACCCAAGTCAGTGCGTAGTTGTGTGATTTGGTCTGGCAGCGCATCAACACCTAATAAGGATTGGACAGGATCCCCAACAAATTGGAAGAGCATGAATGCTATGAAAGACACGACTACCATCACCACCATGGCTTGAAGTAATCGTCTGAGCACGAAAGCGAGCATTTAATATTTTGCACCGTATAAATAAATCTATCCTAGCATTTAATGTGCCAAATCGACATAGGATTTTCCATGAGACAGAACTATTCGACCGATTATTTATTTCTTGTTTTTTCCAAAGTGCATAGACCCGTATGAGGCGACTGTTTGTGATTGTGTGTTGTCACTGTCGGTCATGATGCCGACGCGCAGTAAATCTCCTGGCGCTTCACCGAACGCTTTTTCATAGTCGGCTCGAATATTTCGTTCGTAGTCTAACCATTGACGCAAATTTCTTGCGCCTGACTCCACTACGATGCTGCGTATTCTGTCAGTTCTAGGATTGACGACAACACTTCCAGGCTCGCGTTTGTTGCACCACACGTACATCAACGTGGCGTAGGGCAAAGCTTCGCCCGATAGCATTTCCGCCATCTCTGACAACATTGCATTTTTGACGGAAAATTTACTTTTATCGCCCCCAAAAATGAGCACGAT